>JBKEBV010000104.1:0-36435 GCA_047973315.1 Propioniciclava sp.
GATCGTCACGCCAGCCAGACTGGAGCCCCTCGGGCACCTGCTCTGGGCGACGGTTTCACCGGTGTCCTCATCGATCAGGCCGGTGGGTGGGGGAGTGAACTGGCTCGCGTCAGACAGGGGCCGTCTCGGGGTCGAGGTGAGCAGCATCCCGGTACCGGCGGGAAGCTCGTCGCGGCCACTGTGCCGTCACCTCGGGTTGCTCGGTGTTGGCTACTTCGCCGATGAACTGAAGTGACCCGGGAACCGGAGAAGCTGCGCGAGCGGGGCGCCGACCCGTGAGTGGGATGCGGCTTCAGACGGCTGCGATCACCCAGTCCAGCAACTGGGCATCCTGCGGATCGGTCGGGTCGAGGCCCGAGCACGTTTCCAGTGCCACGCGGGGGCCCGACTCCCGGACCAGCTGATTGAGCTCACAGGCGAACGGATCGCCCTCGTTGGTGTAGGTGAGGGCCGCCGCAATCACCTGGACGATCGCGGTCGGTTCGATCCCCTCCTCCATACACAGGAGCGCAGATCCGACCAGACGCTCCGTCCGGCTGAGCTTGCGGATCGGGTTGAAGCCCGCGCGATCCACCCGGTCGTGAAGGGCCGGGGTGACGACGTAGCGCCACATCGTGTCTTCCAGGGCGTCCGCGGCCGCCGCGGACATCGCGTAACGCGAGGTCAGCCCGGCCTTCGATTCGGCGTAGGCCTGTTCCGCCGCACGCTGCACCTCGGGGTCATCCCTGGATTCAGCAAGGTAGGTGTAGTGCTTCCGATGGCCGAGGTAGGCGTAGGCCGCATGGAGCAGGTTGTAGGTGAAGATCTTCAGGCGCTCGTCCCGACGCATGTCATCACTGAACTCCAGACCGTCGTAGGCCGAGAAGTTCCCCTTGGTCGCCCCGCCGTCGATCAACAGCCGCGGAAACGCGTTCGTCACCAGGCTCAGGGGCTCGTTCGCGGCGGCATCCTCCGACGGTGTCACGCAGGTGCGACGGACCAGCGTCTCGACGATCCCCACCCGGTCGGCGAACCACAGGTGCAACTCCTTCGGAAGCGATTCCAGGAAGAGCCCGCGAAGGGTGGGCCCGTAGTTGAGCGAATTGGCGCAGATGAAGACGTCCAGGGGCGCCTCGGGATTGACCGCATGGCGAACCCGAAGCCCGTCGGCGATCCTCCCCACAGCGTCGGCCATGCTCTCGATATAGATACAGAGGAAAAGGGCTGAGGCGTCCGCCACATGCCCGATGACCGCCTCCGCCTCGGTGTGAACCGCCTCCCACCCCGCCACACGCGAGGTGTGCGGCGGGTGACCCACGCCGGGATGGTGGTACAGGGTGTACTGGCCGCGCTCCTGCAACCGGTGAATGAGCTCAGTGTCTTCGTCCACCAGGACAACGGTGCCGACGTTCTGAAAAAGATCAGCGAGGAACCCCCGGCCCTCCCGACCAGCTCCCCAGATCACGAAGGTGTCCTTCATCGCCGCAGTCCCTTCTGGAGTTCATCGATCTCGGCAGCCGAGGCGACCGCCGTCATGGAGCCGAACCGGGTGGAGCAGACAGCTCCGGCGATGTTGGCCCGGGCGAAGAGCTCCTCGAGCTCCGACCGGCGGGCCGCTGTCACCCAGCTCAGCCCGCCCCGCGCCCGGATCCCGTGCAGCAGCGTTCCCATGAACGCGTCGCCACAGCCCGTGGTGTCGCATGACCTGACCGGCACCGTCGGACAGTCACCGTGGATTCCGGGCACCGAGAAGAAGCTGCCCGCACGACCGAGGCTGATGCACACCAGCGCCACCCCGGATCGATGGAGGCGTTCGGCGCACGAGACGTTCGAATCACCGGGGAACAGAGCATCCCGCTCGTCGTCGGACATCTTGACCACCGTCGCCGTCTCACAGCACCGCAGCATCGTGCTCACGGCTCTCCGGGGTTCTTCCCACAGTGAGGGCCGATAGTTCACGTCGAAGGAGACCGGAACCCCGGCGGCTCGGGCGCAGGCGACAGCGCTCAAGGTCGCCTGGCGTTGCTGCGCGGAACCCAGCGTGACCGACGTGAAGTGGAACCAACCCGCCTCGCGCAGGAAGGCCTGATCGTCGTCGGTGAACAGCGCGGAGCGCGCGCCGGCGTCGCGATGGAAGACGAAGCTCCGTTCTCCGTCCTCGGCGAGCAGAACGAAGCCGACACCGGTCGGCCTGGCTGCGGAGGCTCGGACAAGGCTGGTGTCAATACCCAGCGCGCCCATGCGGTCCAGCAACCCGCGTCCGAGAAAGTCGTCGCCGACCTCGCCGATCATCGCCGCCTCCCCGCCCAGCAGTGCCACCTGGGCCAACACATTGGCTGCGCCGCCGCCGGGGTAGGCCTCGAAGGTCGAGTTCCCTCGTGGGCTTGTCCCGCCCCACACCAGATCAAGCACCGGCTCACCGAGAGAGACCACGGGCCGAGGCGACATCACCGGTTCCTCCCTGTCGTCAGGAGGGCATGAACTCTGGGGTGAAGACACGCGGGACCCACAAGGCGACCTCCGGGAAGAAGAGAATGAGCATGATGATCAGCACAGCGCTGACGATGAAGATGGACACCACCGGGAGAACCTTCTGCAAGGTGGTCTCCCCGATCTGACATCCCAGGAGGAGGCAGAGCCCGTAGGGCGGTGTCACCAGGCCGAGGCCGAGCGTGGTCACCACGATCACCGCCAGATGAATCGGGTTGACGCCCATCTCGACCCCGATCGGCGCGACGATGGGGGTCAGCATGATGATGGACGGGGTCGCGTCCATGAAGGTGCCCGCGACCAGGAAGAGCACGAAGACCAGGAGCAGGAAGACCGACGGGTTGTCGGAGAAGCCCACCATCCAGTCCCCGAGCATCTGGGGGACGCGGTAGATCGAGATCAGATAGCCGAAGACCGTGGCCACTCCGATACACAACAAGGTGACCGATGACGTCAGGCCAGCACGGATCAGCACCTTCCAGAGCCGCTGCGGGGTGATGGTCCGGTAGAAGAGGGCCAGGACCAGCGAGTAGGTCACGGAGATGACAGCAGCCTCCGTGGGGGTGAAGAAGCCTCCGACGATGCCGCCGATGATCAGGACCGGGCTGAGCAGCGGCGGAATCGCGCCGACGATCGCCCGGAACCGATCCGACCACTTCATCCTGGGTTCGGAGGGGTAGTTGTACTTCTTGGCGAACAGGTAGGAGATGACCATCTGGGAGAGTCCGATGAGCACCCCCGGCATGATCCCGGCGATGAACAACGCCCCGACGGAGATTCCGGCGGTGGCGGCGTAGATCACCGCGATGATACTGGGCGGGATGATGACGCCCATCGTGGATGAGGCGGCCGTGACCGATACCGCGAATTCCGGGCTGTACCCCTTCTTCTTCATGGCAGGGATCAGGACCGATCCGACACCGGCGGTATCGGCCGTCGAGGATCCCGAGATGCCGGCGAACACCATGCTGACGACGATGTTGACGTGCGCGAGCCCACCCTTGATGCGTCCGACGATCGACTGCGCCAGTTTGATCAGCTTGTCGGTGATGCCGCACTCGTTCATGATCTCGGCGGTGAGGAGGAACAGCGGGATGGCCAGGGTCAGAAAGCTGTTGAGACCACTGAAGGTCCGCTGAACCAGGGTGATCGCCTGCAGACCGGGGTCGACGAGGAGAACGACGAGGCTGGAGCCGGCGATCGCGAACGAGATCGGGACGCCGATGAGGATGAGAGCGAAGAGCAGGATGAGAAGGATGGCGACGAACATGTCAGGCTGCCTCCGCCGCGGCACCCAGCCAACCGAGCTCGTCGAGGATCATCTCGACCAGGAAGAAGGTCATGAGGAGGGCGCCAGCCGGAATGGCGGCGTAGATCCAGCTCATCTGCATGGGCACGGTGCTCGCCATCTTGTCGAGCCCCATGATCGTGTAGCGCACCCCCTGCACGAACAAGGTGACCGCGGAGAAGAGCATCACCGTGCAGATGACGACGTCGAGCGCGCGCCTGGTCGGGATCTTGTCGGCGATGATCGTGACCGCGAAGTGCGCCTTGCGCTTGACCTGGACAGCCGCCGCGATCATCGCCATCCAGAGGAAGGCGAAGCGGGCGATCTCGTCGGTCCACGTCACCGGGATGCTGAACACCTGCCGGAACAGGACCTGCAGCAGCACGTTCACCACCAGAACGGCCACCAGGACACCGACGAGACGAGTTGCCTGGGTTTCAAGAAACTGCGAGACCTTGCGCATGTCATCACCACCCTTTCCAGGAGCACGGTCTCCCCCCGCCTCGGCGGCGGAGGAGGCGGAGGGAATCTGCCGCACCAGCTACGTGGTCTCGGCGATCTGCTGCATGATCTCGTCCATGCCGGGGTGCTCTGCGGCGAAGTTCTCGCGGATGGGAGCGGTCGCGTCGATCCACTCCTGCTTGTCGTTGAGCTCGACCAGAGTGATGCCCAGCGCCTGTAGTTCCTCGAAGGCCGCCTGCTCGTCGTCGCGCTCGTACTGTACGGCCTTGGCCGCGGCCTCTTCGCTGACCTCGCGCAGCGCCTGCTGGTCTGCCTCGGAGAGTCCTTCGAGGGAAGACTCGCTGATCACGATGGGACGCATGCCGATGGAGTGTTCGGTGAGCATGAGGTACTTGCTCGGCTCGTACCACTTCATGGTCATGAAGGTTGAGAGTTCGTTCTCGGCAGCATTGACCACCCCGGTCTGCAGCGCGGTGTAGGTCTCGTTGTAGGCCACGGTGACCGGGAGCGTGCCGAGCGCCGTCCACGTGTCGACGACGATCTGGGCCTCCTGGACGCGCATCTTGACCCCCGAGATGTCAGTCAGGTCGGGAGCCTCGACGTCGGTGGTGATGAGGTACCGCGCGCTGCCGCCCATCTGGCCCAGAACCACGATCCCCGCCTGATCGGTGAGCATCTCGTTGATCGTGTCACCGACGGGGCTGTCGGCGACGGCATCCCGATGCTCGTAGTCGGTGAAGATGTAGGGGAGCTCGTAGACGAAGTACTCCGGAACAAAGTTGCTGATGCGACCGGGAGACGTCACGGCCATGTCGAGCGTTCCGGCCTGCATGCTCTCCCACATCTCCAGTTCATCGCCCAGCACCCCGTCGGTGAACACCTCGATGGTGACCCGCCCGTCGGTGCGCTCAGCAACCGCCTCAGCCAGTTCGTGGGCTGCACGTCCGAAGGACGTCTCCGCCGCCATCTGGACGCCCATCCGCAACGTCGCGCCGCCCCCGTCCCCCGCCGGCGAGGAGCCCTGCGGGCTGGTGCACGCGCTCAGCAGCGCGAGGGACAGCAAACCAGCTGCAAGGGAACCAACTGTGTGTATGTGCCTCATTGCCCATCCATTCGTCGCGTTCGTTTGACGATCAGTCTTTGATCGTTTTGTTCGGTTACGGGCACCGTACCCGAGGCTGGAACGCCTGTCAAGGAAGGAGAGCCACCCGCTTGAGCGGGCGGCCTCACCGTGAACAGGGCCTCGCCACGAGCACCACCCCCCCCCAGCGGAGCTGGGACTATGCGCCTGCTACTAGGGGTTTAGAGGCAGACCGGGGGCGACACCACCGGAGGAAAGAGCTGGAGTGACCTGCCAGGTTCCGGCCGCGAGGACGCATGGGGGTGGGCTCGGCGACCGGGACGTTCACCTGTTAGAGTGCTCAGAACGCATACGCAATTCCGAGTGCGGAGGTTCGAATACTCATGATGGCAGTGGAAGCTCGGCGGCACCGCATCCTGGAGATGCTGCAGGAACGCACCAGCGTCTCGGTGGAGGATCTGTCGCGGGAGTTCGAGGTCACTCCGACCAGCATCCGGCGGGACCTCACCGTCCTGGAGGAACGCGGCTACATCACCCGGACGTACGGCGTCGCTCACCTCGCGCAGGAATCACACATCCCGAGCCTCGACGTCCGCAGCGGGCTTTTCCACGCGGAGAAGGCACGGATCGCTACCGAAGCCCTGCGGTTCGTGCGTGACGGGAACGCCCTCGTCCTCGACAGCGGAACGACGACCCTCACCTTGGCAGACAGCCTCGTCGGGGGAAACTACCGCGGACTCTCCCTGCTGACATCATCGATCCCGATCGCCCTCAAGGCCGCTCCCAGTTATCAGGTGCTCATGAGTGGGGGCATCGTTCAGGCGGAGGACCTGTCGCTCGTCGGACCCGACAGTGAGAGCTACTACCGGGCCTCGACTGCTGATGTGGCCTTCCTGGGCGCTTCGGGCGTCCGGGATGCCGTCGGCCTGACCGCCTCATCGCCGTTCCTCTGCGGGATCAAGAAGCAGATCATCTCCTCGGCCCGGTACCGGGTGGCTCTGGTCGACTCGTCCAAGTTCACCACGAACGGAATCAGTCTCTTCTGCCGCTTCGACCAAGGCGAGCTGGACGCCATGATCACCGTACGGACCGAGGAGAACGCCGAACGCCTCGACCAGATCAAGGCGCAGGGTATCGAGGTCATCGAGGTCTGAGATGATCAAGTCGATCAGCATTGAGAAACTCTTCACCGACGTACCGTTCCACGATCGTTTCGCCCGGGTCGCCGAGGCAGGTTTCACCCACGTCGAGTTCGGCAATTGGCCGCAGTACGACCTTGACCAGGTCGGCCGCCTGCTTGATACCCATGCACTACAGCTGGCCTCGATCTCCGGCGACCGTGACTTCAATCTGATCTGCGCCTCCGATCGCCCGGGCTACCTGGCGTATCTGGAGGAGTCGGCCGAGGCGGCGGTCTCGCTGGGTTGCCAGAACCTCGTCATTCACTCGAACTGCCTCGGCGACGACGGTTCGGTGAACACCCGGGGAAACGGCGGCAGCGTCTATGCGAGAACCGCCTCGGCAACGAGAATCCTGCTCGAAGCCGCCGCCCTGGCCGAACGGTACGGCGTTGTGCTGCACCTCGAGCCGGTCAGCACCGTCGTCAAACCTGGGTATGCGATGCACACCACCGAGTCAGCGGGAGGCGTCATCGCAGTGGTCGACTCACCGCACGTCCGGCTGCTCTACGACGTGTATCACATGCAGATGATGGAGGGAAACATCGTCGAAACGCTGCGTCGCTACGCCGACATCATCGGGTACGTGCAGGTGGCCGATGTTCCGGAACGGTTCGAGCCGGGCACGGGAGAAATCAACTTCGACCGGTTCACGAGCGTCCTTCTCGGAGAACTCTCCTACGAGGGCGTCGTGGGATTCGAGCTCTATCCTTCCGCAACCATCGAGGAATGCCTCGCAGCCATCCGTCGGTTCTGAGGATGCGCTGAGGGAACCAACCCCCGACCATCGTGGGCTGCGACGGCCCACGAGGGACAGCACGACGGTGCGAACCCTCCGGCGGAGGCCCCTCGTACGAGGTCAGCGCCGCAGCACGTGCCGGAGCGCTCCTTCCAGACTGGGCTGGGCAAAGGTGAAACCTGCCCCGGTGAGCTTGGCCGGTCGTACTCGCTGATCGGTCCGGACCAGTTGGTCGTAACCCTCGGCGCCCAGCAACGCGGTAGGACCGACGGCGGGGGTGGGGACGAGCGAGGGACGACCGAGTACGCGGCCGAGCGTGGACGCGAAGACGCCGTTGGTGACCGGTGTCGGTCCGACCGCATTGACCGGACCCTCCAGCGAGGTCGTCAGGGCGGCATGGACATAGGCCCGCGCGATGTCGTCGAGGGTGATCCAGCTGAGCCAGGCGTCGGCGGCAGCCAGACGCCCGCCCACGAACAGCGCGTAGAGCGGGAGCTGCGGTGCGAGCACGCCGCCACCCTCGGTGAGCACGATCCCGGTACGCAGGAAGGTCGTCCGCAGCCCGGCGCTGGCAGCCGGGGCGGCGGCCGCCTCCCACGCCCGGACGACGTCGGCGAGGAACCCATCCCCTGCCGAGGAGTTCTCGGTGAGAATCTCGCCGGGGCGCCGGGCCCCGTAGACCCCCACCGCCGAGGCCTGCACCAGCGTCGCTGCGGGCGCCTGGGCGGCCAGCGCGCGGGCGAGCGTGGTGGCCGCACCGACCCGGGAGAGCAGGATCGCCTGCTTGTTCGCCGCCGAGAAGCGCCCCCCGATGGAATGCCCCGACAGGTTGACCGCGACGTCGATCCCGGCCAGCGCGTCGCCAGGGATCCGGGCCGCGGACGGATCCCAGCGGATCGCATCGCTGCTCACCGCGGCGCTCCGCACCAGCCGGCGCACCTGATGGCCGCCGGTGGTGAACAGCGCGCGCACCTGACGGCCGATCAACCCGGACGCCCCGCTGATCACCACCGTGCGCGGTGCGGAATCCACCGCGGCGTGCAGTGTGAGATCGTCGCGGAGCTGATGTTCACGGAAGGTGAAGAGCGCCCGCAGCTGGCTCTCGACCAGCGGACGCACCGCGCCCAGGCCGGGAGGCAGCTCCCAGGTGACCCGATCAGTGATCGCCGTGGAGCCATCGGCACCGTCAGCGAACAGGTGCTCGTGGTGCCAGCTGCGGAACGGTCCCGACACCTGATCGTCGACGAAGTGCTCGCCCGGCGCCACGTCGACCAGCCGGACCAGCCAGTTGAGGCCCACCGGGCCCCGGCATCCTCGGAACCCGACCGCCGGCACCAGCGCTGCGATCAGCGGGTGGGACACCCGCAGCAACACGTCCGATCCCAGCGCGAGGCCCTCGTGGCTGCCGGCAAGAATCGTCGCCATTCCCGGCGGGGTCAACCGCTGGAAGGCACCGGCCCGGGTGTGCCAGCCGAACACCTCGGCACGCGGGAACGGGTAGTGCGAAACGTGCTCGAACACAGGCATCGGAGGCTCCTCGGGGTTCTCGCGGTCAGCCTACGTCGTCGTCCTCCGGGTACGCCGTCGCGCCCGCCGAGTTCGGCACGCAGGCTCAGGCGACAGCTCGCGTTCAGGGACGCCGCTGCCAGTCGCGGATCAGGCTGATCCGCGCGTCGACCTGCTCGGTGCTGGCCCGGGCCAGGGGCGGCCCTCCGGCCTGCCGGCGCAGTTCGGCGTGGATGTGGCTGTGCGGGACACCGCGGGCGTGGGCGTACTGGGAGACAAGACTGTTGAGCTCTTTGCGACGGGTGGCGAGCGCCCGGTGCAGGGACACCTCGGGCGTGACCTTCTCGCGTCGTTCGGCGCGCTCGTGCCGCTTCACCTGCCGACGTTGACGTTCCTGCAGCAGGTGGGTGATCTGGTCAGCCTCCAGCAGGCCGGGCAGTCCGAGGTACTCGGCCTCGTCGTCGCTGGTGGGAACCGCGTGCATGCCGAACTGCTGGGCGTCGAACAGCACGTGGTCGAACGTCGCCGAGGAGTCGATCGCCTCAAAGCTGCCCAGTAGATCATCCGAGGCTGCCTCGGCCCGGTTGGCCTGTTCCAGAAGCCCGTCCTCCAACCAGTCCTCCTGGTTGGTCTTCGGTCGCCCCAGCACGTGGTCACGCTGACGTTCCAACGATGAGGCGTGGGCGAGGATCACGGGCACGGTCGGCAGGAACACCGTCGCCACCTCCCCGCGGCGCCGGGCGCGCACGAACCGGCCCACCGCCTGGGCGAAGAACAGCGGGGTCTGGGTCGCGGTCGCATAGACGCCGACGGCCAGCCGGGGCACGTCGACACCCTCGGACACCATCCGGACGGCGACCATCCAGCGGGTGCCGCCCTCGGCGAACTCCTCGATCCGCCGGCTCGATCCGGCATCGTCGGACAACACGACAGTCGTCGTCTCGTCGGTGATCTGTGCCAGCAACCGGGCGTAGGCACGCGCCGTCGACCGGTCCGAGGCGATAACGAGCCCACCGGCATCGGGGACGTGGCGCCGCACCTCGGTGAGCCGCCGATCGGCGGCCGCCAGCACCGCGCCGATCCACTCCCCCTTGGGGTCGAGGGCGGTCCGCCATGCCTGGGCTGTGACGTCCTTGGTGAGCAACTCGCCCAGGTTCGCCTCGACGGTGTCCCCGGCCTTGGTGCGCCACCGCATCGGGCCGCCGTAGTTCATGAAGACGACCGGACGCACGACATGATCCCGCAGCGCCTCGGCATAGCCGTAGGTGAAATCAGCGCGCGAGATCTTCTCCCCGGCGGCAGTCTCGGTATAGGTCACGAACGGGATCGGATGCTCGTCGGACCGGAATGGCGTCCCCGTCAGCATCAGCCGTCGGGTGGCCAGTTCGAACGCGTCCCGGACCGCCTCCCCCCACGACAGGGCGTCCCCGGCATGGTGTACCTCGTCGAGGATGACCAGCGTGGGTAGATCCGAGGCGAGCGCGTGATAGCGGTAAGGCGCCGTCGCGACGCCGGCATAGGTAACCGCAACGCCATCGAACTGGCGGGAGCGCCCCTTCCGCGAGCCCGACGTGCCCGGGTCGATCCGAATGCCGACCTTGGCCGCGGCGTCGGCCCACTGCACCTTGAGGTGTTCGGTCGGCGCCACCACGATGACCTTGTGGATGACCCGCGCGTGCAGCAGCTCGGAGGCGATCCGCAGCGCGAAGGTCGTCTTGCCCGCCCCCGGGGTGGCGACGGCGAGGAAGTCCCGGGGCTCGGCCTGGAGGTACTGCTCCAGGGCGGCCGCCTGCCAGGCGCGGAGACTGGCCGAGGTTCCCCAGGGGGCGCGCTGAGGGAAGGCCGGCGAAAGCCGGTCGAAGGCCGAGTGACTCACCGGCACCGCCCACCCGTGGCGACGGCTCGAGGGTCAGGACAGCGGCACATAGGCCCCTGAGGCTACCGAAGGCCGACGACCGGTCGGCACCCCGACGCGCCGGGTCCGCGGGGTGAACCTCAGGCGAGGATCCGTTCCAGCGCGCCGATCAACGGCACCTGACCGGAGGTCAGCTTCGTCCGGGCCGTGCGGGTGTCGAACCAGGCTGCGCGGTCAACCTCGGGATAGGTCCGCATCCGGCCCGAGTTCCGCGGCCACTCGAGCTCGAAGGTGTTGGAGGCCACGAACGCCAGCTCCGGTGAGGCGTTGACGCCGAAGCCGTGGACCCGTTTGCCCGAGCTCAGCCGGACCTCGCCCAGATCGAGCAGGTCTCCCTCCGGGGGTGGGGTGCCGACCTCCTCGGCGAACTCACGGCGAGCAGCAGCTTCGGGCGTCTCCTCGCCGGGGTCGTACATGCCCTTGGCCAGCGACCATCCGCCGGCGTCGCGGTGCCCGAAATACGGGCCACCCATGTGGACGATGAACACCGACAGCTCTCCGTGCCCGCGGTGGAACGGAAGCAGGCCCGCGCTGTACAACGGCATCCCTCCATGGTGGTCGACACCCACCACCCGGGGCCGGATCGACGCGCCTGCGGCCCGCATCCCCGATCTGCCGAACGCCCGGTGTCGAGACGCTGCCGGTGGCTCCGCAACCAGCCGACCGGACGACGATTCCCCATTGATCAGCGCTTTCTCCCGGTGGGACCATCGGAAGAGCTCATGCCCTACCCGGAGGTCCCCATGCGCATCGCCGTTCCCACCGAGATCAAGAATCATGAGTACCGCGTCGCTATCACCCCGGTCGGGGTCAACGAGCTGGTCCGCCGTGGCCATGAGGTGTTCATCCAGTCAGGTGCCGGGGTGGGCTCGTCCATCACCGACGCCGACTATGCCGACCAAGGTGCCCGGATCATGCCGGATGCAGCCAGCACCTGGGGGGCCGGTGAGCTGGTCTGCAAGGTCAAGGAACCCATCGCCGCCGAGTACCACCTGCTGCGCCCCGATCTGGTGCTCTTCACCTATCTGCATCTCGCCGCGGACCGGCCGCTCACCGAGCGGCTCCTTCAATCGGGCGCGACTGCGGTGGCCTACGAGACCGTGCAACTCCCCAGCGGGCTGCTGCCATTGCTGTACCCGATGTCGGAGGTGGCCGGCTGCCTGGCCCCCCAGGTCGGCGCCCACGCCATGATGAAGGCCCAAGGCGGTCGCGGGGTTCTGATGGGCGGCGTCGGCGGGGTGCAGAACGCTCGCGTCGTTGTGCTCGGAGGTGGGGTGGCCGGCCAGAACGCCGCCAACGTGGCGCTGGGCATGGGGGCCGACGTGACCGTCCTCGACACCGACCTCGACCGGCTACGGCAGACCTTCTGGCGCTACGAGAACCGGGTCAAGCAGATCGTCTCGACGGCGATGACCGTCCGCGAACAGGTGCTGGGCGCCGACCTGGTCATCGGCACCGTCCTCGTCCCAGGAGCGCGGGCGCCGAAGCTGGTCACCCACGCCATGGTCGAGCAGATGCGGCCGGGGTCAGTCCTGGTGGACGTGGCCATCGATCAGGGTGGCTGCTTCGAGGACTCCCGCCCGACCACCCATGACAATCCGACGTTCACCGTGCACCGGTCGGTCTTCTACTGCGTGGCGAACATTCCCGGCGCGGTCCCCAACACCTCAACTTGGGCGCTGACCAATGCAACGCTGCCCTACACCCTCGAGATCGCCGACCACGGTTGGCAGGAAGCAGCGGCGAAGGATCCAGCGCTGGGGCTCGGGTTGAACACCCGTGCGGGAAAAATCACCCACGCCGGCGTCGCGGCAGCCTTCGCCGACGTCTGACCGGCGCGCGGGAGCAGCTGGAGGCACGGACCGCTCACAGCGCGGCGACCGCCATCACGTTGGCGAGCACACCCGGGAGTGTGCTGGACAGATCCCGGCCCACCACCCGGTTCCACACCCGGGCCAGCAGGCCCCGAAAGGTCACCCGGTGGGTGAGAGTCCACTCCTGCTGACCGGCAGCGTTGACCTCGGCACGTTCAAGCTCACGTTCGATGATGAGCGTGCCCAGGAACATTTTCGCCTCGATCGCGAAGTGCCCTGCCATCCGGTCGGCATCGGCGATCCGGAAGGAGACGCGGGGCCCCCGGGTGGGCTTGATCCACCCAAGGGCACCCTGGGCCACCGGACCGTTGAGCCTGGCGCGGGCGATATTGGGGCTGTCGACGGGCCAGCACTCGATCCTGGTCCAACGGTCCCAGACGATCTGGGGGTCAAGGGCAGCCGTATCGACCGCCTCGTGAACGATCACCGGGGGGAACCCGTCACGCGGAGCATCCTCCTATTGTGGCCCAACGGGCGCCGGAAGGGCAGCCCCTGACCATCCCCGCATCACCCCACCTGCCAGCCGCGGGCAGGGTGCCACGACCACCCTGCCCGGCCGCCGGCACCACGGACCGGTCCGGCCTCTCGAGCGTTCTCCGGGGTTCGCTGCGCCGATCAGGAGAGTTTGTCGTACAGCGACATCGGCGCGTCGATGACCTTCCCCGGGTTGAGGTTGTGCGCAGGGTCGGTGGCATCGAACAGGCTCCGCATCACCCCGACACCCTCAGCAGACACCGCCTGCTCCATCCACGGCGCATGCTCCATGCCGACACCGTGATGGTGGGAGAGGGTCCCGCCAGCGTCGATGAAGGCCTGCTGGACGGCGGTCTTCACGGTCGCGTACTCGCGATCGGGGTCGTCGCCGACGGGCACAGCGAAGGTGAAGTACAGGCAGGCACCCATGTGGTAGCTGTGGGACAGGTGACACATGATGAACCCGCTCGTCCTGAGCCGGTCGAAGGCCCCGTTGGCCGCCGCGTAGACAGCACGGTGGATGTCGTTGAGCCGCGACCAGGGCGCCGCCGTCTCCGAGACATCACCCATCACGTTCTGCTCCAGCAGGAAGTCACGCAGGTAGGGGGTGTCGAACTTCTTCTGGTCGTACATGGCGCCGGGGCCGGTGCCGAGCACCAGGGCCCCGTGATCCTTGGCGATCCCTGACACCGCTTTGCGGCGCCGGGCTACCTCGTCAGCGTCGCCCTCGAAGCACACGTAGCTGATGCACATGGCGTCGGTGTCCCAGCCGCGGCGACGCATCACCGCCCACAGCGCCTGCTGTCCACGGGCGGCGACCTTCTTCTTCAGCGTGAGGGCCTCCTTCTGCGTCGCCAGCGAGAAGGCGGTCTCGTTGGCATCGGAGATCCGCACGAACGCAGTCGGGATCTCGGCTGCCGACATCTCCCGGATCGCACTCACCGCGTCATTCCAGGTCGGATACATGTAGGCGATGACGACCCGCTCGGGCGGGATCCGGCGCACGTGCACCCACAGATCGGTGATGACGCCGAGGCGCCCCTCGGATCCGACGACCATCTCGCGCAGCGACGGTCCGGTCGACTCGTGCGGGTAGGGCTTGAGCGTCATCACCCCGCGAGGCCGGACGACGGTGAGCCCGCGGACGATGTCGGCGATGTCGCCGTAGCGGTCGGACTGCATGCCGCTGGACCGGGTCGCCGCCCAGCCGCCGACGGTGGAGTGGGTGAACGAGTCGGGGAAGTGCCCCAGAGTCCAGCCCCGGTCGTTGAGGGCCTCCTCCAGGTCGGGGCCCTGCGTTCCGGCGCCGACGTGGGCCAGGCCCGATTCGGTGTCCATCTCGATGATGCCGGCGAGCAGTCCGGTGTCGAGGGAGATGATCGGCCGCTTCTCGGCCGGATCGAGTTGCAGCGACCGGGAGATGTTCGTGCCGCCGCCATAGGGAACCACGACCGCGTCGGTCTCCACGGCGATCGTCAGCACGGCCTGGACCTCGACGGCGTCGCGGGGATACACGACAACCTCGGGGAGGCGGCCGTAGTCGCCTCGGGACACGTGGAACAGTTCGGTGACGCTCGAGCCGTGGCCGTGGATCACCCGCTCGAGGGCGTCGGTGGTGACGCGTTCGGCATCGAGAGCATCGACCAGCGCCGCCTGCAGGTCCTCACTCAGGTCGGACGGCTCCACCGTCGCCGGGTCGAACTCGATGGTGTCGCGCTCACGGGGACGCAGGGCAACGCCGAGCCGCTCGCGGACCAGCGGCGCGAAGGCCGGCTTGTCGGCGTAGGTGAAGAAGACACCTTCCTCACCCCAGCCCCACCATTTCATGTGCTTGACCGACGTCACCATGGCCTCCCGGGGTTCCTCGTCGCCACCACCGCGCGGCCGCGCGGCATGCTTGCTCGCGCTCGGAAGGGTATCGCACGACGGTCCACGGGCCCCGCGAACGGCCCTGCAACAGCTAGGGTGCTCGATAGCTTCAGCGACCCCGGGGTTCACCAGGGGCGTTCAGCCCGCCGAAAGGACTCGCCGTGACCGACCGTCCCCGCATCCTCCTGACCGGTGTGACCGGATTCCTCGGTCAGGCCGTGCTCGAGCGACTGCTCGCGTCGACGGACGCTCATGTCACGTCGATCATCCGCCCCAAGGGCACCCAGTCCGGACGGCAAAGGCTCGACCGATTGATGCGCAAGCCTGTCTTCGGCCCGTGGCGCAATACCACCGAGAACGCCGCCGAGGTCTGGGAGGAGCGGACCGCCGTCATCGACGGTGACCTGTCGACCCTGACCACCCTCGACGGTCGCTACGACGTCGTCATCCACTCGGCCTCCAGTGTCTCCTTCGACGCCCCGATCGACGCCTCCTTCGCCAACAATGTCGGCGGACCGCAGGCGCTGTACGCCGCCCTGCAGGAGGCCGGCCAGAACCCCCACGTGATCCACGTCTCCACCTGCTATGTGGGTGGCATTGCGAAGGGACTGCGGCCCGAGGCCGCCGTCGAGCACACCGTCGATTGGCGCGCCGAGCTCGCCGCCTCCCGCCTGGCCCGGGCCGAGGCCGAGGAAGCATCGCGAACCCCCGAGCGGCTGCAGGAGTTCATCGAGGCGGCGAGCCGCGAGCACGGCAAACAGGGCCCCAAGTCGGTCGCGAAAGCGTCGGAGGCCGCCCGCGCCGAGTGGATCAGCCAACGTCTGGTCGAGCAGGGGCGCGCGCGGGCGCGATCGGTCGGCTGGACGGACGTCTACACCTTGTCGAAGGCCCTCGGTGAGCGGGTCGCCGAACAGGAGTGGGCCGGCGCCGGGCACCGGCTCTCCATCGTGAGGCCCTCCATCATCGAGTCGTCGCTACGGCACCCGTTCCCGGGTTGGATCGACGGGTTCAAGGTCGCCGATCCGCTCATCATGGCTTATGCCAAGGGCCAGCTTCCGGAATTCCCCGGGCTGCCCGATTCGGTGCTCGACGTCATTCCGGTCGATTATGTGGTCAACGTCATTCTGGCGCTGGTGAAGCACGGCCAGCGCGGCGATGCCGGTACGGCCGACTACTACCAGGTCTGCTCCGGCGCCTCGAACCCGCTGCCCTTCCACCGGATGTACTCCGAGGTCCGCAGCTACTTCCTCCGCAAGCCGCTGGCCGACGACAAGGGCCGACCCATCGAGGTTCCACTGTGGCGTTTCCCGGCGAACAATGCCGTCGAGCGGAGTCTGCGGGTCAAGGAGCGGGTGTCCTCGCTGGGGGCCCGGTTGTCGAACCTGCTGCCCTCAACGGCCAGGACCCGCGAGTGGACGAAGTCGCTGCACAAGGTCGAGTCCGGTCTGGGGTCGTTGCGCACCTATGTCGACCTCTACCAGAGCTACACCCGCACCGAGATGCTCTTCGACGACCAGGCCACCCGCGCTCTGGCCGCCCAGCTCCCGGACGGGACCCCTGCCGATGAGACCTTCGACGTGCGCGATATCGACTGGACCCATTACTGGCAGGACGTCCATCTGCCGGCGATGACCGACCTCGCCAAGGTGTATGCGCGCGCCAAGTCGGCCCAACGGCAGGCCCGGACCAGCGCCAAGCGACTGGAACCTCGCACCGACGTGGTCGCCGTCTTCGATCTGGAGGGCACCCTGCTGCGGTCCTCGCTGGTGTCGCAGTACCTCTCGGTGCAGGGCCGGCTGCGTCCGTTCCGCGCGTGGACCCACGACATCACCGGTCTGATCCGGAGCGCCCCGGTCTACCTTCAGGCCGAGCGTCGGGACCGCGGGGAGTTCGTGCGGGCGTTCTCCCGGCAGTGGGCGGGCACGGCGGTGGCCGACCTGGAGCGCGTCGTGGCCGGCGAATGGGGCTCACGCCTGCTGTCGAGTGTCCGGGCCGGGGCGATGGCGCGCCTCGAGGAGCACCGGGCCGCCGGCCACCGGACGGTCCTGGTCACCGGATCCCTCGCCCTTTTCACCCGGCCGCTGGCCGGCCTCTTCGACGAGGTGGTGGCCTCCAGCATGGAGGTCTCCGACGGAATCCTTACCGGCTATCTGGCCACGCCGCCGCTGGTCGATGAGGCGCGCGCCCAGTGGTTGACCGCCTACGCCGCCCGCCACGGGCTCGACCTGTCCCGGTCCTACGGCTACGGCGACTCGATCTCGGACGCCTCCTGGCTGCTGCTGCTCGGCCACCCGGTGACGGTCAGCCCCGACCTTGCGCTCTACCGCCTGGCCAGCAAGCAGTACTGGCCGATCGAGGACTGGTCGCGCCGACGCTGAGGGCCGACCCGGGTCAGCAGTTCCCTATGCTGCCGGTATGCCCGAGGGTGACACCGTCTTCCGTGCCTGCCGGCAGTTGGATCAGGCCCTGGCCGGCCACCGGTTGACCCGCGCCGAGTTGCGGGTTCCGCGGTTCGCGACCGTCGACCTCCGCGGTGATCGGGTGCTGGCGGTGGTGCCCCGCGGCAAGCACCAGCTGATCCGGCTGGATTCCGGTCGTACCCTGCACACCCACCTGCGGATGGACGGGGTGTGGCGGGTCCTGGCCGGCTCCGCGAGCGCTCGCCGGTTGCCCGGGCCGACCCACCAGATCAGGGTGCTGCTGGGCACCCTCGGTCACACTGCGGTCGGCCTGCGGCTGCCGGTGGTGGAGGTGCTCGACACCGCCGCCGAGGACACCGTCGTCGGCCATCTGGGCCCCGATCTGCTCGGACTCGACTGGGACCGGGGCGAGGCGCTGCGTCGGATCGGCGCTCATCCCGGACGGACACTCGGCGAGGCGTTGCTGGACCAACGGAATCTGGCGGGAATCGGCACCTGCTACCGGGCCGAGATCTGCTTCCTCCAGGGCGTGCATCCGCGGACGCCGGTCGCCGAGGTCGTCGGTCTGCCGCGACTGCTGGACCGGGTCCAGCAGCTGCTGCGGGTCAACTGTTCAGGACCCCGTCAGGTCACCACCGGCAACAGCCGCCGCGGTCAACGGACCTGGGTGTTCGAGCGCCCGGGCGAACCCTGTCGGCGCTGCGGCACCCTGATCGCCGTCGAACGGTTCGGACCCGCAGGCCAGGAACGGCTGTCCTACTGGTGCCCCCGGTGCCAACCGATGGGACAGCTCACCTGAACCGCCTCACCTCAGCGTGGTCCGAGACGCCGCCCCTCAACCAGCGCGATGGTCGCTCCCAGCTCGGGGGCGCTCCTCAGCGCTTCCTCGGGAACAGACGGTCGCCTCAGTTGAAGCCGATGGCGCGTTGGGCGACCAGGTATCCCCATCGGGTGACCCTGCGGCCGGTCGACCCGGGCAGATTGGTCACCACCCCCAGCATGCGGCGACGGAGCCTGAAGTAGAGATCCTCGTCCCAGGCCCGGATATCTGACCAGAGCGCGCCCTTGCGGGCCAGCGCCTCCTGGGTGCCGATCTTGGTCAGCAACGCCGATGACACCGCGCACAGGATCTCCAGGTAGTGCAGCATGTACCGCTCCAGACCTGGGGTCACCTCACCGCGGCGCGGCATGGACGCCAGCATCAGCCGATTCACCCGCAACTGCTGGTCGATCCGGCGCATCATCACGTCCTCGGCCACGGACTGGTCGCTGCGGCCGATGAAGTAGCGGTACAGGTCGACATTGACGTAGTAGATCCGCTTCACGTGCGGCAGCGGCGCAAACGCGTACAGATTGTCGACGTAGAAGGTGTGCTCAGGCAGCGCCAGGCCGCACTCGCGCAGCAGGTCGGTCCGGTACACGAACGCGTGCATCAGGAAATACTTGCGCAGGCCCAGCCGACCAATCTCGTCCCAGCCGAACACCCGGCCTGCGGGGAGCACCTCGTCGTACCGCATCACGGTCTTGTTCCGCTTGCCGAGCTTCTCGTAGACGAAATTCGAGATCACCAGGTCGACCTCACCCGACAACCGACGCAGTTCGGCGAGCAACTCGACGAGCTCCTCGCGTCCCACCCAGTCGTCGGAATCAACCACCTTGATGAACTCGCCGGTGGCCAGCGCCAGTCCGGTGTTGATCGCGCCTCCGTGGCCCTTGTTCTCCTGGTGGACGGCCCGCACCTGCCCGGGATGGTCCCGCTCATAGGCGTCGGCGATCGCCGCGGTCTCATCGGAGGACCCGTCGTCGATGACGAGGATCTCAATGTCCTCGGCACCGGCCGACAGCAGCGAATCCAGGCAGGCACCCATATAGGCCGCGGAGTTGTAGCAGGGCACCACGACCGAGAGGATCGGCATCAGATCATCCTGTCCGGGTTCAATGTCACTCGTGGCTTCGGTTTCCGCCACCGGACTCAAGACCCTCGGTGGCAACGCCACCCACACTATCGCTGTCCTGCCCTGCGACCGCAACCTGCGACTCGTCCGCGGCGGAGCCATCGGCGCTGGAATCGTCCGATCCGGCGTCAGCGTCCTCGTCCTCAGGCACCTGACGGAAGATCAGCTTGAAGATCGGGTAGAACACCCAGAACGAGATCATCGCGTTGATCAGCATCGTCACCACGTCGGCCCCGGCCACACCGGCCGGACCGAAGGTGTCCGACATCCAGGTGTAGATCGGCACCTTGTAGAAGCCCTGGGCCGCGGCGGCGAGAATCGTGATCGCGATGTAGGCGACCAGGTACCACATCGCAGCGATCCACGGCGACGTGTTCGACTTGAAGGTGACCGAACGCTGCAGGAAGAAGTTGAAGACCTGCGCGACGGCGATCGCGATCTGCACCGCCAGGAAGTAGGCGAGCCCGCCGCCACCGTCGGGGAGCGCCCCGGCCGGGTAGTCGAACAGGTAGTAGGTCGATCCGTCGATCTTCTGCCCCATCGGCCAGATCTGGAAGGTGACATCCACCAGCGAGGTCTGGTTGAACATCCGCCACAGCACCGGCATCAGCACCATCTGCAGCACGGTGACACCGTTGGAGACGATGGAGAAGGTGACGAACTGGGCGAGGTTCGGGAAACGCTCGTTGAAGCGGCGCCACCCCTGGGCGATCCAACGCCCGAACCGTTTGATCGTTTCCATGGTCACAGCCCCTTCGTGGAATTGGACCCGGCCGAGTCCAAGCGGTTGGTGAAGGCCTTCGAGGCGGAACGGCCGCGGAAGAAGCCCGCAATCGTGCCCCCCAGGCCGCGGAAGAAGTGACCGTTGACGATCGCAAGGATCGAGTCGGCCATGTCCATCGTGACCGCTCCGCCCGACATCTTGGCAGTCGCGCGCAACGGCATGTTGTACAGGAAGTAGAGATTGAGGTCCGGCTTGCCCTTGTTCTCCGAACGTGCGATGAGGCGTTGCAACACCGAGGCCGCAGCACGACCGGTCCACGACTTCGCCCGATCCATCGCGAGCACGGGATCGTTCACGTCGAGGTCCCGCCGTCCCGCCGCCGGAACCGGCACCGGGCGGCCGAGCAGGGCAGCGAAGTCCGCATCTGAGACGGCGGCGACCTCACCGGTGCGGTAACACTGCGGCACATCGTCGCTGGCCGTGACGCCGTCGAGGGTCAGGGTCGCCTGAAGTCGTTCGTCCGCACTCGAGGCACCGACGATGACGGCGTGCTCGCCACCGACGCGGACCCAACCGTCAGCGGTCCAGGCGCGGAGTGCGGTGGGGTCGAAGCGAACGGTGACCTCCCGCGCCTCCCCCGGCTCCAGGTGGATCTTGGTGAATCCGGCGAGCGCACGCGACGGGCCGGAAAGGCCTTCCGCCCGGCGCTCGAGATAAACCTGCGCAACCTCGGCACCAGCCCGCTGGCCGGTATTGGTCACGGTGAACGTCGCCTGGGTGGCGTCGACGGTGAGCGCGGAGTAGGCGAACGTGGTGTAGCTCAGGCCGTGCCCGAACGGGAACCGCACCGGCACCCCGGCAGCCTGGTAGTAGCGGTATCCCACGTAGAGGCCCTCGCGGTACTCCGCCTGCTCCTCCAGCGCCGGGTAGTAGGCGTGACAGGGGACATCGGCGA
This sequence comes from Propioniciclava sp., assembly GCA_047973315.1. GTDB lineage: Bacteria > Actinomycetota > Actinomycetes > Propionibacteriales > Propionibacteriaceae > Propioniciclava. Next base: position 20,910 of record JBKEBV010000104.1, read on the forward strand.
GGGTCACCGGGTAGGTCTCGGCGAGCTTGCCCGACGGGTTCACCGCCCCGGTCAGCACCCGGACGATCGCCGAGGCTCCGGCCTGACCGCCGAGGTAGGCGTGCACCAGCGCCTCACACTGATCGATCCACGGCATCTCGACCACCGATCCGGCCGAGAGCACCACGACGACCGGAGTCCCGGTGGCGGCGACCTGCGCCAGCAGCGCCACCTGGTTCTCGGCGAGCGCGAGCGTGTCGCGGTCCTTCCCCTCGGACTCCCGCGTCTCGTCGAGGCCGAGGAAGACCACCGCGACGTCACTGCTGGCGGCGCGGGCGACCGCGGCCGCAGCCAGCGCGTCGTCGGCCACCCCGTCGCGGCGGAAGCCCTGCTCCCAGCTGACCGCGACCCCGGCCGCGGCGAACTCGTCCAGGGCGTTCTCCACCCGGGTGGGGTTCACCAGCGACGATCCGGCTCCCTGATACCGCGGCGTCCGGGCGAAGTCACCGATGACCGCCACCGTCGCGTCGGGCGCCAGTGGCAGCAGGCCCGCCTCGTTCTTCAGCAGCACCGCCGACTGCTCGGCCACCTCGCGGGCAAGGGCATGGTTCTGGTCATGGTCGACCGCGGCAGCGGGACGCTCGCCGACCCAGGCGTGCAACCCGAGCACCTCGGCGACCCTCGCGTCCAGGTCGGCCTCGTCCAGATCGCCGGCCTTCACCGCAGCCTCCAGCGCGATCGCGGAGTCGAGCCCGGGCGAGGGCATCTCGAGCGTGCCCCCGGCCCGGGCGGCGGCGACCGGATCGTTGGACCCGCCCCAGTCGGAGACCACCAGGCCGTCGAACCCCCACTCATCGCGCAGGATCTCGGTGAGCAGGAAACGGTTCTCGTGGGTGTAGGTGCCGTTGACCTTGTTGTAGGAGCTCATGATCGTCCGCGGAGCGGCGTCGCGGACCGTGATCTCGAAGGCGGTCAGGTAGATCTCACGGAGCGTGCGTTCGTCGATGATCGAGTCTGAGGACATCCGCCGACGTTCCTGGGAGTTGACGGCGAAGTGCTTGGGGGATGCGGCCACCCCGACCGACTGGATCCCACGGACATAGGCCGCCGAGAACAGACCGGACAGCAGCGGATCTTCCGACAGGTACTCGAAGTTGCGTCCACACAGCGGGGATCGCTTGATGTTGAGGGCCGGCCCGAGCAGCACGTCCACCTCGAGCGCAGCGGCCTCACTGCCGACGGCAGCGCCGACCCGCTCGGCCAGGGTGACGTCGAAACTGTTGGCCACCGTGGCAGCGGTCGGGAAGCAGGTGGCTTCGGCAGAGGCGTTGATGCCCAAGTGATCGCCCGATCCGAGCTGGCGCCGGACGCCGTGCGGACCATCGGAGAGCACCATCGGCTTCAGGCCGCGTGCCGGTAGTCCGCGCGAGTCCCACGTCGACTCGCCGGACAGCAGTGCTGCCTTCTCGGCGAGAGTGAGCCGGTCGACACCCATGGTGAGGTTCCTTTCGGTCATCGCGGGCCAGCCAGCCCATCGGCATCGGGAACCGGCGCGCCCGTGGCGCCTCACGATCCCCCGGCCGAGCGTCGCCTGACCTCGCCTCCGCCAGACGGACCGTGGCGAGGACCCTTGCCACCGTGGCACTGCCACGCCAACCCGTCCGCCTTGTCGTCCATCCGCCGAGAAACCGCTGTGTCACGCGCCAATCGACCGGCGCATCCTCAGCACCGTTGGCATGGCCCGGCAGGGGGCCAAGGCTCAGTCAAACAGTGCCCCGCAGTCAGCTCAGCCGTTCACGCACAATCTGTCGATCAGGTCGCACAACTTGTTGGACGGCGTCACCGCACCCAGCCGGGGTCCCACTATCGTGTGCGGTAGCCCCCTTGCATTCCGCATCGCTGCGCAGAAGGAGGACGGCCGTGATCCGCGTTGGCATCGTCGATGACCATGCACCTAGCCGAGCGACACTTCGTGCCCTGCTCGCCCGGTACAGCCAGGAGAACAGCGCCCTGTTCGCCATCACCGAGTTCACTGACGGGGCCGACCTGATCGCCAGCTACCGCCCGGAGTTCGACATCCTGCTGCTCGACGTGGAGATGCCGCTGGTCGACGGTTTCGACGCCGCCCACCGGGTCCGCGAGGTCGACCCCAAGGTCATCATCATCTTCGTGACCAATCTGGCGCAGTTCGCGATCAAGGGGTACGAGGTGGCCGCCCAGAGCTACTTGGTGAAACCGGTGCGGTACTTCGCCTTCGCCGGCGAGATCTCGCGGGCACTCAGCCGGATCCGGGAGTCCGCCCCCAAGGTGGTCGTGGTCAACGTCGGCGGCACCCTCACCCGGATGGACACCTCCCAGATCGTGTACGTGGAGTCAGCCAAACACCGGATCACCTTCCACCTCTTCGACGGCGAGTTCAGCTTCTCCAGCACCCTCAAGTCCGTGGAGGAACTCCTCGACGGCAAGGGCTTCTACCGGTCGAACAACTGCTATCTGGTCAATATGAGCCACGTCGAGAGCGTCGAGCAGACCGCCTGCACCATGGCAGACGGCTCCGTCCTGGCCGTGAGCAGGCCGCGTCGCAAGGGCTTCCTCGACGCTCTCACCGACCACCTGGGCGGGGCCACAGGGACCTGATGGACGGCGCCCTCCCCGACATCCCCCGTTTCCTCACCGGCATCGCCGAGTGGGGCGCGGTGATGGTGTACGTCTGGCTGATCGGCGGCCGCTTCGGGCTCCGCCGGTCGGCGGCGCTGTCGATCGTCGGCCTGCTCACCCTGGTCGGCACCCAGCTGCTGGCCGGCCTGCTGCCCCTGGAGCTGTGGACGCTCGGCATGGTGGTCGCGGTGGCGGCGATGTTCGGCATCATCTGGCTGATCGGCAAGGTCTCCGCCCGCGAAGCCGGCGACCTCACCGCCCGGGCCTTCGTCCTGGCCGAACTCGTCGCCTCCCTCCACTGGCAGTTGCACGTCTTCTTCTTCCCCCACGGCGACAGCACCTTGGCACCGACCGCGCTGTGGATCGTGCTCTACGCCGGCGCCTTCGGGTTGGCGTACGTGATCGAACGCCCCCATTTCCCGCAGTCGCACCGCATCGAGGTGGACAACCGTGCCCTGGTCAGTGTCATCGGTATCGCCGCCGTCACGTTCCTGATGTCCAACCTGAGCTTCATCAACACCGCCAACCCCTTCTCGGGCCGGGTGAGCCAGGAGGTCTTCTACATCCGTACCCTGGTCGACCTCGCCGGCTACGTGGTGATCTTCGCGTTGCGCGGCCAGCAGCTGGCCTTCCAGCGGGCAGCGCAGGCCCAGGCAGCGATGTGGATGCTGGAGAACCAGCAGGCCCACTACCTGCAGTCCAAACACGACATCGACGCCGTCAACCGCAAATACCACGACCTGAAGCACTACGTCCATGCCATCCGCGCCGAGCAGGATCCGGAGGCGCGCGCCGGGTACGTCGACCAGCTCGAGGACGAGATCCGCGGCTACGAACGCTCCATGATCGACACCGGCTCCCCGGTGCTGGACGCCATCGTCACCGCGAAACAGGACACCTGCGACCGCCTCGGCATCTCGTTGATGTGCCTGGCCGACGGGGAGGCGGTCTCCTTCCTGGACCCGATGGACATCGTCGCCCTGGTCGGCAATGCGCTCGACAACGCCATCGACGCCGTCAGTCAGTTCCCCGACGAGGAGCAGCGGCGGATCCGGCTGATGATCAGCCGCAAGGGCGCTTTCACCGTCCTCACCGTCGAGAACCCCTTCGCCGGGGAGATCGACACCGTCGACGGACTGCCGCGGACCACCAAGCGCAGCAGCACCCATCACGGCTACGGGATGCGGAACATGCGCGATATCGCCGAGCGCCACGGCGGCAATCTCCGGGTCAACACCACCGGGGACTCGTTCGTGCTGCACGTCCTACTGCCCACCCCGCGACACTGATCGCGGGCCATCGGGTCCGGCCCAGCAGGCCACCGTGCCCGTGCCGACCTCTTGCCCACCGTTCCGCGGGCGGGCGGCAGCTTCCCCACGGTGCGAACGCACGGCCGGCGACTCCCGGGTCTGAATCCGCGCCCGGACGTCAGCTGGCACAGCGACGGGGGCGGATGGTGGTCCACCCGCCCCCGTCGCGTCGTGTGTTCGGGGCCTGTCGCTCCTGCCGCGTGAGGGCAGCAGGAGTCTCAGCCGGCTACTCCTTCTCGGCTGCCGCGGCGCCCTCCTCCAGCTTCACGCCGTCCTGCTGACGGTGTCGCCGTACCCGCAGCACCATCCAGACCACCGCACCGGCCAGAGCCAGTCCGACGATCCCGCTGATCACCCACTGCCAGACCATCCACGGGGCCGGGGTGTAGGTGACCGTCGCCCCCGGGGCGAGGCCGTCCATGGCGTTGGAGTTGGCCACCGTGTAGAGGATGTTGTGGGTCGCGTTCCTGATGTCGGTGACCGCCTTGGCCGACCTGGTGTCGCCGAAGGACTTCGACGGCTGGAAGGTCAGCGTGAGGTCAGTACCGGCGCTGATCCCCTGGTTCGGGTTCATGTAGGGGTACAGGTTGAAGTCGGTGATCGCGAACCCGGTGAAGCCCCACTCGTCGCGCAGAGTGGTGGTCATCAGGGCCTCGGACCCACCGGCCCAGGTCGCGCCGATCCGGTTGAACGAGCTCATCATGCCGCCCAGACCCATGGTGGTCTCGGCAACGGTCCCCTGGTCGTCGGAGATGTAGGTGACGTTCATCTCGACGTCCTTGACCGCCATCTCGAACGGCTTGAGGTAGATCTCCCGGATCGTCTGTTCGGTCGCCCAGGTGGCCACCCCGTTGTCGACGCGGTTGGTCTCCTGCTCATTCATCGCGTAGTGCTTCACCAGGGTGTAGACACCCTTGGTTCCGGCACCGTTGGCCACCGAGGTGAGCAGCGCTCCCGACAGCAGCGGATCCTCGGAGTAGTACTCGAAGTTGCGGCCACCGAACGGGGAACGGTGCAGATTGACCGCCGGCGCGTACCAGCCGTTGATGCCCTTCTGCAGCGCCTCCTCGCCGAGCATGACGCCCATCGCGGTCCCCAGATCCACATCCCAGGTCTGCGCGATCAGGTACTCCGAGGGGTAGGCGACCCCGTTGATCGAGGAGTTGATGAAGGAGGAGAAGCCCGCCGGGCCGTCCGGCTCCAGCGTCTGCGGCTTGCCGATCGAACCGATCGCCGGCGTCTGGTAGGCGCCGTTCAGCAGCATCGCGGTCATGTCGCTGACCGAGAGGGAGTCCAGCAGTTCGTTCCACGCCGGATCGTCCTTGGCCAGGCCGCGCATGTCGATCAGCGACAGGTCACTGTTCGCACCGGTGGTCGGCATCTCACCCTCGAAGGCCTCCGCGGCGGCGTCGTAGTCCCACGCCTTGAAGCCCTCGATCGTCGCCTCGGAGGCGGCGTACTGCTCCTCGGTCGGCGCTGCGGGGAAGGTACCGGCGAAGTCGGCGCGCGAGAAGACCTCTATGTTGCCGCCCTTGGTGGTGAACGCGGCCGAGACGTCGTCGAACTGGTTGGTCACCTCGCCGACATCGGAGGCCCGGTGGTCGGCGCCGGAGTAGACGACCTCGGAATCAACCGTGTAGACGAGGGGCTCGGTGCCCTCGGCGATGGTGTGGGAGTCGGTCTGCAGCCGGATTTCGTAGTCGCCCGCCTCCAGCACGTAGGCCGCCGCGTCGATGTAGTCGTAGGAGGCCATGTCCTCCACGGCGATCTCCAGGGTGACCGACTCGGTGGCACCCGGCTCGATGACCGGCGTCTTGGCGAAGTCACCCAGCACGACCTCGGCCTTCTCGATGCCGCCCGGCGTGTAGGGCGCCGAGTAGTACAGCTCCACCACGTCGCGCCCGGCCGCTGAGCCGGTGTTGGTGACATCAACGGTCACCGCGATGGTGCCGTCGGCCGCCCCCGTTTCGGTGTTGGCGATCTCCCAGGCGAAATCGGTGTAGCTCAGGCCGTACCCGAAGGGATACACCACCGCCCGGTCATAGTTGATGAAGCCCTCGGCCGCCGCGGTCTCGTAGTAGCGGTAGCCGACGTAGATGCCCTCGGAGTAGTTGACGAACGGCGCGTTGGTCGTGATGACCGCATTCGACACGGTGGTCTCCGCCACCGGCACCGGGTAGTTGGCCTCGATGTTGTTGTAGAAGAAGCTGCCGAAGTTGTTCCAGGTCGGATCGGCGGTGAAGTCGGCCGCCCAGGTGTCAACGGTGCGACCGGAGGGATTGACTTCGCCGGCGAGGATCGAGCCCAGTGCGTTGAAGCCGGTGGCGCCCGGCGAGCCGGCGAGCAGGATCGCGTCGACACCAGCATCGTTCTGGATGTCACCCAGCTCGAGCGTGGTGGAGGCGTTGATGACCACCACAACGGTGTCGAAGTTGTCCTTGGCGAGCTTGATCAGGTCCTTCTCGTCCTGGTCGAGTTCCAGCTGGTGCTGGCCCTCCTTGGCCCGCGGATCGACGTTCTCGGGGTTGGGGATGTCGAGCATGTTCTGCGACAGGTCGCCACCCTCGCCGCCCGGGCGTCCGATCAGGATGACCGCAGCATCGTTGTACTTGGCGAAGGAGCTCGACTGGGCCTGGTAATCGGCGACCGGAAGCTCACCGACGGTGAAGGTCGACTTCTGCGGCTGGTCCATCTCGATGTAGCCACGTCGAGTCTCTTCGGTGTAGGCCTCGATGGCGTTGAAGACGTCCTCGTTGACGGTGAAGCCGGCGTTCTCCACCCCCACCCGCGGGGTGACCGCGGAGTTGGTGTCGACCGACCCGGAGCCGGCGCCGCCGAAGACCGGATCGGTGACCGAGCGACCCATCAGGGTGATGGCCCCACCCGAGGCGAGCGGAAGCGCACCGCCGTCGTTTTTGGCCAGCACAATGCCATTGCCGGCGATCTCCTCGACGAGGTCCTTGGCGGCGGCGTCAACGTCGTCCATGGAGGCGAGGTCGCTGGAGTAGTACTCGGTGTTCCAGTCCGCGGATTCCTCGGAGTTGGTGAAGGTATAGGTGCCCGACCCCAGCTGGGACGAGACCCAGCCCTGCATGACGACGAGCGCCACGTTGACCACGATGCCCAGGACGGCGACCACAGCGACGATCGGAATCCAGATGGACAGGAACTTCTTGTTGGACATCGGCGTCTTGGCGACGGCCGCGTCCTTGGATTTGGCGTTCACAGGGTGACTCCTTGGACGAACATGGGCGTGACGAGAACTCAGGCGCTGGCGCGGCTCGGTGGGGCTGGGCCTGTGCCGGCGGACAGGCGAGGGTTGGCGGACGGCTGTCCGCCGGGCGAGGCGGGCGCTGGGGCCGCCCGACCGGACGGTCGGGCGGAGCACCCAGGGCGCCTCAGCGGTGCAATGACCTCAACAATCAGGCCGCGGCCTCGGAGATGGTGCCGTCCTGGTCGATCTGGCAGGTGAGACCTTCGGCGTCCTCAGCCTCGACGACGAAGTTGCCCCCGTCGATGTTCACCGTGCCGGTGACCTTCTCGGCAGCGTCGCTCTTGACGAACGGCATCACCAGGAGACCGTACTTCTGGGTGGGGGCCTCGACGTCGCCGGCCAGCATGATCTGGGTGAGCGAATCGTCCTCGGCGAGACCGTCGAGGACGGCCTGGCGGGCGGTCTCCAGGTCAGGGGTCAGCGCGGCGCAGGCCTCCGGGCCACCGCCGGCGGCGCCGCTCGCGGCGGGCTCGCTGCCACCGGAGCATCCGGCCAGGCCGAGGGCGAGGACTCCGGCAGCGGCCGCCGCGGTGATCCTTGTGACACTGTTGTTCATCAGTTTCTCCTGTCTCCTGCGCCGCATCGGCGGCGCTCCGTGATGGTCCCCGACCCCACGACGGGGCCGGGGTCGGGGTGACCGGGGGCGCCTGATCTCAGTGCCCCCGGCCACCCCAGGGTGGTCGGGCGGAGCGACGTCAGCTGATCGGCCCTGCCCAGTTGAGACCGAACCCGAAGTCGTAGGCATTGCCTGCGGCATCGGTGTAGGGCGTCATGTCCTTGGCAACATCTTCCTTCTGAGCCTCGACGGTGTCCATGTCCGCCGGGAACTGCATCGGCAGGCGACCCTTCGGGTCGTAGGCACCGACGGCGACGTCCATCGCCGCCTTGTCGGAGGCACCGAAGCTCACCAGGATGCCGTCGGCGTCAGCCTCGAACTCGGCTGGGATGACCGGGTTCTCCGCCTTGAGGACGGCGATGACCGGAATGTCCTTGCCCGACGCCTCGACGGCTTCCACCGCACGCTCGAAGGCGTCCAGGTCGGCTTCGTTGGTGGCCTTCACCGAGTTGCCGAAGTAGGAACGGTTCTGCTGGCTGCCGTCGGCCTTGATGTCACCGGAGATCGAGACCTTGCGGACGTTGTCACCGTCAGCGGTGTACTCGCGGTACTGCAGCGACAGCGGCGTCCACTCGTCGGTCTCGACATTGTGGCCCGAGTTGGCGAAGACAGCACCGGTGTTCGGGCTCCGCATGCCGACCAGCACCATGTCCACATCCGACAGGTCCGGAGCGGTGTAGCTGACGACCTTGTCGTCGGCGTCGAGTTCGACCTCATCGGTGACCACGTTGCCGAAGACCCCTGCGGCCGCGTCCAGATCCATGCTCGGGCCCTGGGTGTAGGTTCCCGGGCCGAACAGGCTGTCCCGGCCGACGTCGTAGCTCTGCGGGATGTAGACGGTCTTGTCGGAGTAGTCCATGCCCTCGGCGACCGCGCCGTCGTTCTTCAGCATGACGATCGAGGCGAGCTGGGCGTCGTAGCCGGCCTTGAGCTTGTCGTCGGAGGCGAGGATCTCGGCCGACTCGTCCGGGTTCAGGAAGGCGGACTCGTACAGGCCGGCCTGGAAGAACATGGTCAGGATGCGGGCGCCTGACTCCCGGAAGCGGGTCGCGGCGTCGACCTCCCGGTCGCCGGCCTCGAACTCGTCCTGCCACAGCTGGGAGGCTTCCAGGATGTAGGTCGCGTCGTTGACGCCACCGAACATGTCATGGCCGGTGCCCAGCACCCACAGGTACCGTTCGGCCGGCTTCATGTCCTCGGCACCCCAGCCGGTGGCGATGAACACGTTCTCGTCCTTGGAACCGCTCATGACACCCCAGTCGGTGACGACGACGCCGCCGTAGGAGTTCTCGTCGCGGAGCAGAGCCATCGCGCCGCGGTCGTAGGCGGTGCCCATCCGGTCCTCGAAGAGGGCGTCGCCCTCGCCGTTGAGCGAGATGGAGTAGGAGGTCATGATCGCGGCGGAGTCGAGCGAGCTCTGGAACACCGAGACGTGCTCGTCCAGGTTGTCGCCCGGATAGACGCCGTACTTGCCGGCTTCGGTGTGCGACTCGCGGCCGCCCTCACCGGGGCCGTCGCCGGGCCAGTGCTTGATCATCGCGTTGACCGACTCCGGACCCCAGACGTCCTCACCGGCGGAGTTCTGGAAGCCGGTGACGTAGGCGCGGGTCATCTCGGAGGCCATCGCGGCGTCCTCGCCGAAGGTGCCGCCGACGCGCAGCCAGCGGGGTTCGGTGGCGAGATCGATCTGCGGGCTCAGCGCGGTGGTGATGCCGAGCGCGCGGTACTCCGCCGAGGCCATCTGCGCGAAGTTCAGGGTGTGCTGGACGTCGAAGGTCGCTGCGAGGCCCAGGTTCGAGGGCCAGCGGGAGATGTCGGCACCGTCAGCGTTGTAGCCACCGCTGCCGGCGGTTGAACGCGGGTCGGAGGCGAAGTTGACCGGGACGTAGGGGGTGTCCTCGCTGGCGAGGGTCTCCACGTAGGCCTGCATCTCGTTGACCCACGGCACGGTGGTCGAGGCGTCGGAGCCGGCCGCGTTCAGCACGGCGCGGAGGTTGGAGTCCTTCAGGTAGGTCTCCTGGGCCTCGGTGAGCCCGTCACCCGGGGAGCGTTCGTGGGAGCTGAACAGCATCAGGCCGGCGATCTGCTCCACCGACATCTGGCTGGCGATGTCCGCGGCCCGCTCGGCCGGGTCGAGACGCCAGTCCTCCCACGGGTCGAGGGTCTCGTTGCCGTTCATGTCCTTGAACGCGTAGGTGGCTCCGTCGACCTCCTCCTCGATGAGCGTCACGCCGCTCTCGGAGCCGTAGGAGAGCCGAGGGCCGTCACCGGGGTTGGTCACCACGGTGAACGTTGTGGTGCCGTCGGTGACCTCAGCAGTCGTGTAGGGGCCCGACGCGTCGTCCCCGGGAGTTGCGGTGCAACCCGCAGTGATCAGGAGACCGACGCCTGCGATGGCGGCGATCACCTTGGTAGGCATGGCCCTCATGTGGCCTTCCCCTTTCGTCGTCTTTGACCGCGTCACCGGCGGTTCCAGTGACTGCTGGCGTCCCCGCCCGCTTCCACCCGGCACGAGAACGTTGCGGAGGCCCCGGCCGGCCGCACGGGTGTGCAGACTGCCTTCGGGAGCGGTCCCCCGTGGAGCCCCAGCGCGTCGGTCCGCCACGGCCCCAACCACCGACAAGGGGGATGGGCGGATCGCACTGATGCGCTTGCGAGCAGTGAATCAAGTTGCGCCGAGGGTCGAGCGGGACGCCGCACAACCTGTCGGGGCGACCGCACAACTTGTTGGCCGCTGCGGCAGCCGTGATCTGCTCGTGATCGGATTGTTATCCGAATGTTCATCCGGTTGCCGGCTCCTGCCGTTGCCGACCGCCACGGTGATCGGCTGGGCGGCCCCTCCGACCTGCCCCAGCCGCGCCGGAGCCCAGCGTCATCCAGCAGGTACGCGCTCGACGCCGGGAACTCCAGGGAGGGGCATCGGGTCGCCATGAGGCAGTGGTGGCCGCGAGCAAGGAGGCCTGGAGGGTGCGGGTCTGGGGCGTCGTGTTGAGCATGCTCAAGTCACTGACAAGCGCGCTTGGAGGGATTCGAACCCCCAACCTTCTGATCCGTAGTCAGATGCTCTATCCGTTAAGCTACAAGCGCTCGGTTGGTAACCGGAGGTTGAGTCTACTCCGGCGGTCTCCTCAGGTCCAAACCGGCCCCCGGAGCCTTCCGCCGAAGGGCGGGCGTTCGGCCTTTCCGACAGGCGGATTTGACTGGGAGCGCACACGGTTTCCCAGAAGCGGGTGTGTCGCGGTATGAATGGATCACCACCGAAACGGCAGGGACGCCGACCGGAACCAGGGACGGCAGCCCGGCAAGGAGCCTCATGTCCGTCGACAGCCCCCCGACCACCATTCCCACCGCCGCACCCGCCGACGTCATCGCCTGGGTCGAGGATGTCGCGGCGTTGACCCGACCCGACGCGATCGTCTGGTGTGATGGGTCGGAGGCAGAACGCGATCGCCTCAATGCCCTTCTCGTCGAGGCCGGCACCTTCATTCCGCTGAATCCCGAGATCAGGCCCAACAGCTTCCTGGCCCGGACTCTTCCTTCTGATGTGGCCCGGGTCGAGTCGCGCACCTACATCTGCTCCGAGCGTGCCGAGGACGCCGGACCGACGAACAACTGGGCCGATCCGTCGCAGATGCGGGAGACGCTGCGGGAGAAGTTCGCCGGCAGCATGCGCGGCCGCACCCTGTACGTGATTCCCTACTCGATGGGTCCACTGTCGGGCCCGATCAGCCGGTGCGGGGTTGAGATCACCGACGGTGCCTATGTCGTGCTGCACATGCGGATCATGACCCGGATGGGTGCTGGCGCCCTCGACCGGATCGCCGAGACCGGCGACTGGGTTCCCGGCATCCACTCGGTCGGGTATCCGCTGGTCGACGCCGACGGCAACCGCCGCGACGATGTCACCTGGCCGTGCAATGACGACAAGTACATCGTCCACTTCCCCGAGAGCCGCGAGATCTGGTCCTACGGCTCCGGGTACGGCGGCAACGCGCTGCTGGGCAAGAAGTGCTATGCCCTCCGGATTGCCACGGTGATGGCCCGCGACGAGGGCTGGCTCGCCGAGCACATGCTCATCTTGAAGATGACCGCTCCCGACGGGCAGGTCTTCCACCTGACGGCCGCGTTCCCGTCAGCGTGCGGCAAGACCAATCTGGCGATGCTCCGCCCGACACTGCCGGGCTGGACCGCCGAGACGGTCGGCGATGACATTGCCTGGATGCGTCGCGGGAGCGACGGACGCCTGCGGGCGATCAATCCCGAGGCCGGCTTCTTCGGCGTCGCGCCCGGAACCTCTCCGCAGACCAATCCGGTGGCCTACCACGCGCTCTCCCACGACACCATCTTCACCAATGTCGCCCTGACCGATGACGGGGACATCTGGTGGGAGGGGATGACCGAGGAACCGCCGGCCCACCTGATCGACTGGCAGGGTCAGGACTGGACGCCCGACAGCGAGGGTTTCGCCGCGCATCCGAATGGCCGGTTCACCGTGGGCGCCGAGCAGGCCTCCTCGTTGAGCCCCAACTGGGACGACCCCGACGGCGTCCCGATCGACGCGATTCTCTTCGGTGGGCGTCGCGCCACCGCGGTTCCGCTGGTGACGGAGTCCTATGACTGGGAGCACGGGGTCTTCGTCGGCGCCACCGTGGCCTCCGAGCGGACGGCCGCTGCCGAGGGCAGGGTCGGCGAACTCCGCAGAGACCCGTTCGCCATGCTGCCCTTCTGCGGGTACAACATGGCCGACTACTGGGCCCACTGGCTGGAGGTGGGCAGGGCACTGGGCGAGCAGGCGCCGTCCATCTTCCAGGTGAATTGGTTCCGCCGCGGCGAGGACGGCTCTTTCCTGTGGCCGGGTTTCGGGGAGAACTCTCGGGCCATCGCCTGGCTGCTGCAGCGGGTGGCCGGTCAGGTCGAGGCGGTGGATACCATCAACGGGCGCCTCCCGGTTCCCGGTGACCTGGACATCAGCGGTCTTGATATGAGCCAGCAGGATCTTGACGCACTGTTCGCCGTCGATCCGCAAGCCTGGTCGACCGAAGCCGACCTGACCGAGGAGTACTTCGCCCAGTTCGGTGACAGCGTCCCGGCCGCGCTGCGCCAACAGCTGACGTCGCTGCGCGAACGGATCGCGCAGGGTTGAGCACCGCGCAGCATCACGAGGGCGTCCCCTGCTTGAGGAGCTTCCTGATCTGCGCACGCGAGCACCGGGAACCATGGCCTCCGCAGGCGTGACCTCACGATCCGGCCGACGGGGCAGGACGCCCACCCGACCGCAGTAGTGGCTCCTTCCGCTGCTCAGGCGCCCTGGCAGCTACTGCCGAAAAGCTCCTTCACGCCGAAATAGACTCCGCGTGGCAGCCCGAGGCGATCAAGCTGGTCATGGACCAGATGGAGTCCATGGCGCCATGCTTTGCCGACGAACGAACAGCGACCATTCGGGCACCGGAGTAGGGCCGAGATCGTCGTCGACCTGGGCGAGTCACGAAGCAGTTCGCCCCGCGAAGACCCTCGCCAGAACCGACACTGATCCCAGGACCAGGATCACCACAGCCATAGGAACTGCCGTCTGATCACCGCCGATGCCGGCAATGGGAGCGATGACCCCAGCCATCGTCCACTGCAGGAAGCCCAGCACGGCTGGAGGGGAGTCAACCCGTTCATGGACTGCAGGATGAAAGCCGACGTGGCGACGTAGGCAAACGTGACCCCCATCGAGAAGGCCATCACGAGGTAGCCCACGAACGCACGGCTCTTCAGCACCGCGCCCACCGGGTGGAGCAGGGCGCGGAGGCCACCGGTGTGTCGTTGACCGGGGGGCAACGATTCGGGAATCGCCACGGCAACCGCGACGAGCATCAACGCCGAGCGTCCGGCGATCAGCCAGAAGGACTCTGGGCCGAGCGATGCACGCCAGCCTGTACGACGGCGCAACCACAGCGACGCCCAATTCCGCGCACTACACCTTCCTCGACGCCGACGCGCACCGCCTCTATCGCGACTGGGACGTGGCCGCCGACACGGCAGTCTCCATCCTGCGGACAGAGGCCGGACGGGATCCCCACGACCGGGCCATGCAGAATCTCATCGGAGAACTCTCGACGCTGAGCGAGGAGTTCCGCCTCCGCTGGAGCCAGCACAACATGCGCTTGCATGGCGCGGGGACCAAGCTGTTCCACCACACCGGCGCCGGCGACCTCGATCTGGCCTACAAGAGCGTCGACATGCTCTCGGAACCCGGACTCACCTTGACGACCTATGCCGCCGAACCCGCCACGCCCACGGCAGAGGCACTCGCTCTGCTCGGGTCCTGGGCCGCACCATCCGCGAGGCGTGCGCACGTGCGCGGTTGACCGGGCGGGGATAATCAAGCGTGATCACCCTCGATGAACTCCTCAGTGATGTCGAGCGTCACTTTGCGCAGCGGAGCCCTGACCTCACCCTCTGGCCCGATCCTCACCCCGCGGGCGTCTCCCCGGCAGAAGAGGAGTACTCCCGAGTCACCCATCCCGAGCGCTACCGCATTCTCGGGGCGCGAGCAGATGCATGGCTCGCTGCACTGGTCAGGCACGGACTCGCCACCACCCGCTCCGTCGATCCACCGGACCTTCGGTGGGAAGTGCCCCCACGGACAGTGATGTCGTCGGCTGTCGTCGCCTCGCCCGTCGCGGAGGGTGCTGCTCAACTGGTGGTCGTGCGCTGCGCTATCGACGGGATTGAGGACACCGGCATCTCGCTCGGCTTCGCCGACCCGACGATCTGGGTGGGCGCGTTCCCGGACTGCGGTTGCGACGCCTGCGACAACGGGGCGCAGCACGATCTGGACACGCTGGACGAGCATCTCACCAGCATGGTGACGGGGCAGTTCCGTCGCCTGGTCCGCAAGAAGGAGCAGATCACCCTCCTCGGCGATGGCACGTGGAGCGCCGCGAGCACTCGGAGCCCGGAGAAACTTGCTGCAGTCGTCGCGAATCCCACGGGGTGGCGTGACGTTGGCGGTGCGCCCTGGCTGGGGTCTGCTGCCCAGGGAGGTGACAACTGATCTCGCTTGCCTGGTCGGGTGGGTCGGGAACGATGTCGGGCTCAGCCAGAAACCGGAACACACTCCCCACCGGCAGCAGCTGCCCCGCCGGCGAGGGGTCGCTGAGACCTGCGGCAAGATCAACGTGAGCGAGCCCCGGATCCTTGGCGGACTCCGCGCGCGATGCGAGGCTTCCACCGCCTTGTAGGTGCCGCCGCAAATACCGCAGGAGATCCAGTTCAGCGGCCCTTTTTCAAGACCGCACCACATGAGGCGGCACCGGCCCGATACAACGAGCTCTATCATGTTGCGGACCAACGGCAGCCGCCGATTTCCGCTGGCCGGCACGCTTGGGCCAGCACACCTGGAGCACTCGGGAATGCGCTCAGCCTGGGACAACACTGTGTTCGATTGAGGCAACACACAACCTTGTGGCGGGCTGGAATCTCAGACAGAAAATGTCGGAGCCACCCCGTAGATTGGCCGGCATGGAGAACCTCCAGTCACCCCCAGGTGTCCCGCAGCCGAGCGCAGCGGCCGGCCACGACGCTGACGGGCTCGCCCTTATCCAGGCTGGGCTCGAGATTCTCACCGCGGATCGCCTCCGGTTGGACACCGACGGTGGACGAGTCGCCGTGCTGGACCAGGCACTCACGATCGCCAATCGG
>JBKEBV010000121.1:0-59239 GCA_047973315.1 Propioniciclava sp.
GGGTCTCCGGGGTCGGGCAGCACCTCGTCGATACCTGCCACCAGGACGGCGTTCTCGTAGTGAGGATGGAAACGGGCCAAGGCCGCCACCCCGGCAACCGCGACCGCTCCCAGGACCACCATCCACAGTCCCGCGGCCGGGGTGATCCGCGCCCCCTCCCCGAGAACGGCGATGCCGTACAGCACCGCAACCACCGGGCTGGTCACCGTCATCGACCCGACGACGACCTCGGGAGGTCCGGTCGCATAGCCCTGCTGGATGAACCAACCGGCCACGAGAGCGCCGAGGGCCAACGCGGCGGCGATCCCCCAGAAGACCGGTGAGGTCAGCCACGGATGCGCGGAACCGTACTCGATGAGCGTCTTGACCAGCGCGGCCTCCAGGCCGTAGAAAAGGGCACCGCCTGAGGCCCAGAACAGACACCGCCACCGGTGTGGGCCGCGGGATCCGAGCCGGGCGAAGGTGGCCGCGATCGTGTAGACCACCAGCGCACCGAGCGCGATCCGCCACACCACCAGGTCGGTGGTGTCCACCGCGTGCAACCCGGTCACCACGGTGAAGGCGAGCGTCGCCCCGACCGTCACCACCACGGCGGCGCCGACGCGGGGCGTGATCGGCGTCCGGGTGGCGCGGGCCGCCAGCAGCACCGACCACGGGAAAGCCAGGAGTCCGACAGGCTGGACCAGGGAGACCGGCGCCATCGTGAGGGCGGTGATCTGCAGCACCGCCGAGGTGCCGATGAAGAAGAGGCCCATCACCCATCGCGGTGACCTGATGGCCACCAGGATGTCACGCAGCCGCATCCGTTTCTTCTCGGCGTTACCCTCCAGGGACGCATCAACGGCACCGTGCTGGAGATGAGCCGAGAGCGCGAAGCAGAACGACCCGACGATCACGAGCGCCACGGCGAGGGGCAGGTTCTGCGTCACGGGCATAACCGTAGCCAACCGATCACCGAAAGCGCGCGAGCCCGACCCGGAGGAGACCCTGAGCCACCCCGGTGGCCGGCGGCGTCGTCAGTAGACGACCTTCGCCTCTCCACCGCTGCCGTGCAACCGGCGGGCGGCCTCGGCGATGGAGCCGGACATCGATGGGTATACGGTGAAGGCCTGAGCGAGCTGGTCGACGGTGATCTTGGCACTCACCGCGACGGACAACACATGGATCAGCTCGCTGGCCCGCGGCGCCACGATGACCCCACCGATGACGATCCCGGTGGTGGGGAGGCAGAAGACCTTGACGAATCCGTCCTTGACGCCCTGCATCTTGGCCCGCGGATTGGAGTCAAGCGGCATCACCACGGCTCGCGCCCGGACCAAACCGACGTCAATCTCGTCTTGGCCGACACCGACCGTGGCGATCTCGGGTGCGGTGAACACGTTGGCCGAGACCTGCGCCAGGTCGAGCGGGGCGACGGCGTCGCCGAGGGCGTGCCACATGGCGATTCGTCCCTGCATCGCGGCCACCGAGGCCAGGGCGAACACGCCGGTGCAGTCGCCGGCGGCATAGACACCGCGGGCGTTGGTCCGTGAGACCCGGTCCACGGCGATGTGGCCCGAGGGCATCAGTTCGATCCCCGCCTCGGCCAGGCCGAGACCCTCGGTGTTGGGCACCGCGCCCACCGCCATCAGCACATGGCTGCCCTGCACCACCCGACCGTCCTCGAGGGTGACCTCGACGCCGGCCACGGTGCGGCGGGCCACAACCGCGCGACTGCGCGACAGGATGGTCATCCCGGAGCCTTCGAAGACTGACTGCAGCACCCGGCCGGCGTCATCATCCTCCCCCGGCAGCACCTGATGGCGGGAGGAGATCAGGACGACATCCACCCCGAGCGCGTGGTAGGCGCTCGCGAACTCGGCCCCGGTCACGCCCGACCCCACAACGATGAGGCGCTGCGGAAGCTCGGTCAGGGTGTACATCTGGGTCCAGTTGAGGATCCGTTCGCCATCGGGGTGGGCAGCGGGTAACTCGCGGGGACGTGCACCGGTGGCCAGCAGAATGATGTCGGCGTCCAGACGTTCCCGTGCTCGGCCGGTGCTGGCGAGCACGGCCTCGGTACCGTCGAGGCTGCCGACGCCGTCGATCACCCGGATCCCCTCCCGCGCGAGCCGTTCGGCGATGTCGGACGACTGTCGCTGGGCGAGGTCGATGACGCGGCGATGGACCTGACCCAGATCGACGGACACGGTCTGGTCGAGCGTTCGCCCGGAGACCTCGGCGGGCCGGAGCCCGAGTTGGTCAGCGCGGCGGACACTCGTCATCACCTCAGCGGTGGCCACCAGGGTCTTGGACGGCACCACGTCGGTGAGAACCGCGCTGCCCCCCACGCCCCGACGTTCCACCAGGGTCACCTCCCCGCCGAGCTGGCGGGCGACCAGCGCTGCCTCGTAGCCGCCGGGCCCACCGCCGATGATCACCACATTCGTCACCGGAGGATTGTCCCACGGTCGGGGGAACCCCTGATCACGCGGGATCGATATGCTCATCGCGTGCCGCACACCGAAGATCCCCATGCCCTGGCCCGTCGCGCCGCCGGGGCACTGCTCTCCGCACTGGGGCTTGAGCGCGTCGACACTGCCTATGTCCTCGGATCGGGATGGTCCTCTGCCGCCGACGACCTCGGCGAGCCCATCGGTGAGTGCGCGCTCGCCGAACTGCCCGGGTTCAGCGCTCCGGTCGTGTCCGGACACGGCGGTTCGGTCCGCGCCGTCCGGACCGGATCAGGTCAGGTGGCAGCGCTGTTCACCGGCCGCACCCACTACTACGAGGGTCGCGGGGTCGCCGCCGTCGTCCACGGGGTCCGGACGGCTGCGGCCGCGGGCGCGCGCCGCCTGGTGCTGACCAACGGGTGTGGTGGACTGCATCCGGCCTGGCCCCCAGGAACCCCGGTCCTGATCCGCGATCACATCAACCTGACCGGCGCGACGCCGCTGGTCGGGCCGCGCTTCGTCGACATGACCGATGCCTGGGCTCCGCACCTGCGTGAGGCGGCGCGGACGGTCGATCCCACGCTTCCCGACGGCGTCTACGTGCAGTTCCACGGCCCCGCCTACGAAACTCCGGCGGAAGTGAGGATGGCGGGTGTTCTGGGCGGCGATCTGGTCGGCATGTCCACCGCCTTGGAATGCATCGCCGCACGTGAGGCGGGCCTGGAGGTCCTGGGGATATCACTGGTCACCAACGCTGCCGCTGGCATGACCGGCGAGGCGCTCGACCACGCCGAGGTGATCGAGGCCGGCGCTGATGCGGCCCAGCGACTACGGTCGTTGCTGAGTGGACTGCTGGAGGTTATCTGATGTTGACCGAGAACGAACTGGCCATCATGCAGCAGTGGCGCTCCGCAGATCCGGATCCGGTGACCGTCAGCACCCTCGATGGTCTGATTGAACTCGCCCGGGCCGGCGACAACGATGCTGAGAACGAACTGCGCGACGCCTTCTCCGGTCGGCTCGCCTTCGGGACGGCCGGGCTGCGGTCCGCCCTGGGTCCGGGGCCCAACCGGATGAACCGGGTCGTGGTCAGCCAGGCGGCCGCGGGCGTCGGAGGCTGGCTGAACGAGAACGGCCACGCCGGCGCCCGGGTGCTGATCGGATACGACGCCCGCACCAACTCCGACGTGTTCGCCCGCGACACCGCCGAGATCCTGGCCGGGCTCGGCCTGCGCCCGGTTCTCACCGCCACCCATGTGCCGACGCCGGTGGTCGCCTTCGGAATCGGCCACCTCGACTGTGCGGCCGGGATCGTGGTCACCGCCTCCCACAATCCTCCGACCGACAACGGCTACAAGGTGTATGTGGGGACCTCGCAGATCATCAGCCCGGTCGATGCGGAGATCGCTGCCCGGATCGAACAGGCGGCTGGGCTTCCCTTCGAGGCTCACCCACGCTCGACCGCGTACGAGGTCATCGGTGCCGATCTGACCGACGCCTACGTCGACCGGGTCGCCTCGTTGCTGAGCGAGGATGTACCCCGCGACCTCCCCTGGGCCTACACGGCTCTGCACGGGGTGGGTGCCGAGGTCGTGGCGCGGGTCCTTGACCGGACCCGGTTCGCCCCACCCGCGCTCGTCAGCGAGCAGGCGCTGCCCGACCCGACCTTCCCAACAGTGGCCTTCCCGAACCCTGAGGAACCGGGGGCGATGGACCTCACCCTCGACCTCGCCCGGAGCAGCGGCGCCGCCGTCGCGCTGGCGAACGATCCTGATGCCGACCGGTGCGCCGTGGCGATTCCCGACCGGGGCGCCTGGCGGATGCTCAGCGGCGATGAACTGGGCTGGCTGCTCGCCGACGATGCCCTACGCCGGGGCACGCCCGGCACGTACGCCTGCTCGGTGGTGAGTTCCACCCTGCTCGCCTCCATGGCTGCGGCCGCCGGCCAGCCGTTCGTGATGACCCTGACCGGATTCAAGTGGATCGGCCGCGTCCCCGGGCTGGTCTTCGGCTACGAGGAGGCGATCGGCTACTGTACCGACCCGACCGCGGTCGCCGACAAGGACGGTATCTCCACCCTGGTCCGCGTACTCTCCTTGGTCTCCCGGCTCCGCCAGGACGGACTGACCCTCGCCGACCGGCTCGACGAGCTCGCCCACACCTTCGGTGTCCACCTCACCGAACCGCTGTCGTTCCGGGTCACCGATCTGTCGCTCATCGCTGCAGCCATGGGACGCCTGCGCGCCAATACCCCGACCACGCTCGGCGGGGAGAAGGTGGCGGCCTATGACCTCCTCGACGGCTGGGAAGGGCTCCCGGCGACCGACGGACTGCTTCTCGAATCCGACCGTTTCCGCGCGGTCGTCCGCCCGTCCGGCACCGAGCCCAAGCTGAAGTGCTACCTCCAGGTCCGCCTCCCCCCCGGCAACCGCGCCCAGGTGGCGGAAGCGCGCCAGCAGGCGGCAGCACTGATGGAGGATCTTCGGGCGGAGATGACCCGGGCACTGGGTCTGTGAGCGGAGATCAGCCGGGCCGGCGCAACCTGCCACTCGGGCCTGTGCTCGGCTGCGGCGCTCGGGGTGACCGCTCCGGCTCGCCGTCGACCTGCGCTCCTGCGCAGGCTGAAGTGGATACTCTGGTGCGGTGAGTTCCCCCCTGACCGGAGACGGCACGATCGCGGTGGTGGTCGCGTACAACCGACGAGAACTCCTGGCGCAGACCTTGGACGGCTTGGCTGCCCAGACAGTGCGCCCCAGAACGGTCGTGGTGGTGGACAATGCATCTGATGACGGCTCCGGGGCCATGGCCCGCGCACACCCGATCCGCCCTCAGGTGGTGACGTTGGCGGAGAACTTCGGCGGCGCGGGCGGTTTCGCCGCTGGCATCGCCGTCGCCGTCGCGGAACTCGATGCCGCCGCAGTCTGGATCATGGACGACGACACGATTCCGGAACCGGGTGCCTTGGAAGCGCTGCTCACTGCGACTGATACCTATCCCGGCCCGGTGGCCCTGTGCGCCTCGAGGGCAGTCTGGCACGATGGGCGTGAGCACCCGATGAACACCCCGCGCGAGCGCCCCAGCGCGAGCCGGGAACTGCGTGAACGCGCTCAGCAGGTGGGCGCCGTCTCCATCCGCTCCGCCTCGTTCGTCTCGATCCTCATCGATGCCCGCGCCGTCCGGGAGGTCGGCCTTCCCATCGCCGACTACTTCTTGTGGAACGACGACTTCGAATACACCGCGCGCATCCTCCGGAACCGGGTGGGCCTGTATGTCCCGGCCAGTCGAGTCCTGCACGCGACGAAGCAGTTCGGGGGCTCGTCGTTCAATCCGGGCCCGCGCTTCTTCAACGAAGTCCGCAACAAGGTGTGGATGTTCTGCCGCTCGCGGGCTCTCCGGCCTGCGGAAAAGGTGGTCTACGGCGGGCGTACCGCCTTGAGGTGGCTCGGCCTGCTGGTCCGCTCTCCTCAGCGGAAGGAACTGATGGCCTTGGCCCGCAAGGGTCTCCAAGCGGCTCGCCGTCCGCCCCGACCCAACAGCGTCGTGCTGGCGGACACCCCGATGGCGACAGCAGTGGCAGAGCTCGAATGAACGACTTCTCCGTCCTGCTCCCTGTTTATGCCGGGGACAATGCCGACCACTTCGCGCTTGCGATCACCTCGGCGACGTCGGACCAGACCCTCAAGCCGGACCAACTCGTCATCGTCTGTGACGGCCCCATCGGCGGCAGCCTCGACACCGTCCTGGCCTCGGTGAACAACCTCACCCAGGGCGTTCCGGTGACGGTGGAGAGACTTCCCCACAATGTCGGACTCGCCCGCGCACTCCAGGCCGGACTCGCGCGCTGTGCCCACGACATCGTGGCGCGCGCGGACGCCGACGACATCTCCGAACCTCAGCGGTTTGCACTGCAGGTCACCCGCCTCGCCGAAGACCACCTCGACCTACTGGGGAGCGCGATCCAGGAGTTCGACACCTCGGGGAGGCTCGGTCCGATTCGCCGATTACCCGAAACCGAGCGAGACATCGTGGCGATGGCTCCGTTTCGCGACCCGTTCAACCACCCCACCGTTGTCTACCGCAAGAGCGTCGTCCAAGCCGCTGGCGGCTACACCCATCTGAACAAGATGGAGGACTACTGGTTGTTCGTCCGCATGCTTCACGCGGGCGCGCGCGTGGCAAACATCCCTGAGCCCTTGGTGCGCTACCGCGTTGACGAAGGTGCCTACCAGCGCCGCGGTGGCCTGCAAATGCTGCGCTCAGACTGGGATCTGCAGCGCAGGATGCGCACTCTGGGCTTCATTGATACTCCCACCTTCATCCGTAATGTCGCTGTCAGGTGCGGGTATCGCCTCGTCCCGACGCCGCTCCGCCGGCGCGCCTACCGGGCAGCGTTCACCCGACCTGGCGATTGAGGCACCGACCGGGCGCTACAGCGCTGCTAGACTCCACGGCATCGTTCCAAGGACAGCGTGAACTGCCCGACGGCTGAGGTGAGGAGTATTGGTGCAGGGCACCTTGATGATTCGTGAACTGTCGTGGGAGAGAGTTCTCCTCCACCTTGATGTGGACCGATCGCCGACCGACGACGTTGAATATTATCTCCAGTGTGAGGACCGCCCCGAGGAGGCCTTGCCAGTATCGGCGACACCCCTGAGTGATTCGGTGACACGCCTCTCACTCAACGTCACTGCCGCCAATGGTCGACGAGCAGTTCCGAATGGCACCTACCGCCTGTTTGCGAGGTCGTCCGAGACCAAGGTCGGCCGTTTCCCCTTGGATCGTGTCCCAGAGCTGAGCGACCCTTCCCGCGCATTCGTTTACAACTCGAACCGTTCCGCCTATACGGTCACCTTCGGCATCGATGACGACGAGGACCACCCGGACTTATTGATTCGCTTCTATTCCTTCGGGCGGAAGAACAAAAGCACCGCACCGTACCTGACCCGGAAGCTCCGGAAGGCCACGAAGCAACTGAGCAAGGCAAAGCGGGCCGCGCTACGCGAGATTCGGCGAGTCGCCCGAGTGACTCGCAAGAAGAACCAACCCAGCATCCTCTTCGCATCGGAGGCCCGCCTCAGCATGCAGGGAAACCTGCTGGCAGTCCACGACCGGATGTGCGAGCGCACTCTCGACCGGAACTACACCTTTGCTTATTCCTTCAGAACCGAAGGAACAAGCTCGCGCTTCAACGCCCTCAAACTCGCATGGAAAATGGGACGAGCGGATATCGTCCTGATCGACGACTACTTCTCCATACTCATGGATCTGGCCGATCTAGATAATCAGAAGGTTATCCAGCTCTGGCACGCGGGCAGCGGCTTCAAATCGATCGGTTACAGCAGGTTCGGGCAATACGGCTCACCCCATCTGACCAACTCACATCGGCTCTACACCTACGCGATCTGCGGATCTCAACACCTCCGCGACGTGTACAGCGAAGCGTTCGGAATAGAGCGCGAGGCGGTGATAGCCACCGGCCTTCCCCGGGTCGACGCTTTTCTCCGGGACGGTCGCGCCGACGAGGTATTACCGACCTTCGAGGCCGCCTACCCCGGTGCCGCCGGCAAGCGACGCATGCTCTTCGCACCGACGTTCCGCGGCCGCGGTTCCCGCGACGCCCACTACAACTACGAGACCATTGACTTCGCCGTCCTGCACGAAGCCTGCGGCGAGGACACCGTCATCTTGTTCCGCCAACACCACTTCCTGCACGAACCAGCGCCTATCCCACCTCAGTACGCGGATCGGCTCATCGATGTCGCCGCCTTCCCTGACACCAACGATCTTCTGCTGATCTCGGATGTCCTCATCACCGACTACTCCTCAATCGTCTACGAGTACTCGCTACTCAAGCGACCCATGATCTTCTACGCCTACGATCTCGACGCCTACACTGCAACGCGCGGCATGCACCGCAACTTCCATGATGTCGCTCCCGGCCCCGTTGCTACGGATTTCGGCGAACTTGTCCAGCTGATCCGCGACCCTGGCCCCTATATCGGCAAGACGGAGGCATTCGTGGCCGAGAATTTCGATTACGTCGACACCCAAAACTCGGACCGGGTCATCGACTGGCTCATTCTCCAGAAATCGCCCAGCACCGAAGGAGGCTCAGACTTATGAGCAATATCGCCATAGTTTTCGCTGGCGGTGTCGGGTCACGAATGGCCAGTAGTTCACGCCCGAAGCAGTTTTTGGAGTTGTACGGAAAGCCCGTCATCATTCACACCCTTGACATCTTCCAGCGCCATCCCGAGATCGACAGCATCGCCATCGCGATCTTGGCCGAGTACCACGAGTACCTCGACCGCCTGGTGAAGCGGTACGAACTGGACAAGGTCCGGTGGGTGGTGGACGGTGGAGAGACAGGCCAGGCGTCGCGCCATAACGCGCTGAAAGCGGTAGCAGCTGACAGCGCACCCGACGACATCGTCCTCATCCACGACGGGGTGCGCCCGCTGATCGACACCGAACTCGTGTCGCGCAACCTCCACGCGGTGCGCGAACACGGGTCAGCCATCACCTGCACCAAGATGACCGAGACAGTGGTCATCGAGGACGGCTCGGGAATCGGAGGGGTGATTCCACGCGATCCCCTGTGGACGGCCCAAGCGCCGCAGAGCTTCCGGCTGGGCGACGTACTGGGAGCCTATGAACGCGCGGTCGCCGAGGGTGAGAGCGACTCCATCGACTCCTGCACCCTCATGCACTCGTTCGGGTACCCGCTCCACCGCGTCGAAGGACCCAGAACCAATATCAAGATCACGACAGCGTCCGACTACTACATCTGCCGCACCTTCATGACTCTCATCGAAGACAGGGAGGCGTTCGGTGGCGAATGATGTCGTTCTCTACGAGTCGCACGTCTACACCGAAGACGTACGCACCATTGTCGAGGCTCCCCTGCCTTGGGAGACCTACCGCGACCAGCGGATCCTGGTCACCGGCGCATCCGGAATGATCCCGATGTACCTCGTCGGCGCCCTGCTGGCAGCAAACGAGGTCCACGGACTCAACCTTCAGGTCGATGGACTGGTCCGCAACCGCGCCAAGGCCGAGGCCCGCTTCGGGAAGGCGCTGGCGCGTAGCGACTTTCAACTGATTGCCCGGGATGTCAGTCACCCGGCCCCCATCGACGCCTACAGCACCATTTTTCATGGTGCGTCCCCCGCTCGGCCCGTTCTGCACAGCTCATCTCCGGTGACCACCCTCAAGGCCAACGTGCTGGGCACCATCGCCATGCTCGATGCGCTCACCAGCGGCGGCTCGTTCGTCCTACTCTCCTCGTCGGAGGTTTACGGGGCGGTGCCGGGTGTCGACCTGATCTCTGAGAATGACCAGGGGCCGCTCGAACATTTTGCCCCGCGAGCGGCGTACTCCGAAGGGAAACGCCTCGCGGAGACCGCTATGGCGGCCTATGAGGCCGAATTCGCCATCCGGCCGCTGGCACTGAGGTTCGGGCACATCTACGGACCCGGGTTGACTCTCGACGACGGCCGCGTCCAAGCTGATTTTCTTGCCGATGTGGTCAATCACCGGAACGTGCGCATGATGAGCGCAGGCGTCGCCACCCGCACCTATACCTACGTCGCCGATGCCGCGCGAGGCGCGTTCTATGCCCACCTGCTCGGCGGCGCCTCAGCCTACAACGTCGCCGATCCGGCCGGGCACGTCAGCATTCGGGAGTTGGCAGAGACGTTCGCTGCCAGCCGACCCGCTATGAACCTCTCCCTTGCCTTCGCCAACCCCGACGACAGCAGGTCTTTCTCCCCGGTCCCCTCGTTGGGCCTGGACTCCGGCAGACTTCGCCGCCTCGGGTGGGAGCCGCTGGTTCCGCTGGCCGAGGGCATCAGCCGGACGGTTCGCGCCTTTGAGGAGGGTCCTCTGATCAACTAGAGGTTCGTCGCCCTAGCCACCCCGCAGTGCCCGGACAATTGTCGTGCCGGGAATCGATATCTAAGGGGCTAAGCCCCATCGACCGCCCGTGGAATGGAGAATTGGGTGTCCATGTTCCGAATCCTGCTGCTGACCAACCGAGACTCCGACAACGTCGGCGACCAGATCATCGAAGCAACCGCCATCTCCCTGATCAAGGGAGTCATGGAAAATGTTGACTTACGATCGGACTCATACTCAATTTCTAGCCGAGCCGCGGGAATCATCTCCAAGAAATATCTTCGTACCAGAGATCCTGAGCTCTTGGCAGGCGCACGCCAGGCCATCTCCGAGGCGGACATCATTATCTTCGGCGGCGCCCCCCTCTTCAATTACTCATATCAGAATTTTTACCTTCGAACTATCGCGACCCTGGAACTCGCTGAAGAATACGGCGTCCCGGTACTCTTCTCCAGCATCGGAGTGGAGCCGTTCGACGAGTCCAACCCGAAGTGCCTGCAGCTCAAAGAGGCCTTGGCGCTCCCCTGCGTTCGCCAGATCACCACCCGGGACGATATGGCGTCGCTGGAACGCTATGTCGAGGGGACAAAGACTCCGGTGGGACACGTCTCCGACCCGGCCGTCTTCGCCGATATCGTTTTCCGCCGAAAGCCCAGTGCACCGCCTCGCGGCTGGCGCACCTACATACCGGCCCGGGTCAAGGCCCCGGCCCGACGCCTGCTCCAGCGACTCAAGTCACGCGGCGCCTCCGCCCCTACGCCTACGGAGCCCACACCATCGGCACCGATCATCGGTCTTGTGGTGACGCGCGCTGGCATCTTCGCCGACAACGGAATCGAGTTCTCAGAAGATGACCAGCGTGCCTTCTGGCTGGACGTGCGCAGGATTCTGCTTGAACGCGGCTACCAAGTACGTTTCTTCACGACAGGGCACTTCTCCGATGAGGTGTTTCTCGACACGCTGGTGAAGAGTGAGGGGATCCCGGCATCCCAGGCCGCGGTGGTCATCAACTCTCCCGAGGGGTTGATCGGCCAACTCAAGGCCTGCTCCGGGGTGATCGCCTACCGCCTCCACGCGAGCATCACCTCCTTCGCCTTCGGAATCCCGTCGATCGGGTTATCATGGAACTTCAAGGTCCCCTATTTCTACGCCGCCGTCGGCCACTCTGACCGAGCGCTAGGCCCAGACGAATGGCACGCCGAGCGGGTCGTCGCCGCGTTGGAGGACGCGATGCAACACGGCGTCGCGAAGGACGAACACTTCATGATGACGGTCTACGAAGCGCTGTTCCACGGGATCAAGGACGTGGTGGCACCGGAGTGCACACGGGCACCGTTCACCTACGCCGACTTGCAGGACCGGCTGCCACGGTATCCGGGAACCAGTGCGAAGCAGTACCAGGAGAAGGCGCGGCGTAAGCTGCGCCGCACATATGAGAGCTATCAGAAGTACTCGGAGTTCTATCTTGCGCGGGCAGGCAAGGAGGGGTGAACCAGCGTCGGCGGCCACCGTACGGGCCATGTATCGCTTGAAGTCCTGCCCCAGCTGTTTCGAAACAAGATCTCACCACCGCTTGCGGGGAACGGAGAAGTCGTGCCCAAGTTCCGAATTCTACTGCTGACTAATCGAGACTCCGACAATGTCGGTGACCAGATCATCGAAGCAACTGCCATTTCCCTGATCAAGGGAGTCATGAAGAATCTCGGCCGATCCTTCGAAGATTTCACGATCACCAGCCGAGCGGCTAGTATTGTGTCACGAAGATACATGAAGACGGGCGACCCTCGCCTTATCGAAACGGCCCGTCGGTCAATTTCACAATCGGACGTGATCATTTTCGGCGGCGCCCCGTTGTTCAACTATGCGTATCAGTCCTTCTATCTACGAACAATCAAAACCCTTGAGCTCGCCCACGAATACAATGTCCCCGTGATCTTTTCGAGCATCGGCGTCGAACCGTTCGATGCCCTCGACCCGAGGTGCTTGCAGTTGCGGGAAGCGCTCGCCCTTCCGGTAGTGCGGCAGATCACCACCCGGGACGACCTTGCGTCGCTGCAACGCTACGTCGAAGGAACCGGGACTCCGGTAGCCCACGTCGCTGATCCCGCAGTGTTCGCCGACGCGGTCTTCCGCTCCCGGCCGGTTGATCGGCCGTCCCGCAGCCGGGTGGGCCTGGTGGTGACGCGCGCCGGCATCTTTGCCGATAATGGCATCGAGTTCCCTGAACATGTACAACGGGCGTTCTGGCGGGACGTCGTGGCTCTGCTGAACGAGCGAGGTTATGAGCCGCGGCTGTTGACCACCGGGCATTTCACCGACGAGGTGTTCCTCGATGCCTTTTTACGATCCGAGGGTATCCCCGTCGCGAGCGCCGCTCTTCCCATCAACTCTCCGGAAGAGCTGGTTCGCGAGTTGCAGGCGTGTGACGGAGTGATTGCCTTCCGGCTTCACGCCAGCATCACATCCTTCGCCTACGGAGTCCCGTCCATCGGCTTGTCGTGGAACTTCAAGGTTCCGTACTTCTACGAGTCCGTCGGCTACCCCGATCGCGCCATCCCGCCCGCGCAGTGGAACGCTGAGCACGTCGTGTCGGCGCTCGAACAAGCGATGCATGAAGGAGTCACCAAGGACGAGCAGTTCATGATGAGCGTCTATACCGCTCTGTTCGACGGACTCAAGGAAGTCGTGGCGCCTGACAGCACACGGACCTCGTTCACCTTCTCCGAGCTGGAACGTGAACTTCCGCCGTACCCGGGGACGACCGCTGGGCAGTACCGTGCGAAGGTCCGCCGCAAGCTTCGCCGCACGTACGAGAACTACCAGATCCATGCAACCTCTGGGTCGGACGAGGCCGGCGCCGGAAGCCGTGCACTCTCCGGCCTGCGCGCCGCTTGGCGCCGGCTCCCGGGCAGGCGACGGGGGCGCTGACCGGGCCCCGGAAAGCTACTCAGGGTCCGCTCAGGCTCTCAGACCTCGGTCTCTCGGTGATACTGCTCCAGCACCTCGGCAATCGGGGCGTCAGCACGGAGGTCTCCCTTACGCATGTACAACCCCCTGGTGCAGAAGCGGGTCAGGTTCTTGTCCGAATGAGACACCAGAAAGAGCGTGTGCCCTTGGTCGAGCCGTCGCTCGATCCTGTCGAAGCACTTGTCCCGAAACGCCTTGTCGCCGACAGCCAGCACCTCGTCGACCATCAGGATCGGTGCGTCGAGCTCGGATATCACCGAGAACGCCAGTCGGACCTTCATGCCTGACGACAAGTGTTTGAACGGGGTGTCGAGGAAGCTACCGATCTCAGAGAAGGCGACGATTCCCTCGAATCGCTCGTCGATGACACTCTTGGGCATCCCGTGCAGACCCGCCGCCAAGTAGATGTTCTCGCGGCCGGTCAGGTTCGGCACGAACCCGCCGGTGATCTCGATGAGGGGGGCGATGCCACCGCGTACGCTGACAAAGCCTTGATCCGGCAACATGACGCCTGCAACAAGCTTGAGCAGGGTTGATTTTCCACTGCCATTCCGGCCGATGACACCGATGGCTTCCCCGGGGTGGACGTCAAAGGACACGTCCTTAACCGCCCAGAAAGACTTCCGGCTCTGTGCGGGGCGTCGGAAGATAATGTCGCGCAAGCCTTGACTCCGGCGACCCAAGTGGAATTCTACACCGATGTCCTTCACCGAGATGAGAGGCTCGGTTACCGTGGCGGGTTCCTTCATCACATCTCCTTCAGAACGGTCTTCTCGGTGCGCGCGAACACCCACCATCCGACAATGAGAAGCCCTAGGCTCAGGAACGCTGCGATGAGGATGGCCAGCCAGTCCAGCTCGGTCGCGAAGAACCCCGCTCGATAAGCCGACAGGATTCCGGTCATGGGATTGAGCATGTACAGCCACTGAATCGCGGGCGGTAGCACCGAGCTCACCACGTCGTGCACGCCGTAGATGACTGGCGAGGCGTAGAACAGGAACCTCATGCTCAGTCGTACCAGCGGCTCGATATCTTTGAGCAGCACCATGAGAGGAGCGAGCAGGAGACCCGCACCCGAAATGAGCATCATCTGCATGACGATCGCCACCGGGAAGAGCCAAACATTCCCGTTGACGTCCATTTGGGAGTGAAAACCAACCATGAACAGCACCAGCACCGGAATCGACAGTCCGAACTCAATCCCCTTGGCGATCACCGACCGCAGGACCCAGATCTCACGGGGCACCGCGGTAGACCGGACCAAGCGCGCTTGCGTCTTGAGTGCCTTCATGCCTTCCATGGTTCCGGTGTTGAACCACAACCAAGGAAGCAGCGCCAGCAGAAGAAAGATGATGTAAGGCTCACCGCCCACGCTGCGGTGGAAGATGTAGGTGAACACGAAGAAGTAGATGAGGCTCATGATCAGCGGATCGAGCACAGACCACACGTACCCCAGGAGGGAGTCGGCGTAGCGGACCTTGAGGTCACGCCGCACCAGAAGCCAGAGCGTGTCCCGGTGGCGCCAGATCGCCTTGAGACGACCGACCGGCCCACGACCGTCCCTGGTGTCAACCTGACCCACTACACAATCCTCCTACCTGACTGGCCTGTGATGACGCACGTTCTGCTCACCTGGAATCGTCGGCCAACCGACTGCTCTCAGCGGCGCGTCTCGTCATCAGGTCGCGCAGAGCACGGATCGTCTTGTCTGTCGCCGAGCCCGGGGAGAGATAATACTCCGCCACAGCCCGACGGCGGGCGCCCGAAGGGTCATCGACCAACTCGCGCTCCACCACGGTCGCAATATCCGCCGCATCAGCCGGACCGATGCGCGGCACGACCTCCAGCAGGCCCATACCTGCAGGCTGGGCCGCCGCACCACACATCTCGGTGACGATCATCGGTTTCCCGGTACGAAGCCAGTGGTTCGCCACCGCCGAGACGTCGGTGATCAGGATGTCGCAGGTCTGGAGGTCCACTGCGAGCGGAATCCCGGTGCTGACCCGCGACCCCTCGGCCGCTGCGAGGCGAGCCCGAAGGATCCCGTCCTGTTCCCGGAACTCAGCCAACCTTACTCCCGTGAGAGGGTGTGGACGGTAGACCACCTCGTATCCAGCCTCAATCAGAGACTGAACCATGATCAGACCGTGGGACAGCACGGAACTGTAGCCGACCGAGGGGTGGCCACCTTCCCAGGTAGGGGCGTACAGCACCCGCTTGCCGTTGGCCGGGGGAATCCCCTCCGGTAGCGCCAGGGGAGGCGGCTCCGGGTAACCCACGATGATGCACTTCGCCTCCGCGTCGTAGAACATGAGGTGACGGGAGAGCCGATCAACAGCCGCCTGGCCGGCCATGAAAGCGAAGTCATAGGCCTTGATCTGATTGGAGATCGATACTGCCTTGTCTGAGTCACCGTGCTGCAGCGCAACGTGCACGACCCTGTTCGCACGCAGCATCAGGAGATTCTGTTGGGCATGATTGACATAGAGACAGACGTGGACGTCGCTACGAGCGAGGAGCTCATCGATCGTGGCGTCCCGCCCCACCACGATCACAGCAAGGTTGCTGTCCTCACGGATTCGCCGTCCGGTTCGCGAGTCCATACAGATCACGGTGACACCGAACTCGCGATCGACGGCCTCCAGGGTCACGTACCAGTCCGCCAGCTGGTAGAGCGAATCCGGAGTATCGGGGAAAAAAACCACCACCTTGGACGTCAGGATCACGCCGTCCAGACGGGCGTCTTCCCCGATGCCGTCAGGAACTCCCCCCGGCAGTAGGTGAAGTCGACGGATGAGGGCTCCCCCGGCCGAACGAATCCTGGCGCTGGCGGCACCGACGACGTCTGTTGGGCCCATCGCACCCTCCGCTGTTTCCGACCCTGCCGGCGCGTCCGTCGGTCAGTCGATGCCGAGCATAGCGAGCCAGTGGTCGGCAGTCACACTACGCTGGAGCGCACTCCGGTACCGCGGAGCCAGACTCCGCCAGCTCCAGAGCAGGGCGAGGTGCTGACGAAGCGCTCTGGCGAGCAGCCCCCGCGCCCGTCGCGGATCGGCGACGAGTTCCACTGCCGCACCCTCCCCGTCGGTGAGCACAACGCGGTCGAGGCCGAGTCCATCCCTCCAGGTGAATTCAGCGGCCGGGCACCGGGCCTCACGGCGCCCGCGCCGGAAGAGCCCGAGCACACCGCGGGCCACCCCGGGCACGACGCCCGAGCGTGCAGCCGTTGCCGGAAGCTCGCGGGTTGTTGTGCGTGTCGGCAACCGGTCGACAGCAGTCTGCGCAGACGCGCGGGCTTCGGCGAGATCAGTTCCCACCCATCCAGGACCGGACAGGAACTGATCGATCCCGGCGGACCACAGGCCTGCGACGTCGTACTGCAGGGAGAGGATGTGTTTGACCTGGTGGGTGAATGAGTCGATCACCACGCGCCTGCTGGCACCGTACGCCGCGGCTGTCGCAAGCCGGTTGCGATGGAGCAGCACGGCCACCCACGTGGTGAGAGTCTTCCACGCTCCCCAGGTGGGGTGCCAGACTCCGGTGCCGGGGAGGGCCATGAACTCGTATCCGAGCGCGGTGGCACGCAGGCCGAACTCGGCGTCGTCCCATTTGAGGAAGTACGGCGCTGGCAGACCGACGTCTGCGACCGCCCCCGGAGGCAGCAGCGCTCCCCACCAGCCGGCGTAGTCGGGGGTGCTGTGAAGCCTGAGAACGCGACTGAGTTCGGCGGGAGGAGCATCGACCGACACTGGCCGCCCCAGTCCGTCGGCCGCCTGCCACTGAAACGTCCGACGGTCCACGTACTCTGAGGCTGAGACCAACGTCTCGGGTACCTCGGCGGACAGCATCGGGGTGGCCATCATCAACCGCCGGCCGTTCTGAGCGGCGAGGGACTGCGCCACCAGCATCCGCCGCAAGCCCTCCTCGGGAACTGCCGCGTCATCGTCGGAGAGGAGGACAGCGCAGGTCGGGTAGGCCAACGACTCCAGCATGCCCCGCGCGTATCCGCCCGAGCCGCCGAAGTTGCCCTGTTCCACCAGGACGAGACGCTCCGGGAAGTCTGCGACGAGCGCTTGGAACGGAGCGTGGTCGCGCAACGTGCCACCCTGGTCGACGACGACCACCCGGTGCACCAGCCCTGAGCCGAGGAAGGCTCCCGCCTGCTGGGTTGCATCCTGCTCACGCCTGAAGGTCGGCACCACCACCACGACCGGTGGCAGCACGAGGTCAGCATCGATCGACCAGACCACCGCGCCCAGAGAGGTCCCCGCATCCGGCTCGATCCACACCCACTCCGAGGACGCGACGGGCACGTTCGGCAGCACCGTGTCGTCAGACCCGCGGTGGACGGCATCGGCGTTCCCCCTCGCCGACGTGGCCATGATGCGGAACGGGCCGTCGCAGCGGACCGTCACGGTAACAGCAGCGCCACCAACCAGCCGCTGCCACGCCTGGGCGGGAAAGGGGGTGAACCAAGTCGCCGGCAGGCCATTGGCGGCATCCTCGACCGAACTCCATCGCTGCAGGTCCACGCCCAACCTCACTAGAATCGGTTGTTGTCGCCGCCATCGTACCCACCATGCCGACCCCCGCGTGACAGCAGACGTGGTCAAGTCCCAGTAATCCCAGGAACTCAACCCGTGGCGAGTCGCCCCACCAAAGGTCCGAAAAGTCGGTATAGTACTTGGGAAAAGACTCTGATCCGCCACCGACGCTCGAATATCCCCCCTGCCTCTCCGCTCATGTTCGCTGATGCAAGCCTCGAAAAATGAGGGTGGCCAGGACCTGATTCAATGACTCAGAACAAGGATTTCACCGTGCCGGACAGCCTCATCCTGAGAAAACCCGTGGCCGCGACTGCGCTACTCTGCCTCACCTTGGCCAGGCTCATTTTGGTCCCGATCGAGGCCACCGCAGCAACCGCTTCCGCGGCGACCGCCATCGACCATCTGGAGGTAGTGGAGGAGGATTCACCCCCTTACGACCGCGACTTTTTCGAGCACTGGATCGACGCAGACGGCGACGGATGCGATACTCGCGCGGAAGTGCTGCAGGCCGAATCGCTGGTTCCGGTGACCTACTCCACGGGCTGCACGGTGGCGACCGGGGAATGGGATTCGTGGTACGACGAGGCCACTTGGACCGTGGCATCTGACGTCGACGTCGACCACATGGTTCCGCTCGCGGAAGCGTGGCGGTCCGGGGCGTGGGCATGGTCGCCCGCCCAACGCCGCGATTTCGCGAACGACTTGGATTTCGGTCCCTCTCTTGAGGCGGTCACTGACAATGTGAATCAGTCCAAGGGCGACCGTGATGTCGCCGACTGGCTCCCGCCTTCGGCCGGAGCGACCTGTCGCTACCTGTCGGACTGGGTGCGAGTGAAGTACCGATGGAAACTCGCCATCGATGCCGTCGAGCGCGAGGTCCTGCTGGACGACCTCGTCGGAGATTGTGGTAACCCGTCACTTGTCCTTCCCGAACAGGTGGGTGCCGCCGCACTCACTCTCAGTTTTTCGGACGTGCCACCGGAGCACTTCTACTCTGACGAGATCTCGTGGCTGGCCGATTCCGAGATCACGACCGGATACTCCGATGGGAGCTTCCGGCCGCTGAACCCTGTGACTCGACGGGCGATGGCTGCCTTCTTGTACCGATTCTCCGGCGAACCCGACTTCGATCCCTTCATCCGGGCCACGTTCCGCGATGTGCCCGCCAGTGACTACTACTACACCGAGATCACGTGGTTGTCCTACACCGGGATCACGAAGGGATACAGCGACGGTCGATTCCAACCGACGAGGGCCGTGTCCCGCCAAGCGATGGCAGCGTTCCTGTACCGGCTCGCCGGATCCCCGACGTACGTACCTCCGGCGACTCCGGAGTTCGCTGACGTCCCTAAGAACCACTACTACTACAAGGAGATCTCCTGGCTCGCGCAGACTGGTATCACCAGGGGCTACAGAGACGGCGATTTCAAGCCGACGAAGGAAGTGACTCGCCAGGCGATGGCAGCGTTCTTGTATCGGTTCAACCGCGACCTCGGCACGCCTGCCTTCGAACCGCCGGCCAACCCCGGAAACACGATCAATTGCACGGACTTCACCAGCTGGTCCTCAGCTCAGAACTGGTACCAGAAGTACTACCCGTTCTACGGCGATGTTGCCAAGCTGGACGGGGACAACAACGGCATCGCCTGCCAGTCACTCCCCGGCGCTCCATGACAAGGAGCGCACCCGGCCTGATGCTGTTCATCGTCCAGGCTGAAACGGCAAGGGGTGAGGAACACAGGGCTGGCCAGAGCCGATGACGCGCTACGGTCAACCCTGACCAAGGGCGAGGGACCGCCCGGCGCTGGGCGAGGAGGAGCAACGACATGCGGAGTATCGCAATCATTCCCGCCAGGGGCGGCTCGAAAGGGATCCCCGGTAAGAACGTGGCCCGCGTGGGCGGCATCCCGCTCGTTGCCCGGGCTGTGCGCTCGGCGGCCACTGCGCCTTCCATCGACGGGGTTATCGTGACCACCGATGATCCCATCATCGCCACCACTGCCCGCGCCGCCGGCGCCGAGGTGATCGAGCGGCCGGCGGCCATCTCGGGAGATCTGGCAAGTTCGGAGTCGGCCTTGGTACACGTCCTCGAAGTCCTGCGGGCGCGGGATATCACGCCGGAGGTGGTGGCCTTCCTGCAGGCAACCAGTCCGTTCATCGATAGCGACGCCCTGGACCGCGCCGTCAGGGCAGTGTTGGCGAGGCGCTACGACTCGATGTTCTCCGCCTATGAGAGCTACGGGTTCCTCTGGACCTCTGACGGCGCCTCGGCGACCGGCGTCAATCACAACCACACCGTCCGACCCCGACGCCAGGACCGGGAGCCCCACTACCAGGAGTCGGGAGCGTTCTACGTGATGCGGACGGACGGATTCCTGGAGGCAGGATTCCGGTTCTTCGGTCGGATCGGCATCGCCGAGGTGCCCGCCGCCTCCGGGATCGAGATCGACGAGGTCACCGAACTGGCCGCCGCCCGCGCCCTCGCTGCGGTGTTCGACGGCTCCGAGCCGGTTCCTGTCGACGCGCTGGTCATGGATTTCGACGGCGTCCACACCCCCGACACCGCGATCGTCGACGAGACCGGCCGAGAAGCGGTCGTCGTCAGCCGCTCGGACGGGATGGGGATCGCGCTGCTGCGTTCGGCGGGCCTGCCGATGCTGATCCTCTCCCGGGAGCAGAACCCGGTGGTGGCCGCGCGCGCGGCCAAACTGGGGGTCGAGGTGGCCCACGACGTCCAGGACAAGCTCCCCGCCCTGCAGGCCTGGTGCGCCGCCCATGGCCTCAGCCTGGACCGAGTCGCCTACATCGGGAATGACCTTCCCGATGTGCCCTGCCTCCAGGCGGTCGGGTGGCCGGTCGTGCCCGCCGACGCGCATCCTACGGCGCGGTCGTGCGCCCGAATCGTCCTGACCCGAGCCGGCGGCAACGGCGCCATCCGGGAACTGGCCGACAGAATCCTCAGCCCGACTGACTGACCCGGGTCCCCCCTGGGTGGACAGCCGACCGCGGGCGCCGCCGAGTAGACTGAGCGGGCCGCTGCGTCGCCTCCCGCCGCGGCAGGATCCAGATCCGCGCTGGCGAAGGGGCACCACGTGACCACACCTGTGACGATCAATCAGCATACGATCGGTGCGGGGAATCCCGTCTACGTGATCGCCGAGATCGGCCTCAACCACAACGGGAGTCTCGACATCGCCCGCCAACTCATGGATCTGGCCCACGAGGCGGGCTGTCAGGCGGTCAAGTTCCAGAAGCGGACGCCCGCCATCGCAACACCTGCCCACATGCGGGATGTCCAGCGCGAGACCCCCTGGGGAACGATGTCTTACCTCGACTACCGCTACCGGGTCGAGTTCGAGAAGGACGAGTACGCCGAGATCGACCGCTACGCCCACAAGCTGGGCCTCGACTGGTTCGCCTCGCCATGGGACCTGCCGAGCGTCAGCTTCCTGGAGGACATGAACGCGGTCGCCTACAAGGTCGCCTCCGCCTCAGTCACCGACATTGAGATGCTGCGCGCCATGGCTAAGACCGGCAAGCCGGTCATCCTGTCAACGGGGATGTCGACCATGGCACAGATCGACACGGCAGTAGAGACCTTGGGAACCGATCGGCTGGTGCTCATGCACGCCACCTCGACCTACCCGTTGCCGCCACAGGAGGCGAATCTTCGGATGATCCCCACCCTCGTCGAGCGCTTCCCCGGCGTGCCGGTGGGTTATTCCGGCCACGAGCCCGGACTGCAGATCTCCCTGGCGGCGGTCGCCATGGGCGCCGTGGCCGTCGAGCGGCACGTGACCCTTGACCGGACCATGTGGGGCTCTGACCATGCCGCGTCGCTGGAGCCCGGTGGCCTGCGAACCCTGGTCCGCGACATCCGCATCATCGAAACCGCACTCGGGGACGGCGTGAAGCAGGTGTTCCCCGGCGAACTCGCGCCACTCAGCAAGCTCCGCCGGGTCGGCGCCTGACCAGGAGGCCCCCGCCAGCCCAGCGGCGGGCCGTCGGTGGGAACAGTGCGAGTTGACCGCCAACCACCGCAGGGACGCTCAGGCGCCCGGCGTCTGCGGGCTCCCGGGTTCCGCCGGGGTTCCGGGAGCACCCGGAACCGCAGGCGGCACCGGCGCGGAGGGTCCCCCGATCGAGGGAACTCCCCCGCCGCGGTTCTTCTCCAACTGCTGGGCCTCGGCGATCGCCTGCTCGACCTGAGCAGCCGACAGTTCTTCGTCGGCCTTCTTGCTCTCCTCGATCTCGGCAAAGACATCGACCTTCTCCGGGACGGCGAACTTCGCCGGATCGGTCTTGCCGTACGCACCCGCGGCGTCGCCGGCAACACTGCCCAGCCCCTTGAGCGCGTCGTTGAGTTCGCTCGGAACGACCCAAACCTTGTTGGCGCTGCCCTCAGCCAGCTTGGGCAACATCTGCAGGTACTGGTAGGCCAGGAGTCCCTGATCGGGCTCGGAGGCGTGGATCGCACCGAAGACCGTGCTGATGGCCTGCGCCTCGCCCTCGGCCCTCAGCATGGCCGCCTGCCGATCGGCCTGCGCACGGAGCACCGCCGACTCACGTTCACCCTGGGCCCGAAGAATGCTCGACTCGCGATCACCTGAGGCCTCCAGAATGCGGGACTGCCGCTGACCCTCGGCCAGCAGAATCGCGGCCCGCTTGTCCCGCTCCGCCCGAGCGCCCTTCTCCATGGCATCCCGGATCGTCGCGGGCGGCTCAATGGAGCGCAGCTCGACACGGTTGACCTTGATGCCCCACTTCCCGGTTGCCTCATCGAGGACGGTGCGGAGCTTCTGGTTGATCTCCTCGCGGCTAGTCAGTGTCTGCTCCAGGTCCATGCCGCCGATGATGTTGCGCAACGTGGTCTGCGTGAGCTGTTCGATGGCCTGGATGTAGTTCTGCGCCTCGTAGGCGGCCCGGATCGGATCGACGATCTGGAAATAGATCACCGAGTCGATGCTCACCATCAGGTTGTCCTCGGTGATCACGCCCTGGGGCGGGAACGGAACCACCGTCTCCCGCATGTCCATCACGTAGGCGACCCGGTCGATGATGGGAAGGATCAGGTGCAGGCCGGGATCGATCCGCCGATGGTACCGGCCGACCCGTTGCACCAGCCCGACCTCCATCTGCTGGATCTGCCGGATGGACAACGCGAGACCCACGACCAGCAGGACGATGAGGGTCCCCAGCAGCACGACCAGTACGAATTCCATCACGACAGTCTCCTCACCAAGGGGTTCAGCTGCACCCTACTCGGTCGACGGGCCAGGCGTCAGCGGCTTGGAACGCGGGTAGACCACCACAGTCACCCCGTCAATCTCGAAAACCTCGACCTCCACACCTGCAGCGATCGGTTCGCCGTCATAGCTCCGCGCCGACCACACCTCGCCATTGACCTTGACCGCTCCGTCGGAGGCCGTCACCTCCCGCATCGTACGGCCCTCACTGCCGACCATCTGGTCGACCGAACTCCGGTATCCGGGACCGGTGGAGTACCGCTTCACCATGCTCGGGCGCAGCAGCCCCAGCAGCGCGACGGCCACCACGACCGCCACCAGCACCTGCACCCACAACAACCCGGGAACGATGAGCGCCGTCACCCCACCGGCGAGGGCACCCCCCGCGAGCATGAGCAGCGTGAGGTCGAGGGTGAGCATCTCCGAGACGCCCAGCACGCCGGCGACCACGAGCCAGACCGCCCACAGGTTCTCCTGCAGCCACTCCCCCACGGCTATTCCTCGACAGCCCTGGCTGGATGTGCGGGGCGGGAACGGGCGCTCCAGCGACCATCGGCGCGGGTGAGGGTCAGCGGAAGCCCGAACGTCGCACTGAGCTGCTCATCGGTGAGGGTCTCCTCGATGGGCCCCGCGGCCACCACCTGACCCCGGCTCAGCAACAGCGCATGAGTCATGCCCGCCGGCACCTCCTCCAGATGGTGGGTCACCAGCACGGTCGCAGGGGCGAGCGGGTCGGCGACAATTCCCATCAACGTCTGCACCAGGGATTCGCGCCCGGACAGGTCGAGCCCTGCCGCTGGCTCGTCCAGGAGGAGAAGTTCGGGGTCGGTCATCAGGGCCCGGGCGATCTGAACCCGTTTGCGCTCCCCTTCGCTCAACGTGCCGAAGGTGCGCTTGCCCAGATGTTCGATACCCAGCTGCCGCATCAGGAATCCGGCGCGTTCGTAGTCGGTGGCATCGTAGGACTCCCGCCACCGTCCGAGAACGGCATACCCGGCCGAGACGACGACATTGCCGACCGCTTCGCCGCGCGGGATCCGGTCAGCCAGGGCCGCCGAGGTCACGCCGATCCGGGGTCTGAGCTCGAAGACGTCAACCGCGCCCAGGGTCTCATCCAGCAGGGTGGCCCTGCCCCGGGTCGGGTGCAGTTGCGCGCCGAGGATCTGGAGCAGCGTGGTCTTGCCCGCGCCATTGGGGCCGACGACGACCCAGCGCTGATCCTCGTCAATCGCCCACGACACCGAGTCCAGAAGCGTGGATCCTCCACGCACCACCGTGACGTCGTCCAACTCCACGACTCTCGCCATGGGACCCAACCTACCCGCCGCTCAGGCGCCGGTGGAGTGCAACCCACCGTCCACATGGATCATCTCGCCGGTGGTGGCCGGGAACCAGTCCGACAACAGGGCGATCACCGCCTGCGCTGTCGGCGTGGTGTCGCGGGCGTCCCAGCCGAGCGGCGCGCGTTCGGCCCAGATGTCGTTGAAGGAGTTCGCCCCGGGGATGGCCTTCTTGGCCAGCGTGTCGATGGGCCCGGCCGAGACGATGTTGCAGCGGACCCCCTCCGGGCCGAGGTAGCGGGCAAGATAGCGCGAGACCGATTCCAGCGCCGCCTTGGCCACCCCCATCCAGTCATAGGCGGGCCAGGAGACCCGGGCGTCGAAGGTGAGGCCCACCACCGAGGCCGTCTCGCCGAACAGCGGCTTGCAGGCCATGGTCAGCGAGACCAGCGAGTAGGCCGAGATCTGGACAGCGCTGGCCACATCGGCGAAGGGAGTCGAGAGGAACTTGCCGCCCAGGGCCGTCTCGGGGTTGGCGAACGCTACCGAGTGGACGACGCCGTCGAGCTGGTCGATCCCCAACTCCCGCAGCGCGTCGGGCAGGCCCTCCAGGTGGGGATCGTGGGTGACATCGAGCTCCAGCACCGCCGGAACGGGATCGAGTCGCTTGACGATCCGGTTGGTCAGCGACAGCGCCCGGCCGAAATTGGACACGACGACGGTCGCGCCCTCGGCCGCGGCGATCTCAGCGACGCGGTACGCGATCGAGGTGTTCATCGTCAGCCCGGTGACGAGGATGTTCTTGCCCTCAAGAATGCCCATGGTGTGGCTTTCCCTTCCTGCGTTCTGGTGGTGGTGGAACCGGTGGCTCAGTGCCCCATGCCGAGGCCGCCATCGACCGGAAGCACCGCTCCGGAGACGTAGGCTGCCTCGGATGAGGCCAGGAAGGCCACCGCTGCGGCAACCTCGTCGACTGCGCCCAGTCGGCCTGCCGGGATCGCCGCCTTGTAGCCGTCGACGGTCTTCTCGGGCAGGGCGGCGGTCATCTCGGTCTCGATGAAACCAGGAGCCACCACATTGGCCGTGATACCCCGCCCGCCGAGTTCACGGGTGAGGGAGCGGGCGATACCGACCAACCCGGATTTGGTGGCGGCGTAGTTCACCTGGCCCGGGGAGCCGTACAACCCGACGACCGAGCCGATCAGGATGATCCGGCCGCGCTTGAGCCGGAGCATCCCGCGGGCCGCGCGCTTGGCGACGGTGAAGGCGCCCTTCAGGTTGACGTCGACGACCTCGTCGAAATCGGCCTCGCTCATCCGGAGGATCAGGGTGTCCTTGGTGATGCCGGCATTGGCCACCACCACCTCGACCGGCCCGTGGGCCTC
Source organism: Propioniciclava sp. (assembly GCA_047973315.1). Classification (GTDB taxonomy): domain Bacteria; phylum Actinomycetota; class Actinomycetes; order Propionibacteriales; family Propionibacteriaceae; genus Propioniciclava. The sequence continues at coordinate 25,754 of JBKEBV010000121.1, forward strand.
CTCGGCACGGGCGAAGGCAGCGTCGACATCGGCCGGATCGGCGACATTGCCCGCGATCCCGACAGCACCGTCGGGCGCGCCTCCGCTCGGACTGAGGCTGGCCACCCGGTCGCCGGCGGCCAGGAAGCGTTCGACGATGGAGCGCCCGATGCCCCGGGCACCGCCGGTCACCAGAATGCTGCGCGGAGTCTGCTCATTCACCCGCATACCGTAGCGTGCCGCCGGGTCGCCGACGGCGCCGCGCGTGCAGGAGAGAGTCTGCGAAAGACCGTTAGGCTGGTGTTCATGGGAGCACGAACCCGGCCGACGCTCATCACCGATGCGCGGCACGGGGCGACCCTGTCCACCGACCAGCGCACGAAGCGCTACCTGTGGACGATGGCCTTCCGCGTCGCCGCTTTCCTGTGCGCGGCCTTCACCCCACTCCCCTGGAATCTCGTCCTCGTCGCTGCGGCGGCGTTGCTGCCCGGCATCGCTGTGCTCCTCGGCAACGCGCGGGACAACCGCGTCGGGACGACCGCCCCGACCGAGGACACCCGGGCCGCCATCGGTCCGGCGCCCGTGGTTCCCGGCGAGATCGACGACAGCGAGGCGAGCCGATGAGACGCACCTGGGTGCGATGGCTGCTCCTGACGGTGTTCGTCGTCGCGCTGGCGGTCACCTTCATCAACCTGGGCCGCTGGCAGCTCGACCGGCTCGACCAGCGCCGGGAGCAGAACACGGTGGTCGCTGCCCACGAGAACGCCGCCGTGATCAGCTTCGCCGAAGCGTTCGACCACCCCATCGCCGAGGAGGACCAGTGGCAGCGTGTCGAGGTACACGGCACCTACGACGCCGAGCATCAGGTCCAGGTGCGCTACCGGTCCCTGGGGGACCTCAAGGGCTGGGAACTGCTGACCCCGCTGTCCACCACCGACGGACGCACGGTGATCATCAATCGCGGGTTCATCGAACGCCCCAGCAACGAGGACTTCCCGCGCAGTTTCCCTGCGCCGCCGTCGGGCGAGATCACCGTCATCGGCTACGTCCGCCGTAATGACGCGGGGCCCGACGATGCCCTCACCCCCACCGAGAACACCGTCCGGCTCATCAACTCCGATGCCCTGGGATCCTGGATGGGCACGGATCTGGCCAACGGCTACGTCAGCCTGATCTCCTCCGATCCCCCCCAGACCGGCGCGGAGTTCCACGTCGTGACCCCACCACCGCCCACGGAGGGTCCGCATCTGTCGTACGCACTCCAATGGTTCTCGTTCACGCTCATCGCCGGCGTCGGGCTGTTCATTCTGATCCGCAATGACATCCGCGACAGCCGGAAGCTCCGCGAGCGGTCGGCCCGGGACGCCGCTGCGGCAGCACCGCAGGAGCAGCCCGACGGCCCCGACACCGACCCAGAGCATCCCGCCCCCACCGTCGCGGAAGGTTCCTGAGATGGACCTCGGACTGGCCGGGTACAGGATTCCGGTCGACGGTGGCCGTCTCCGCGGTCAGTGATGTGCTGAACGTTGCCGCCGGCCTGCTCGGCTGTCCCAGGTGCGGCCAGATTCTCGATGTCGGCGCTGCCCCGGTCCGCTGCCCCGCCGGGCACAGCTTCGACCCGGCCCGGCAGGGCTACCTCAATCTCCTCGGTGCGGCTTCACCGCCGCACGCCGACACCGCAGCGATGGTCGCCGCCCGGGAGCGGGTGCTGGCCTCGGGAGTCTTCGACCCCCTCGACGATCTGCTGGGTTCCCTGCTCACCTCCCGGACCAGGCTGCTCGACGCCGGTGGCGGCACCGGCCACCACCTGGCCCGGGCGCTGGACAGGCTTCCCGATGCCTACGGGGTGAGCGTCGACATCTCCGTTGCGGCGGCCCGCCGCGCCGCCCGGGCGCACCCGCGGCTCGCCAGCGTCGTCGCCGATACCTGGGCGCCGCTCCCGATTCGTACCGGGGCGATGGACGCGGTCCTGTGTGTCTTCGCGCCGCGGAATCCCGAGGAGTTCGCGCGGGTCCTCACCGCCGACGGCGCGGTGGTCGTCGTCACCCCCGAGGCAGACCACCTCGTCTCGGTGCGCTCGGCCCACGGGCTGCTGGGAATCGAGGCCGGCAAGGCCGACCGGCTGCTCCGCACCATGAGGGGAACGCTGGCCCTGGCCGAACGTCATCGGGTCTGCGCTGACCTCGACGCCGGGCCCGACCTGGTCGCTGACCTGATCGCGATGGGCCCGAACGCGTTCCACCGATCAACCGGCCCGACCGCCGGCCTCCGCACCCGGCTGGCCGTCACCGTGTGGGTCTTCCGGAAGGCCGCAGCAGGCGCGTCACCGCGCCGCTGATGTCGAGAGCCTTCTCAGGGGCTGATGATCGCGCCGGTGAGAAGTTCCTTTCCCGCCTGAGTGAGCACCGCCCACCGGCGTCGCTCCCCCGCGAACCCGACGGTGGCCGGCAGCAGCACCGGTCGGTGAAAGGCGACCGAGACGGTATAGCACTCCGGAAGGTGCCCGAAGGCGGCGAGCGCGCGGGCCTGGGTCCACATGCCGTGCGCCAGGGGTCGACGGTAACCGAACAGCCGTGCGGTGACCGGACTCAGGTGGATGGGGTTGATATCGCCGGAGACCGCGGCGTAGCGACGCCCCAGGTCTGCTGGGAGCCGCCATCGTTGCGCGGGGCGCGGCCACCCGCCGGGGGCCGGCCGACGATCCTCCTCGGCCGGCTCGTCGGCGGTGGCCGCGGAGCGGGCCAGGTAGGTGCTCACTCCTGACCAGGCGAGATCGTTGCCGACGCGGGCCTCGCTGATGACGTCGAAAACGTGACCCCTGGGGTGCGGCCGCAGGTCGCCGGGACGGACCAGCAGGTCGAGGGAGTCGGTGACGGCGATCGGCCGGTGCAGGATCATCGCGTTCCGCAGGTGCACCAGGCCGGCCGGAGGGAACGGGAAATCTGGTTCGGCCAGCAGCGCCGCCTGCAGCGGGAACGCCACCACGTGCACCCAGGTCGCCGGCGCCCGGTCGGCGAGCGGGAAACCACACACCCGGGTGTAGGCCGCGAACCGCTCGATCGGCGACCGGTACTGCGGCAGCCGCAGGATCCGGTCCGGGAGCAGCACGTGCTTTCCGACTGCTCGACGCCGGGTCAGAACCCCCCGCACGATCAGAGCGCCGACCGCCGGCGGTTCGGCGAAGACCAGCGTCTCGACCATCAGGCACCCACCAGGTTCTGCCCGCAGACCCGGATGACCTGGCCGTTCACCCCGCCGGAGGCGGGATCGGCCAACCAGGCGATGGTCTCGGCGACGTCGACGGGCTGACCCCCCTGGTTCAAGGAGTTCGTCCGGCGGAAGATCTCGCGCTGGAGGTAGGGGATGACGGCAGTCATCTCGGTCTCGATGAATCCCGGGGCGACGGCATTGGCCGTGATGGGGCGCCCCGCCAGTTCTGCGGCTTCGGCACGGGTCAGACCCATCACGCCGGCCTTGGAGGCGGCGTAGTTCGCCTGCCCCTTGTTGCCGGCCACCCCGCTCGTCGAGGCGACGCCGATGATGCGGGCCTGCTCGGCGAGTCCGCCGGCCAGGCCGGGGTCGAGCAGGGTCTCGTTGATCCTGATCTCGGCGGCAAGGTTGACCGCCAGGACCGTCGCCCACCGCTTCTCATCGAGGTTGGCCAGCATCGTGTCGCGGGTGATGCCTGCGTTGTGCACGATGGCGTGGATCCGGCGGTCGGCACCGTGCACCCGGCTCACGTGGGCCGCGATCCGCCGACCGGCGTCCTCAGCGGTGATGTCGGCCTGCAGCGCCGATCCGCCCACGGTGTTGGCCACCTCGGCGAGGGACTCCCCCGCCGCCGGCACGTCGACGGCGACGACGGTGGCACCGTCGCGGGCGAAGATGCGCGCGATTGCCGCGCCGATGCCGCGGGCCGCCCCGGTGACCACGACCAGGCGATGCGCGAAGGGACGCTCGGGGTCAGCATCGGGCGCAAGGGCGTCCCCCGGTGCGGCCGGGCCCACCGCCCAGGTCTGCCCCGAGACGAAGGCTGAACGCCCCTGGAGCAGGAAGAGCACGGTCGAGGCGAGGTCGGCGGCGGCGGTTCCGGGACGGATCTGGATCAGATTGGCCGTCGAGCCGGCCCGCAGTTCCTTCGCGACGGTCCGGTTGATCCCGTCGATGGCCTGGACGACGGCGTGGGCCTCCAGCCCGGTGACCGCATCGGCGTGGGGGCCGAGGAGGATCACCCGACCCGACGCCGTCAGCGCCCTCATCGCGGGGCGCAGCACCTGGCGGAGGAGTTCCAGTTCCTCGATCCTCCGCAGACCGGTGGCGTCGACCAGGAGCGCTCCGGGCGGAACCGGGTAGCGGTCCGGTTGCAGGCGTCCCCGGGTGTCGGGCGTCCGGGTCTCGGGGACGTCGGGGACGTCGGCGGTGGAACTGAGGCCGAGATGGTCCAGGGTGTCCTGACCAAGGGCCCCACCGGGCAGGTTCGCCAGGGCGAGGGGCCCCTCCGGCAGGGTACGTCCACGGCGCAGCACCGGCGCCTCGGCCAACCCGACGCGGGCGCTCACCGAACGCCCTAGCCCGGAGGTGAGAACTTTCTCCACCATGCGCATGGTCACACCGCCTCGAGCAGCGCGGCGACAGCCTGGCCGCCGGCGGCGCAGATGGAGATCAACCCGCGCGTTCCGGATCCACGTCGGGCGAGCAGTGTGGCCAAGGTCGCCACGACTCTGCCGCCGGTGGCGGCGAACGGGTGCCCGGCCGCCAACGAACTTCCGTTCACGTTCAGCCGGTCCGCAGCGACGGTGCCGTGACCGTCAGCCTCGAGCGCGGCGAGCGTGCTCAACACGGTCGCCGCGAAGGCCTCGTGGATCTCGACGAGGTCAATATCGGCCAGGGTCAGCCCGTTGCGCTCGAGCAGCCGGGGGATCGCCCGGGCCCCACCCATGAGCAGCCCCTCATCGCCGGTGACGTAGTCGGTCGCCGACACCTGGGCGTCGACGATCCGGGCGAGCAGGGGCCAGTTCCGGTCCCGGGCGTACTGCTCGGCGGCGATCAGGACGACGGCGGCACCGTCGGTCAGCGGTGTTGAGTTCCCTGCGGTCATGGTGCCGTCAGGCCCGCCGAAAACCGGCGCCAACCGGGCCAGCGCCTCGGCGGAGGTATCGGGGCGCAGCGGGGTGTCGACCGTGACGCCCAGATAGGGGGTCACCAGGTCGTCGAAGAACCCCTCTGCCCAGGCCCGGGCAAGATTCTGATGGCTGGCCAGGGCGAGCGCATCCTGGTCCTCGCGGCTGATCCGCCAGCGGGCTGTGGTGAGCGCTTGACTCTCGCCCATGGACAGGCCGGTGCGGGGCTCCACGATGCCCGGCGGCACCGGCAGCACATCACGAGGTCGGAGACCGGCGAACGCGCGGATCCGCGCCGCCGGGGTCCGGGCGCGTGCGGCCCGCAGCAGTGCGCGCCGCAACCCCTCCGACACCACGATCGGCGCGTCGGAAGCGGAGTCAACCCCGCCCGCGATCGCGGACCTGGCCTGACCGAGCCGGATCTTGTTGGCCGCATAGATGACCGCCTCGAGCCCGGTGCCGCAGGCCTGCTGCAGGTCGCCGGCGGGGGTGTGCGGATCCAGGGCCGATCCCAGCACGGCCTCCCTGGTCAGGTTGATGTCGCGACTGTGTTTGAGAACGGCGCCGGCGACCACCTCGTCCACCGTCTCACCGGCAAGTCCGAAGCGCGCCACCAGACCGTCGACGGCGGCGGTGAGGAGGTCAGTGTCGGAGGCCTCGGCATAGCCTCCACCAGCCTTGGCGAACGGCGTCCGGTTGCCGCCGACGACAACAGCGTGTGGCTGGGTCATGAGCTCCTCCTCGAGCATCGTGAACTATCCGACACCAACGGTAGCAGGTACCCCTAGTGTCGGGTAGTGTGACACCCATGACGCAGGTGTCGGACGGCCGGGCGACCCGCTGGGCCCGCCACAACGCAGCGCGCCGCGCGGAGCTGGTCGAAGCGGCGCTGCGCGCCATCCGGCGCCACGGCCACACCGTCGCCATGGAGGACATCGCCGCGACCGCGGCGACCTCCAAAACGGTCTACTACCGCCACTTCGGCGACCGGACCGGCCTCCATCAGGCGGTGGTCACCTCGGTGCACCGCTTCATCGGGGAGAACCTCAGCGCCCCGCTCAGTTCAGGGCTCGCCCCCGCCGACCTGGTCCCCCGGTTGACCGACGCCTACCTGAGGGTGGTCGAAGCCGACGTTGAGATCTACCGTTTCGTCACCGGGACCCCTCCCGCCTCCCCCGATCCGGTCCCGGGGATCACCCATCGGATCGGCGCCGAGGTCGCCGAGGCGTTCGGTCGCTGGCTGCGTGACCATGGCCACGATCCCGCCCCGGCCGCGACCTGGGGGCACGGCGTCACCGGATTCATCTGGGCGGTCGCCGACCGATGGATCCTCACCGACATGCGGCGGCCGCGCAGCGAGGTCGTCGCCCACGTCAACAACCTTTTCACCCCGGCATTCACCCACCTGCCGACTCCCCCGGGAGCTCGGGAAGGAGCCACACCATGACCACAGCGACAACCCGGAGCGCTGGCAGCACGCAACCCCCCATCGCACCGGCGACCATCAGCGCCACCGGCGAGGCTCTCCGTGCCGCGCTCGACGGGCCCTTCCGCGCCATCAAGCAGCGGTGGCGGACCGAGGTGGCCGCGGCCGACGTGGTGCGCGATCCCACCCTCACCACGGAGGAGGCCCGCGACTGGGCCCTGGCGAAACTGCTCACGCTCCCGCCCCGCGGTCTCGCGGTCGCGGGTTTCCCCGAGGAATTCGGCGGGAAGGGCACTCAGGGCGACTCCGTCGCTCACTTCGAGATGCTGGCCATGGGCGACCTGAGCCTCACCATCAAGTCCGGGGTGCAGCACGGACTCTACGGCGGGGCGATCGTCAATCTGGGCACCCGCTGGCACCACCAGAGATTCCTGCCGGACGCCATCACCGTGGCCACCCCCGGAGCGTTCGCCATGACCGAATTGGGGCACGGATCCGACGTCTCGAGGATCGAGACCACCCTGACCTGGCTGCCGGAGTCCGGCGAGATTGAGGTGCACAGCCCGAACCCCGGCTCCACCAAGGCCTACATCGGCAATGCCGGTCGGGACGGACGGATGGCGGTGGTCTTCGGCCAGCTCACCGTCGACGGCGAACCCCGAGGCGTCCACGCGGCCGTGGTGGCGATCCGCGATGACGCCGGTGAGGACCTCCCCGGGGTGACCACCGGCGACCAGGGACACAAGGGTGGCCTGCTGGGCGTGGACAACGGAACACTCCGGTTCGACCACGTCCGGATCCCGCGGGAGCACCTGCTCGACCGGTACGGGGGCATCGACGCCGACGGCGGCTACCACTCACCCATCGCGTCGCGCAATGCACGATTCTTCACCATGCTCGGCACCTTGGTACGCGGCCGGATCTGCGTGGGCGGTGGAGCGGCGTCCGCCGCCCGGAAAGCGCTGACCATCGCCACTACCTATGCACTCAGGCGTCGCCAGTTCCGGGTTCCGGGCCTGAAGGAGGAGATCCTGCTGCTCGACTACCGGGCCCACCAGCTCAAGCTGCTGCCCAACATCGCCCGGGCCTACGCCTACGGCTTCGCGATGAACGAACTGGCTCAGGCCCTGCAGCGGGTGATCGATGCTGACGGCGCCGACCCACGGGCTGCCCGCGAGCTCGAGACGCGTGCGGCCGGAATGAAAGCGCTGCTCACCCGGTGGGCGAATGACACCCTTCAGGTGTGTCGTGAGGCCTGTGGGGGTGCTGGCTTCCTGTCGGAGAACGGATTGACGCTGCTGCGGCAGGACGCCGACGTCTTCGCCACCTTCGAGGGCGACAACACGGTGCTGATGCAGCTGGTCGCCAAGGCGCTCCTGCTCGACTACCAGCAGAGCTGGGGTGATCTGGACCTGCGGGGTACCGCCCAGGCGACGGCCAAGATCGTCGGGAGCACCGTCCTGGAGCGGACCACGGCGCGTGCGGTCATCGACCGGCTCACCGCGGCCCGAGGTTCCGGCGACCCGTTGCGGTCCCGCGGGTGGCAGATGCGCGCCTTCGAGGACCGCGAGCAGCACGTTGTCGAGGGGCTCGCCCGCCGGATGCGGGCCGCCGGGAAAGCGAAGGATCCGCGGGACTCCTTCGCCCGGACCAATGCACTGCAGGACCACATGCTCGCCGCATCCCGCGCACACACCGAGCGGATCGTTCTGGAGGCCTTCATCGCCGGGATCGACGCCTGTCCCGATCCCTACATCACCTCGGTGCTCAACCAGGTCTGCGACCTGTACGCCCTGGCCACCCTGGCCGAGCATCGGGCCTGGCTCCTGGAGCACGAGCGCATCGACACCGCTCGGAGCCGGGCTCTCACCCAGTCCGTCGAGGATCTCTGCGCCGAACTGCGCCCGCTGGCGGCAGAGCTCGTCGAAGGAATGGGGGTTCCCACTGACTGGCTGGGCTCAGCCATGCTCAGCACCGATTGACGGTTCACGGCGGTTTGTCCGCCGACACCATCGGAGGACGGCATCCACGGCAAGCAGGTCGTGCCCCGGCGTCGACCATGTGGCGTTGACCGCCGCAGAGGCCCCGCCAATGACCGGCATCCCGGACCGCGACGCGCCTCCGACGGACCCGGGCGTGACAGATAGTGATGTCTGCTATAACATCGTTTCCGGATCGCACTGGACCCGGTACTTCCGGCTGTCGCGATTTCCTCGGGGGGATCCGTAGGCGAGAGTACGGTGTCACTGGCTGACACGGTGTCCGCATGCGCTGGCACGGCCCGGTGGGATCCTGACCGCGCAACACCCATGGCCTGCCCCCCACAGTCCGTCCGGCAGTGATGTGCTGCCCCCTGCAGTTCCGAGGACCCACGGAGAAAAGACATGACCGAACAGCAGCAAGCCACCCGCACCCTCAGCAGGCGGGTCGTGGCCAAGGGCGCCGCCTGGACCCTTCCCGCGCTCACCGTTGCGGCGGCGGCCCCCGCAATGGCAGCCTCCGGCCCACCGCCGACCGCAGCGCCGGGCAAGGGCTACAAGTCTCCCGGAGAGAGCTGCAAGGACTTCTCCAAGGGCTACGTGATCATCTTCGACATCACCAACAATGGCTCCGATCTTCCCATCCTGATCACCAGCGCCACGATTCTGCCCGGCTACACCGGCAATCTCACCGGCGTGCTGGCGGCCATCAATCTGCCACTGACCATCCCGGCCGGGGGCACGGGCACCATCATCCTCAATGCCCTCAGCGCGAACAGCGCCAATCTCGCCTTCAGCTTCGATGCGTTGATCTACTGGCAGCACGTGCCCACCGACAGCCACTTCCACGCGCCGATCGAGGCCAACGTGACGGTGACAGGCACCCCGCCGGACTACGACTGCCCGACCAAGAAGTAACGGCGCTCCCCCACCAGCGGACTCCAACGGAGCGCTCCTCGATCCGCGGTTCCTCCGGGGACCGCGGATCGATGCTGATCTGGGCACGGTCGCGCTGCGGCGATGATTCCCCGACAGCCGCTGACTGCCCGGCGGTATCGGTTGTTGCGGCACCAGCCCGATCCGTCAGCGCTTCCCTAAGCTGGGGATCATGCTTGCTGTTCTCACCGCCTCGGCGATCCGCGATGCCGAGGGGCGGTGGTTCGCCGACCACCCGGCCGGAGACCTGATGGGACACGCTGCGCGGGCGGTGGCCGACCAGGCGGCCGAACTGTTGGACCAGCAGGCGCCCGGCGAGGCGCCGCCGTGCGTCCTGGTGGTCGCAGGGGCGGGCAACAACGCCGGCGACGCACTGTTCGCGGCTCAGCGCCTGGCTCGCGCCCGGCCTGAGCGCATCGAGGTGCTGCTGTGGCCGGCGACCGGGTCGACCCACGCCGAGGCTCTCGCTGCTGCTGTCGAGGCCGGTGCCGTGATCGTGGACGCCGGCACGGCCCTCGACCGGGCCCCCCACGTGTCCCTCATCATCGACGGCGTCTCCGGCCTGGGGGGACGCCCCGGACTGCCGCCCACCGTCGCCGCTGTGGCCGGTGCCGCCGAGGTGCACCGGGTCCTGGTGCTCGCCGTCGACCTCCCCAGCGGCCTGACCGCTGACCGGCCCGGAGCTGGCGTCAGCTTCCAGGCCACGCGGACGGTCACGTTCATCGGCCACAAACTGGCCCACGTCGCTTTGCCGGCCGCAGCCCGGTGCGGCGTGGTGACCTGCGTCGACCTCGGCGTCGAGGCACCCTCCGCAGAGGTGTTCTGCCTGACCGGGGACGATATCGGTGCCGGCTACCCGTGGCCGGGGCCGATGAGCGACAAGTACTCCCGCGGCGTCGTCGGCCTGGACACCGGCTCAAGGGCTTACCCCGGTGCAGCCGTCCTGGGCTGCTCGGGCGCGCTCCACGCCGGCGCTGGGATGGTGCGCTATGTCGGCCCGGCCCGAGCGATGGTTCTCGGCGCCCACCCCAGCGTGGTCGCCGCTCAGGACTCCCGGCGGCCGGGGCGGGTCCAGGCCTGGGTCTGCGGTTCCGGCTGGTCGGCGCTCGACGCCGACCGCAGGGCCCGCCGACTCGACGACGGGGTGCCGACCGTGCTCGACGCGGCTGCCCTCCTCGATCCTCCCGACACCCTCGACGCCAGCACGCTGCTCACCCCCCACGCCGGCGAACTCGCCCGTCTGCTCGGGGTTGATCGCGCCGCTGTCACCGATGATCCCCTCAGCCACAGCCGGCGCGCGGCCGCCGAGACCGGCGCCTGCGTTCTGCTCAAGGGTGCCACCCAGTACTCGGTCCACCCCGACGGGCGGGTTCTCATCGCCGAGGCGGGACCGTCGTGGACGGCGACCGCAGGATCGGGCGATGTCCTGGCCGGGGTGGCTGGAACGTTACTCGCCGCGGGCGTCGACGCCTGGCACGCCGGAGCATTGGCGGCCTCCCTGCAGGCGCGAGCGGCCGCCGCCCTGCCCGGGCCCCACGCCCCCGACGAGGTCGCCGCCATCGGGCTGCCGCGTGCCCTGGCCACCCTCGAGGCGGCACGGGGCAGGACCCGACAGTAGGCTCAGGGGCCGTGACCGATCTTCTCGCCGCGCTCGTCGCCGGCATCGACCAGGCCCTGCCCGATGCCGCCTCGTTGCGGCGCGCCATCCATGCCGACCCCCACCTGGGCGGCGACGAGGCCGACACCCGCGACGCCTTCACCCAGGTTACGGGCTGGCTCGACTGGAACCCGGTCGCCGAGACGGGCGCCTATGCCCGGACCGGGCCGGCCGGACCGGCGGTCGGTATTCGGGCCGAACTCGACGCGCTCCCCATCCTGGAGGCGACCGGTGTGGCCTGGGAGTCCGGTCGGCGTGGCATCATGCACGCCTGCGGCCACGATCTTCACCTGGCGGCGTTGTGGGCCGTCCTCGAGGCGAGCCGCGGCATCGAACTGCCCTGCGCGCTGGTGCCGATCCTGCAACCACGGGAAGAAACCTCCCCGCCCGGCGCCGGCGATGTGGTGGCCTCCGGAATTCTGGATGAGACCGAGGTCCGCGCCATGGTCGCCGTTCACGTCCAGCCGCAGGTCGAGCGCGGCGTCGTCTCCACCGGCGCCGGCCCGGTGAACGCCGCCTTCGACGCCTTCGAGATCACCGTCACCGGTCGCGGCGGGCACGGCGCCTACCCGCACACCGCGCTTGATCCCATCGCTGTGCTGGCCACCATTGTGGGTGGGCTGTCGGAGATCGCGGCGCGCAGCGTCGACCCCACCCACCCTGCCGTGGTCTCGGTCGGCAGTTTCCATGCCGGCACCGCCCCGAATGTCATCGCCGAGACCGCGACCTGTCAGGGCACCATCCGCACGTTCAGCGAACCCGATCGCGCCACGATCCATGAGGCGATCACCCGGCTTGCCGAAGGCGTCGCACTCTCCCGGGGGGTCACCGCCCAGACCCGTTTCACCCGGGGCGGGCCGGCGCTGGTGAACGATCCCCGGCTCACCGAACCGACCGACGCCCTGCTCGCGGCGTTGGGAGTACCGGTCGCCGCGACCGCTTTCCGATCCTGCGGATCGGACGACTTCGCCGAGTACGGCCAAGTGGTGCCCTCAATGATGGCCTTCATCGGCACCGGGTCGGCCGACGGAATCGGCCTGCACCACGCCCAGGTCCTCCCGGGCCGGGACGCCCTGCGGCTGGCCGCGGTCACCCTCGCGGTGAGCTGTGTGGCGGCAGCTGGAATCGTCCGCTGATTCCAGTCGCCCGGGTCAGGCGGTCCCCATCAGGGCCAGCAGCACCCCACCGGCGACCACTGAGGCGACCTGCCCGGCCGCATTGGCGCCCATGGCATGCATGAGCAGGAAGTTGTCGACGTTCTCCCGCTGGGCCTCCCGCTGGACGACCCGCGCGGCCATCGGAAAGGCCGAGATCCCGGCAGCGCCGATGAGCGGGTTGAACCTGCCACCGCTCAGCAGGTTCATCAGCTTGCCGAAGGTGACCCCCATGACAGTGTCGAGGCAGAACGCGATCAGGCCGAGAACCAAGATGGCCAGGGTAGCCAGGTTGAGGAAGCTCTCACCCACCATTGTCGACCCGATGGCCAGGCCGAGGAACAGCGTGACGATATTGGTCAGTTCGTTCGAGGCGGCGCCGGTCAACCGTTCCACGACCTTCGACTCGCGCATCAGGTTGCCCAGCATCAGCATTCCGATCAGCGGGGTGGCGAACGGCACCAGGGTGCCCACGACGATGGTCACCCCGATCGGGAACAGGATCCGGGTGCGCTGACTGATCCGCCGGCTGGCGTAAGGCATCCGGATCGCCCGCTCCTGCCGAGTCGTCAGCAGGCGCATGATCGGCGGCATGATGATGGGCACCAGGCTCATGTAGCTGTACGCGGCGACGGTGATCGGGGCGACGAGTTCGGGAGCGAGCTTGTTCGACACATAGATCGAGGTGGGCCCGTCGATCGCGCCGATGATGCCGATCGAGGCGGATTGTTCCTGGCTGAAGCCGAGCAGCAGCGCGAGGATGAGCGTCAGGAAGATGCCGAACTGGCCTGCTGCGCCCAGCAGCACCATCTTCGGGTTCTCCAGCAGCGGACCGAAGTCGGTCATGGCCCCGATCCCGACGAAGATCAGCAGCGGGAACAGCTCGTTGGCCACCCCCATCTCGTACAGGACGGTGAGCGCGCCGTGCTCGCCCACCATCGGCGACAGCGGCAGGTTGGCCAGAATCGCGCCCGCCCCGATCGGGAGCAGCAGCAGGGGTTCGTACTCCTTGGAGATGGCGAGCCAGATGAGCAGCAGGCCGACAGCCACCATGACCGCGCTCTGCCAGGTGACGCCGGACACCCCTTGCAGAAGGTAGTCGAGGGTGTCCGGGTTCACTCGAACCTCACCAGCGTCTCCCCGAACGTGACCTGCGCGCCGGCGGCGACGTAGATCTCGGCGACCACCGCGTCCCGCGTCGCCTTGAGGTCGTTCTTCATCTTCATGGCCTCCAGGACCATGAGCGTCTCCCCGCGACGCACCGACGCCCCGGGCTGGACCGCCACGCTGAGGATGACGCCGGGCATCGGGGCGGTCACCTTGTCCCGCCCACCGGCGGCCGCGCCCCCACCCGCGGCCCGCCGTTGAGCCGACTGCGGCGACGCGGGCCGCGGGTGGGGCGGTGGCGTGGATCCGGTGGTCTCCCGGGCCGGCGTCGTCGCCGCGGGCCGTGGTGGCGGTGCCGGCGCAGTGATCGCCGGCGTGACCGCCGAATGGGCGAGATCGCGGTGGTCGTCGAGGCGCACATCAATGAGCCGGCCGTCGAGCTGGACCCGGAAGAGATCGGCCCCGGCGGCCTCGACATCGATGACCATGGTGGTGTCGTTGACGGTCAGGGTGTAGCGGCGCATCGCATCACTTCCGTGGTGGGGAGAGGTTCTCCGAGGCCCGCCCGACGGCGAGCCAGCGGCTGGTGTGGAGTTGGGAGCCGGGCGCGTGGACGCGGGTCTCCGGTGCTGCCAGACGCCGCCTGATCTCGGCGTGGGTCATCACCGCCACGGCGATACCGGCCACCTGGTCCTCGGTGAACCCGTCGGCGAGGATCCGCACCGTCGGGTGGTCAACAGCCGCCGGCTCGGCGTCTGCGGGCATCGTCGGCTGCGGGTCCGCGGGGGCCGAGGCGTCGCCAGGGCTGCGGTCGAGGCGCCCGATGACGATGAGGAGGCCCATGAGGAGCAGGAGCAGGCCGAAGACGACGCCCATGCCGACGGCCATCATCATCAGGCCCCAGGAGAGGTCAGACCACATCGCCGTTCCTCACACCGGGAAGAGGCCGTGCTTCTTGGCGACCGGCTGGGTCACCTTGGTGCGCAGCACCTCGAAGGCACGGATGAGTCGGGGTCGGGTCTCGCGGGGTTCGATGACCTCGTCGATCTGGCCGACATCGGCTGCCTGATAGGGGTTGAAGAAGCGCTCCTTGTAGTCGGCGATGAACCGGGCGCGTTCAGCCTCAGGGTCCTCGGCCTCGGCGATGGCGCGTTTGTTCAGCAGTTGGGCCGCGCCCTCGGCACCCATGACGGCGATCTGGGCGGTGGGCCAGGCGAAAGCCACGTCGTTGTTCATCTGTTTGGAGCTCAGCGCCACGTACGAGCCGCCCATCGCCTTGCGGGTGACCAGCGAGATTTTCGGGACGGTGGCCTGGCAGTAGGCGTAGATGATCTTGGCACCGTGCCGGATGACGCCGTTGTACTCCTGCTCGACCCCGGGCAGATATCCGGGGCAGTCGACGAAGGTGACCAGCGGGATGTTGAACTGGTCGCACAGGGTGATGTGGCGGGCGATCTTGTCCGAGGCGTCGATGTCCAGACACCCCGACATCACCAGCGGTTGGTTGGCGATGAAGCCGACGCTCATCCCGTCGAGGCGGGCGAATCCGACCAGCGCGTTTCCGGCCCATTCGCGGTGGAGCTCGAAGATGGAGTCGTGGTCGAAGACGCCGGCGAGGACATCGCGCATGTCATAGGCGAGGCCGTCGTCGCTCGGCACCAGGGCGTTGAGGGTCTCATCCATCCGGTCGGCGGGATCGTACGGCTCCAGCGGCGGCGGGTCCTCGGTGTTGTTCTGCGGCAGGTAGCTCAACAGCGATTTCGTGAGCCCGAGGGCGTGCTGCTCGTCGTCGGCCAGGAGCTGGGCCACCCCCGAGGTGGCGTTGTGGATCCAGGCACCACCCAGTTCCTCGGCGGTCACCTCCTCACCGGTCACCGTTGCGATGATGTCAGGCCCGGTGAGGAACATGTTCGAGGTCTCGTTGACCATGATCACCACATCGGTGAGCGCTGGGGAGTAGACCGCACCCCCGGCGCAGGGCCCCAGGATGAGGGAGATCTGCGGGATCACTCCGGAGGCCCGCACATTGCGGACGAACACCTCGCCGTAGGCGGCGAGTGAGCGGACGCCCTCCTGGACGCGGGCGCCCCCGGAGTCGTTCAGCCCGATCAGCGGGATACCTGCCTGGATCGCGAGGTCCTGGATCCGGGAGATCTTGTTCGACTGGACCTCGGAGAAGGAACCGCCGAGCACGGTGAAGTCCTGGGCGTAGACCGCGACCCGTCGGCCCTGGATCTTGCCGAAGCCGGTGATGATGCCGTCCCCGGGATAGCGCTGCGCCTCGAGACCGAAGTCGGTGTTGTGACTCGTCGCCAGAGCGCCCAACTCCTGGAACGAGGCCTCATCCAGCAGGATCGCCAGCCGCTCCCGCGCGGTGAGTTTGCCCTTGGCGTGCTGAGCCTCGATCCGCTTCGCCCCACCGCCGTCCAGCGCTTGTTGGCGCTTGGCCCGCAGGATGGAGAGTTGGTCCGCCATCGACGATCCCGTTCCTTGATGCTGAGAGTTTCTGCCCGGCGGGGGAACCGCCGCGGTGGGAGTTGTGACCCCCACATCGGCACGCTATCGAGCCAGCCGCCGCCCGGCAGCCGTTCAGCCGAGAAAGGTCGAGAGGATGCCGACCAGCAGGGTCGCTGCTGCCAACAGCCCGCACCCGAGTTCGATGAGCATGCCCAGCCCGACCCCTGTGAGGGCGGTCCAACTGCTCGCCAGTGCCGTGCGCAGGTTCTGCACCCGCCACCACTCCATCGCCAGCAGTCCGACCGCGAAGCCGAGCAGCAGCCCGAGGAAGGGCAGGACGAACAGGCCGATGACGCCGCAGATCACCCCGACCAGGACGGAGCGGTTGGGGATGGCGCGTTGCCGGAGCCTGCGGCCGGTGATCACATAGGACGCGCTCATCCCGAGGCCTGCGAGCACGGCCCCGATTCCGAAGATCACCCAGCCCGTCGGGCTCCCGCCCAGCAGGGCCCACAGGAACAGTCCGCCGATGATGGCCAGACTCCCGGGCAGCACGGGCACGACGATCCCGCACACCCCGACGATGGTCACGGCGACGGCAAGGACGGCGACCAGTTCTGCAGGCACGGCCCGAGCCTACGGCGGTGGTGACCATCCTGTGGAATTGGTCCATCCGGATGCTGAGTAGCCCGCCGAGCCGATATCGACCGTTCCGGTTGGCTGAGCCCTTGCGCAGCCCTCGGGAGGCATGGTTGGCTCTCCCTTCAACGCGGGCGGCTGGCAGCCGGACGAACGTGGGGCTCCACCCGGAGACAGGCCGCAGTGAACCATGAGAGAGGACTCCACCACGATGCACCGAATCCGCCAGGCCTCGGCGGTGCTCAGCGCGCTCGCGCTGAGTGTCGCCCTCGCCGCATGTTCCCCCGCCACCGACGAGCCCGCCGACCCGGATGCCTGCACGCTGGCCTTCCTCGCCTCGGCTGATCGGCCGACGGCGGAACAGGACGCCTACAAGGAGGTGTTCGCTGACTTCGAGAACGAGTACAACTGTCATGTCGACACCACCTTCGAAGGCACCTGGGATCAGATCACCCAGCAACTGACCGCCGCCCGGCTCGCCGGTACCCAGGTCAACCTGTTCATCACCTCGACCGCGACCCGGGACCTTGCCAAGGCCGGGCTGACCATGGACCTGAGCGGGTGCATCGCCCCGTTCCAGGACCGTTTCGTGGACAGCGCCATGGCGCCCTACACGATCGGCGAACGGAACTGGGCTGTTCCCCTGTCGAGCACCGACACCTCGGCCATCATCTACAACGCCGACATGTTCGAGGAACTCGGGATCGCGCCGCCGGAGACCTACGCCGAGTTGGTGGCCGCGGGCGAGACGATTGCCGAGGCCAAGGGCATCGTCCCGATGATCCACCAGGGGAAGTCTCCCTGGTACTGGCCGATGTGGTACATGGCTTCGTTCGCCCAGACATCGGGCAACAGGTCGGTCGAGTACACCGAGGACTTCCTCTCCGGGAATCGTTCCTTCGCCTCCTCCGAGGAGGAGGCCGCGCTCGCGGCGTTGGCTGACTTCACCGCGGACGGACTACTCGACCGGGCAACGCTCGACACCGACGAGCAGGGCATGTATGCGACCTTCCTGCAGCAGAAGGCTGCCATGTTCTTCGCCCTGACGCCGTCGTTGATCAATATCAGTGACTCCGAGCCCGACTTCACCGTCGGGGTGCTGCAGTTCCCGAGGATCACCACCGATCCCCAGGTGCTGCCGCAGGTGGGCGGTGGTCCGGAGAACGGTCTCGCCGTCGCCTCCTTCGCTCCGGAGTCCACCAAGGAGGCCTCCTGTCAGCTGGTCGAGTTCATGTCGCGACCCGACGTGGCCGCGAAGCTGATGGCACCGACCAATCCGCTGGTCCCGTCGGTCGTCGGGGTCCCGGCCACCGCGAGTGAACCGCTGGCACCGCAACTGACCGCCGAGTTCATTCCCAACACGATCCCGTTCCTCGACTGGATCTGGCCGGCACCGGTGAACGATGCGGTGACCACCGCCATCACCGACGTCATGTACGCCGACACCTCCCCCCAGGAGGCGGCCCAGTCGGTGCAGGCCGCCCTCGACAAGGTCAGGGCCGAGGAGGATTACACCTTCGACTGGTGGTCCACCTGGTCCGAGGACGACTGGGCGAGAGTGTCCTTCCCTCATGACATGTCCATCGAGGTCGGCGAGGGCTGACCACGCGGCGGGCTGCTGCCCCATCCGGGGTGCAGCAGCCCGGGGAGGAAGCCGAGGAGGGACATGTCTGTATCTGTTCACCAAGGGAGCACCAACCGTCCCGTGCGCGGCCGCCGCCGGACCCTCGCCCGGCAACGCGCGGTATCCGGCTGGCTCATGACCCTGCCGGCGCTCGCGTTCGTCGCGCTGTTCACCTTCTACCCGCTGATGCGGGGATTCTGGGTGAGTCTGCACCGGTGGGACGGCATCTCGGTGGACATGCGATGGGTGGGCTTGCGCAACTACGTGAACGTGTTCAACGACCAGATCTACTGGGCCGCGCTGGGCCACACCTTCCAGTACGCGATCGGGGTGACGGTGGTGAAGAACGTTCTTGCTCTTCTGCTCGCGGTCCTCCTCAATCGCCAGCTGGTGGGACGAGGGTTCTTCCGGGTGGCCACCTTCCTCCCGGTGGTGATGTCGTTCGTGGTGGTCGGAATTCTGTGGTCCTGGATCTTCAACCCGACCTTCGGCCTGCTCAACCAGGCGCTGCACGCTGTGGGCCTGGACGGTCTCATCCACGGCTGGCTCAGCGACCCCGCGGTGGCCCTCTGGTCGGTGATGAGCGTCGATGTCTGGAAGTGGACCGGATTCCATGTGGTTCTGATCCTCGCCGGACTTCAGGCCATCCCCGGCGAACTCGACGAGGCGGCGGCGCTCGACGGAGCGGGACGGTTCCGCATCTTCTGGAGTATCACGCTGCCCCTGCTACGACCCGTGCTGACCTTCAGCGTCCTGATGTCGGTGGTGGGTGCCTTCGTCTCGAATTACGATCTGGTCAAGGTGATGACCGGAGGTGGCCCCTCACATGCCACCGAGGTTGCGCTCACCTGGATCGTGAACACGACGTTCACCGAGCTGAACGTCGGCAAGGCGAACGCGATGAGCTTCATCCTCTTCTTCATCGTCATCATCGTCGGCGCACTCCAGCTGCGGCTGATGACCCGCCGAGCCGAGGGACAGCGATGAGCCGACCAACGACCATCGGGCACGGCGGACTCACCGCGATCACCTACCTGATCATGGCGGTGATGGTGATTCTCACCGTCTATCCCGTGCTCTGGATGGCTCTGGGTGGGTTCAAGAGTGGTGCGGAATTCTACCAAAACATCTGGGGGCTCCCGACCTCGTTCGACCCGGTGAACTTCAGCTATGCCTGGCGGGAAGGCAGGCTCGGCCAGAAGTTCGTCAACAGCCTCATCGTCACCGCCGGGGCCGTCCTGCTCACCCTGCCCATCACCTCGATGGCCGGCTACGCCCTCACCAAGATCCGGTTTCCCGGACGCTCTGCTGCCTACATTGCGATCCTCCTGGGGATCATGGTTCCCGTCGGCGTGATCGCCATCCCGGTGTTCACCGTCATCGTGGATCTTCACCTGCTGAATACCCTGCTCGGGCTCGTACTGGTCTACACCGCCAGTGCGATCCCGCTGGGGGTGTTCCTGATGTACTCGTTCTTCGAGTCCATACCGGACGAGCTGGAGGAGTCGGCCCAGGTCGACGGATGCACTCCGGTCGGCGCGTTCTTCCGGGTGGTCCTTCCCTTGGCCCGACCCGGATTGGCCACCCAGCTGATCCTCACCGGAACGACGGTCTGGAACGAGTACTTCATGGCCAGTCTGCTGATCCATCGCGAGGAGTTGCAGACGTTGCCGCTGGGTCTGGTCGTGCTCACCAGTCGCTATGGGACCGATTATCCGCAGCTGTTCGCCGCCCTGACGATCGCCACGGTCCCGATCGTGGTGCTCTATCTCACAGCCCAGAAGCAGTTCATCAGCGGCCTGGCCGCCGGTGCCGTGAAGGGGTGACACCGTGGCCGAATCGCTGTGCGAGCGCAGCCTGGAGGAGCGACTCGCGAACCCGGACGCCTGGCACCGTCCGGCCGCGTACTGGTTCTGGCACCGCCGCCCCGATCCTGCTGAGATCCGCCGGCAGGTCGGCGAGCTGAAGTCGGCCGGCATTCACACCTTCCAGATCCAGGCGCGGATGGCCTACCCGATGGCCGAGTACCTCGACGACGAGTACCTGGCGGCGTGCCGCGTGGCTGTCGATGAGGCGGCCCGGCTCGGCATGATGGTGGGGATCTACGACGACTACAACTGGCAGACCGGCCACGCAGGTGGAAGGGCCGTCAGCGGTCATGACCACCTGCGCGAACGGCACCTGTTCTGGACGTCGGGGTGCTTGCGGAGCGGTCGGGTCACCGTGGCCGTCGATGACATCGGTTCCAGTACCGAGAGCCTGGGCGCGGCCGGAATGGCCTGGCACTACGAGGGCGGGGTATCCCGGTGGGGCGACTGGGAGGTCGCCTTCGCCGTCGCCGGCACCGGTACCGAG
Organism: Propioniciclava sp.; assembly: GCA_047973315.1. GTDB lineage: Bacteria > Actinomycetota > Actinomycetes > Propionibacteriales > Propionibacteriaceae > Propioniciclava. Next base: position 46,187 of record JBKEBV010000121.1, read on the forward strand.
GCGATCGACGTCACCGCTGCAGCCCGCCTGACCGACGACCGCGCCGACGGGTGCCGGGTCGAGGTGCGCTGCCCGCTCGCCGACGGGGTACCGGTCACCGTCTTCGTGTCCGCGCGCAACACCACCTCGCGCCTGATCAACGTCGTGGACCCTCGCGCCGTGGCGCGGTTCATCGAGGCCGGATACGAGCCGTTCCATGCGGCCCTGGAGGATCACTTCGGCACGACGGTCACCTACTTCTTCTTCGACCAGCCGCACGCCAACCTCTACCAGTGGGCCCAACACCGTGGCGACCTAGGAAACTCGATGCCGTTCTGTTCGGATCTCGCCCACGAGATCCGGCAGCGGTGGCCCGGACGGCATGCCCAGGTGATGCTCGCTCTTCTCGAGGCCGATGGCCTGGACGCGCGCGCCCTGCGGGCCCAGTTCTACGCCTACTTCAGCAGGAAGGCGATCGACGTCTTCCTGGGAGCGTTGCACCGGTGGACCCGCGAACGCGGAGTGCTGCTGTCGGGTCATGAAGTGCTCGGTCATGTCGGATCCTGGGACCTCGACGGCGCTTTCAACGACTGGGATCTCCGGGTGAACTTCGGGCTCGACCACTTCGGGGTGGATGCCCAACGGGACCTGACCGGGGTGGACGCCCAGGACCTGAACCCGCAACTGAGCGCGAAACTGGGAGACTCGGTGGCGCGCGCCCACGGACGTTCCGGGGTGATCCTCGAGCAGTATTTCGCCCAGGCTCATGCCGGCACCGGCCAGTACGCCGGACATTGGGGTCTGACCCTGGCCGAGCTCCGATCCCAGACCCTGCGACACCACATTCTCGGCATGCGGCAGCTGCTGTTCCACGGCTATTACCAGACCGACGGCTTCGACGACGACCCGCGGATGTTCGTCAATCCCCGGTTCGATTTTCCCCCGGGAGAGAACTTCGAGCCATGGTTCGCCGACCATCACGCCGACTTCGCGATGGAGTCCGGGCAGGTCTCGGAGTTCCTGGAAGGTGCGCTGCCTGCCTGCGATGCGGCGATGCTCTACCCGTTGAGAACCATCTGGACCGACGGCCAGAGCGGAGAGCATGCCACCGAAGTGGGTGCGTGGGCGGAGTATTTCGCCACCCGGGGCTACGGGTTCCATCTGATCGACGAGAGCGCTCTGGCCGACGCCGACATCGGTGACGGCCAGATCCGCTGGGGCGACCGCAGCTATCCGACGCTCGTCCTCCCCGCCGTGACCACCCTGCGTTCATCGGCGACGACAGCCGTCCTAGCCCGCGCCGCGGCATCAGGAGTGGCGGTGGTTGCCAGCGGAGCCGTTCCGACGACCTACCAGGAAGGTCCCCAGACTGCGGCAGCTGACTTCCGTGCGCTGCTGGCTGCCGGGGCCCGCAGGATCACAACCGCAGGCGACGGTGACGCCGTTGCCGGGCTGCACCTGCCCTGCGGGCGGGATTCGTTGCTGTCGGCCTCCGGGCCGGTGTGGTCGTGGAGCGGGAGAGTTGACAACGAACACCGGATGGTTGTGTTCAACGACGGTCCCGCCACCATCGTGGTCGACCTGCGCGTTCCGATGGGCACGCCGGTGGCGCGGTTGATTGACGGACGTTTCACCGACGTCGAGCACCGGATCGACCTGGAGCCGGAGGAGTTGGCGCTGCTGTGTGTCGGACGCGTCGGAGCGCCTCCCCGCCACCGACCGCCGTCGACACCACACCCGGTGGCCGTCGCGGACGGCTGGAGGTTGCGGCTCGAGGGATCCTCCGCCACCGTGCCGATCGATCCCGGGATCGGGTGGGAGAAGCAGGGCTTCCCTGCGTATTCGGGTCGCGCCACCTACTGCGCTCACGTCGAACTTTCCCGCCGCGGCGACCTGGTGATCGAGCTGCCCGACGTCGCCGGATGCGTGACCATTGCCGTCAACGGCCACGTCATCGGGCGGCGCGGGTGGGGCCCGTATCGGCTCGTCGCCGAGGCCCGGCGCACCGTGCCGGGGAGGAACAGCCTGGAGATCACCGTGGCCCCTGCTGCGGCGAACCGCTACTACGCTGGCACCGGATTCCGGGATGAGCCCGAGGCCACCGGCCTCCTGGCCGATCCCATCTTCACACTGCTGCTACCCGGGGAAGGAACCTCAGATGCTCAAGGGGATTGATCCGCTCATCGGACCCGAGTTGCTCCACACACTCGCCGCGATGGGTCATGGGGACCGGATCGCTGTTGTCGACCGGAATTTCCCGGCCATGTCGACCAACACCCGCGTCCATCGGATGGATGGCAGCAACGCCACCGATGCGATCGCCGCCATTCTGACCCTGTTGCCGCTGGACAGTTTCGTCGACCACCCGGTCGCCTGCATGTCCATCGTCGGACACCCCGGCGAGGTGAACGCCGTTCAGACCGAGGTGCTGCAGGTGGCCAGCCGGGCCACGGGGCGCAGCCTGGATCTGGAGGGGGTGGAACGCTTCGCCTTCTATGCCCAGACCCGCGAAGCCTACGCCGTGGTCGCCACCGGGGAAGACCGACCGTTCGGCTGTTTTCTCCTGTCGAAAGGCGTCCTGCCCGATTTCACTCCCTGACGCGACCCGACGGTGGCCGACCCGGTCAGGCCAGCGAGATCAGCTCGGCGTAGTCGTCGGTCCACAGGTCTTCGTCGCCGTCAGGGAGCAGCAGCACCCGGTCGGGTTGCAGGGCCGCGACCGCGCCCTCGTCGTGGGTCACCAGCACCACCGCCCCGGCATACGTCCGGATCGCGTGGAGCACCTCCTGCCGGGAAGCCGGGTCAAGGTTGTTCGTCGGCTCGTCGAGCAGCAGGACATTCGCCGCCGAAACCACGAGCATCGCCAGGGCGAGCCGGGTCTTCTCCCCACCGGACAGCACCCGGGCCGGCTTGTCGACATCGTCGCCGGTGAACAGGAACGAGCCGAGAATGTTCCGCACCTGGGTGTCGTTGAGATCCGGCGAGGCCGACATCATGTTCTCCAGCACACTCCGGCCGACGTCAATCGTCTCGTGCTCCTGGGCATAGTAGCCGAGCCGAAGCCCGTGCCCGGCGCGCACCTCGCCGGTGTCGGGGTCCTCAAGGCCGGACAGCAGCCGGAGCAGGGTGGTCTTGCCGGCCCCGTTGAGGCCCAGCACGACGACGTTCGCGCCCCGGTCGATGGCGAGATCGACCCCGGTGAAGACCTCCAGCGAACCGTAGCTCTTGGAGAGGTCTGCCGCCGTCAGCGGCACCCGTCCACAGGCTGCCGGTTCCGGGAACCGGATCGAGGCCACCCGGTCGGTGGCCCGCTCGCCCTCGGTCGCGGCCAGGAGCCGTTCGGCCCGCCGGAGCATGTTCTGCGCGGCGACCGCCTTGGTGGCCTTGGCGCCCATCCGTTCCGCCTGTTCCTTCAATCGGGCGGCTTTGCGTTCGGCATTGGCCCGCTCACGGCGGCGCCGCTTCTCGTCAGTCTCGCGCTGCACGAGGTACTTCTTCCAGTCCAGCGCGTACTGATCGATCTCGGCCCGGTTGGCGTCGAGGTGAAAGACCTTGTTGACCACCGCCTCCAGCAACCCCGAGTCGTGCGAGATCACCAGCACTCCGCCGGGGTAGGAGGCCAGATAGCCGCGCAGCCAGGCGATGGAGTCCGCATCGAGATGGTTGGTCGGTTCGTCGAGCAGCAGGACATCCGCCCCCGAGAAGAGGATGCGGGCCAGTTCGACGCGACGCCGCTGGCCACCCGACAGCGTCTCCAAGGGTTGGGCGAGCACCCGGTCCGGCAGCCCGAGGTTGGCCGCGATCCGGGCGGCCTCGGACTCGGCCGGGTACCCGCCGGCTGCGGCGAGCTCCGCCTCAGCACGGGCATAGCGATTCATCTGGGCGTCGCGCTCGGCGTCGGTGTCAGCCTCCGCCATCGCGGTGGCGCACCGGTCCAGGCGCCGCAGGATCTGGTCGAGTCCCCGCGCGGAGAGAATCCGGTCCCGCGCCAGCATCCCGAGATCTCCGGTCCGGGGGTCCTGGGGCAGATATCCCACCTGACCGGTTACCCGGACCCGCCCCCCCGACGGGGTTCCCTCCCCCGCCAGGACCCGGGTCAAGGTCGTTTTGCCGGCGCCGTTGCGCCCGACCAGCCCGACCCGGTCACCGGCCGCGATCTGGAAGGAGGTCAACCCGACCAGGGTGCGCGCTCCCACGGACAGAGAAAGGTCATGGGCGACGATCACAAGGCACCAGCCTATCGACAACCCGACATCCGGGGAGTCCCCGACACAGTGAGCGGCATTGCGCCCTACGCTGGCCCCATGAAGGACCGCATTGAGGCGAGCACCGTCGGGCCACTGGCCATCATGGGCACTATCGCCGCCATCGTGGTGATCCTCATCGGGATGCGGGAGTTCGCTCCTATCCTGGGGCCGTTCTTCCTGACGATCAGCCTGTTCATCGCCGCCTATCCGATCCAGCCGAAACTCGTCAGCCTCGGCGTGCCGCGTGCCGTTGCCTCGATCGTGCTCGGCGTGGTCGTCTTCGCGATCCTGGGGGCCTTCTTCTACGCGTTGAGCTGGGCGTTGGCCTCCCTCATCACGACGCTGCCGGACTATCAGGGCGAGTTCTGGACGCTCTACCGCTCCACCGTCGGCTGGCTGTCCACCCTGGGGGTCTCCGAGGCCGAAGTTCTTCAGGTGATGCAGGGAATCAACCCGGCCAGCTTCGCCAGCCTGCTGCAGGGCCTGGTCCGCGAACTCACCGATGTCGTCACCCTGCTGGCGGTGCTGGTCACGATGATCTTCATGATGACGATCGACTCCGGTACCTTCGCCCTGCGCAACCGGGTCCTCAACCGGCACCAACCACGGGTGTGGCTGTCGGTAGTCGACTACACCGTGGGCGTGCGCCGCTACTGGGTCGTCACCACCATCTTCGGCCTCATCGTCGCCGTGATCGACACCTTCGCGCTGATGGCGCTGACCGTGCCGCTGGCGGTGGTCTGGGGCATCCTCAGCTTCCTGACCAATTACATTCCCAATGTCGGCTTCCTCATTGGCGTCATTCCGCCGACGCTGATGGCCCTGCTCGCCAACGACCCGGTGACCGCCCTGCTGGTCATCGGCGTCTACACCGTGGTGAACTTCGTCATCCAAGCGGTGATCCAGCCGAAGTTCAACGGCGACGCCGTCGGCGTCACCGCCACCGTCGCGCTGCTGTCTCTGATGCTGTGGAGCGGGGTCCTCGGCGCCCTCGGAGCCCTGCTCGCCCTACCGATGACCCTGCTCGCGAAAGCGCTGTTCGTCGACCACGATCCGCGGTTGCGCTGGCTCAACGCCTTCATCTCCAATGAGCCCGAAACGGCCAATCCGAGCGTTCTTGCCGCCGTAGGAGGCCCCACCGTCCCCGACGATGACCTCGCCGAGGACCAGAGCCTGGCGGAAGCGTTCGACGAGATCGCTGAAGATGAGCAGCTCCCGGCGCCCGTCGCCGTGACCGGCGAGACGCCCGCCGCCACGGCACCGCCGCAGGACTGAGCGGAACCGGTTCCGCACCGGATCGGCGATCAGACACCCCGACTCAGGCGAGGGGCAACCCCATCACCGGGTCGGCCCTCGGGTCAGGGCGTCCGCACACTGAACCGCCGGGTCAGTGCCTCGTTCAGAGGTTGTAGCCCACGGCGCGCAGTTGTTCGCGCCCCTCATCGGTGATGTTGTCCAAGGTCCACGGCGGGAGCCAGACCCAGTTGATGGCCACCGAGTTCACCAGCGGGGCGAGGGCCACCTGGGTGTCGTACTCGATCCGATCGGTGAGCGGACAGGTCGGCGAGGTCAGCGTCATGTCGATCGTCGCATGGAGCTCCTCGTCGAGGTGGACCCCGTACACCAACCCCAGGTCGACGACGTTCACCATGAGTTCGGGGTCGACGACGTCGCGCATCGCCTCCTCGATGTCCTCAATGCTCGGGCCGCCGGCTGACGGTGTGGTCTCGTCGGGAAAGGTGTCCTTGACGAGATCGGACGGGCGGGTTTCAGATTCGGTCACTGTTCCTCCTCGGCGTGGGTGAGGGCCTGCGCCGTCGCGTCCTTCCAGGCCGACCAGCCCAGCAACGCGCACTTGACGCGGGCGGGGAACTGGGCGACGCCGACGAACGCGATGGCGTCCTCGAGCAGATCCTCGTCGGGTTCGGCACGGCCTTGGGAGTGCATCACCTCGGCGAAGGCGTCTGCGACGGCGAGCGCCTCGGCCACGGTCCTGCCGATGACCAGGTCGGTCATCACCGAGGTTGCTGCCTGCGAGATCGAGCAACCGACCGCGTCGTAGCTCACGTCGACGATCGTCGATCCCTCCAGGTGCACCCGGAGCAGGATCTCGTCGCCGCAGGACGGGTTCACGTGGGTGACCTCGGCCTGGTAGGGCTCCCGCAGGCCGCTGTGATGCTTGGCCTTGTAATGGTCCAGGATGATCTCCTGGTACATCTGCTCCACACTCATCGGTGTCCTCCGAAGAAGTCGCGGGTGTAGTCGAGGGCCTCGGCGAGCTGATCGATCTCGGCAGTCGTGGTGTACAGGTAGGCCGAGGCACGCGCTGACGCCTGGATGCCGAGGCGGGTGTGCAACGGGCGGGCGCAGTGGTGTCCCCCACGGACCGCGACCCCGCGGCTGTCCAGGAACTGCATCAGATCGTGGGGGTGGACATCGGTGCCGTCGGAGGTCTGCAGCGTGAACGAGACCGCGCTCCCCCGGTCGACGGCCTCCGTCGGACCGAGAATCCGCAGGCCCTCCACCTGCTGGAGCCGGTCGAGGGTGTACCCGGTGATGGCGTGCTCGTGGGCGGCGATCCGGTCCATGCCGACGGCTGTCAGGTAGTCAACGGCAGCGCCAAGCCCCACCGCCTGGATGATCGGCGGTGTCCCGGCCTCGAACCGTGCCGGGGGCGGGGCGAAGGTCGAGCCCTCCATCCGGACAATCTCGATCATCTCGCCGCCGCCCAGGAACGGGGGTAGCTCGGCGAGCAGGTCGGACCGACCCCAGAGCACACCGATGCCGGTGGGACCGCACATCTTGTGGCCGGTGAACGCCAGCAGATCGGCTCCGGTGGTGGTGACGTCCAGGGGAGCGTGCGGAGCCGCCTGGGAAGCATCCACCACCATCACCGCACCCACCGCGTGGGCTCGGGAAGCGACCTCGGCCACCGGGAACACCGTGCCGAGAACATTCGAGACCGCAGCGAGAGAGACGATCCGGGTGCGCTCATTCACCAGCCCACCGGCATCGGCCGCTGCCAGGTCGAGGCGACCGTCGGCGGTGATGTCGAACCAGCGGAGCGTGGCTCCGGTGCGCTGACACAGCAGTTGCCAGGGCACGATGTTGGAGTGGTGCTCGGCCACGGAGATGACCACCTCGTCGCCGGGGCCCAGCCCCAGGTGCTGACCCAGGGTGTGGGCGGCGAGGTTGAGGGCCTCGGAGGCGTTCTTGGTGAAGATGATCTCCTGGGTCGCCGCGCCGACGAATTCCGCGACGCGGGCCCGAGCCCCGTCGAAGGCCGCGGTCGCCTCAGCACCCAGCGTGTGCATGGCCCGCGCGACATTGGCATTGTGTTCCCGCACAAAGTCAGCGGTGGCGGCGATCACCGCCTCCGGTTTCTGCGCGGTGTTGGCCGAGTCGAGATAGGCCAGCGGATGGCCGTTGACCTCCCGCGCAAGCAACGGGAAGTCATCGCGCAACGACGCCGGCAGCCCAAGAGTTGCCCCGTCCGCGGACGGATCCGCGGACAGCACGGTCCCCCGATCAGGCATGCGAGCGTGCCGCGGAGACGTACGCGTCGTACCCCGTCCGCTCAAGCTCCTCGGCCAATTCCGCGCCGCCCTCGGCCACCACCCGCCCATCGACGTACACGTGGACGAAGTCGGGCTTGATGTACTGCAGGATCCGGGTGTAGTGGGTGATCAGCATGACTCCGCGGTCGCCCTGAGCGGTGAACCGGTTGACGCCGTCGGCCACCACCCGGAGGGCATCGATGTCGAGGCCCGAATCGGTCTCGTCGAGAATGGCGTAGGTCGGGTTGAGCAGCTGGAGCTGGACGATCTCAGCACGCTTCTTCTCCCCACCGGAGAATCCCTCGTTCAACGAGCGCGACGAGAACGACTCGTCGAGGCCGAGCTCACCCATCGCCTGGTTGACGTCCTTGACCCAGGTGCGCACCTTGGGCGCCTCACCGTCGAGGGCGGTCTTGGCGGTCCGCAGGAAGTTGGCCACCGAGACACCCGGCACCTCGACCGGGTACTGCATGGCGAGGAACAGGCCTGCCCGGGCGCGCTCATCGACCGTCATACCGGTGAGCTCGGTGCCGTCGAGGACGACCGAGCCGCTGGTGATCTCGTACTTGGGGTGCCCGGCAAGGCTGTAGGCGAGCGTCGATTTGCCCGAGCCGTTGGGACCCATGATGGCGTGGACCTCGCCAGGGTTGATAGTGAGGTTGACCCCCTTGAGGATCTGCTTGGGACCCTCCTCGGTCAGGACATCGACGTGGAGGTCAGAAATGACGAGTGACACGGGACTACTTCTCCTGGATGATCGGATTGGCGAGGTCGACGAGGATGGCGTCTCCCTCGGTGCGGACGGGATAGACAGGAACGGGCTGGGTGGCGGGGAGGTCGAGCGGCTCGCCGGTGCGCAGGTCGAAGCGGCTGCCGTGGGCAAAGCACTCCAGCGTACAGTCGTCCACCTCACCCAGGCTGAGCATGACGCGGGCATGGCTGCACTCGTCGCGGATCGCGAAGAGCTCACCGCCGGTCGACACGATCGCCAGGAGCGTGCCGTCGACGTCGACGCTGAGGGGGGTGTCCTCTGAGACCTCAGACAGCTCAGCCGCCACCGACCAGGACATTCAGCCATCCAACAGGGCGGTCGCGGTGAGCTCGCGCTCCACCTCGGCCACCAGCCGCTCCTCCACATCGGCCACGCCGATGCGACGGATGATGTCGACGAAGAAGCCCATCACCACCAGGCGGCGGGCCTCGATCGGATCGATGCCCCGGCTCGTCAGGTAGAAAAGATGCTCGTCGTCGAACCGGCCCGTGGTGGAGCTGTGCCCAGCACCGGCGATCTCACCGGTCTCGATCTCCAGGTTCGGCACCGAGTCGGCCCGAGCCCCCTCGGTGAGGACGAGGTTCTTGTTCGTCTCGTAGGTCTCGATGCCCTCGGCGACTTTCCGGATGAGAACATCCCCGACCCACACCGCGTGGGCATCGGCGCCCTGCAGGGCGCCACGGTAGTCGACATTGCTCGTCGTGGTGGGCGCATTGTGGTCGACGAAGAGCCGGTGCTCGATGTGCTGACCGGCGTCGGCGAAGTAGACCCCGAACAGTTCCGCAGAACCGCCGGGACCGTCGTAGCTCACATTGGTGTGCAGCCGGACCAGGTCCCCGCCGAAGCTGACATTCACGTGGCGGAAGTGCGCATCCTTGCCGACGCGCGCCTCGTGCTGGCCGGCATGCAGGGCATCGTCGTTCCAGTCCTGGATCGACACAAAGGTCAGCGAGGCGCCTTCCCGGACATCGATCTCGACGTTCTCGAGCTGACGGACCGAGCCGGTGTGGTCGAAGACGACCGTGGCCGAACTGTTCGGCTCCGCGACGATCACGTGGACCGCTTCGGAGCGCGCTCCGGGGTCCTGGCCGGTGATCGCCAGGCGGATAGGCTCGGCGAGTTCGACCCCGTCGGGGATGCGCAGATAGGTCGCCGACGGACTGCCGGCATCGGCCAGAGCCGACGGGCGGTCGCCCGGGACGAGCACGCTTCCGCGGGGGGCGACCCCGGAGTCGAGAGAGTCCAACCGGATCGGGGCCGGGGCGTCGAGGGTGTAGGTCACGGCCGTGGCAACCCCGGGCACCTCCTCCAGCAGCGGGGCCACCCGGTTGACCGGGGTGAACCGCCACGCCTCCTCCCGTCCGGTGGGCAGGGGATGATCGGCGAGATCAAAACTCGGCCGCGGGTGCAGGTGCGACTCGACGGTCTCGACCGCACCGGCGACGTTGGGAACTTCTGTCACAGTCACAGTGGTGATTTCCTCCCCGCGGGCGTCAGCCCACGGCTCCTTCCATCTGAAGTTCGATGAGCCGGTTCAGCTCCAGGGCGTATTCCATCGGCAGTTCGCGCGCGATCGGCTCGACGAAGCCGCGGACGATCATCGCCATCGCCTCATCCTCCTCCATCCCGCGCTGCATCAGGTAGAACAGCTGGTCGTCAGACACCTTCGACACGGTCGCCTCATGGGCCATCGACACGTCGTCGGTCTGGACGTCGACATAGGGGTAGGTGTCCGAGCGGCTGATGGTGTCGACCAGGAGGGCATCGCACTTGACCGAGCTCGCCGAGTGGTGCGCCTGCGGCTGCACCTCGACGAGCCCACGGTAGGAGGCCCGCCCACCGCCGCGGGCCACGGACTTGGAAATGATCGAACTCGACGTGTGGGGTGCGGCGTGGACCATCTTGGACCCGGCGTCCTGGTGCTGCCCCTCCCCCGCCATGGCGACCGAGAGGGTCTCGCCCTTGGCATGCTCGCCGAGCAGCCAGACTGCCGGGTACTTCATCGTCACCTTGGAACCGATGTTGCCGTCGATCCACTCCATCGTCGCGCCCTCGGCGCAGGTGGCGCGCTTGGTGACGAGGTTGTTGACGTTGTTCGACCAGTTCTGGATGGTGGTGTAGCGGACGCGAGCACCCTTTTTCACGACGATCTCGACCACGGCGCTGTGCAAGGAGTCGGACTTGTAGATCGGCGCCGTGCAGCCCTCGACGTAGTGGACGTAGGAGTCCTCGTCGGCGATGATCAGGGTCCGCTCGAACTGGCCCATGTTCTCGGTGTTGATCCGGAAGTAGGCCTGCAGCGGGATGGTGACGTGGACGCCCTTGGGGACGTAGACGAACGAGCCACCCGACCACACAGCGGTGTTGAGCGCGGCGAACTTGTTGTCGCCCACCGGGATCACGCTGCCGAAGTACTCCTCAAAGATCTCCGGATGCTCCTTGAGCCCGGTGTCGGTGTCGAGGAAGATCACACCTTGGCGCTCGAGCTCCTCGTTGATCTTGTGGTAGACCACCTCAGACTCGTACTGCGCCGCGACTCCGGCGACGAGCCGTGCCTTCTCGGCCTCGGGGATCCCCAGGCGGTCGTAGGTGTTCTTGATGTCCTCGGGCAGATCCTCCCAGGTGGTGGCCTGCTGCTCGGTCGACTTCACGAAGTACTTAATGTTGTCGAAGTCGATGCCGGACAGGTCGGCGCCCCAGGTGGGCATCGGCTTGCGGTCGAACAGCGACAGTCCCCGGAGGCGGCGCTTGAGCATCCACTCAGGCTCGTCCTTCTTCGCCGAGATGTCGGTGACGACGTCGGCGTTGAGCCCGCGCCGGGCCGAGGCCCCGGCGGCGTCGGAGTCGTGCCAGCCGAACCGGTAGTTGCCGAGCGCGTCGAGATGCTCGTCCTGAGTGGCGCCGAGGCCTGGCGCCTGGGTCTGGGTCATCGGGAAGATCCCTTTCTGTTGACGGGATGGGGAATGTGCGTGGTGCACACGCCATCGCCGTGGGCGATGGTGGCGATCCGCTGGACATGGCTGTCGAGCAAGTCAGCGAAGACACGGGTCTCGGCCGCGCACAGCTCGGGGAACTCCCGGGCCACGTGGGCAACCGGGCAGTGATACTGGCACAACTGTGTCCCGGAGGCGACCGGCTCGAGCGAGGTGACGTAGCCCAGTTCGTCGAGGGTCGCCGCCAAGGTGTCGGTGACCGACCCCTCGCCATCGTCGCCGCGGAACCTCTCGGCCACCTCCGCCATGATCCGGTCGGCGAAATCGATGACCGCCTGCTCGCCACCCTGCTCCCGGATGAACGCCAGGGCCCGGTTGGCCAGCACATCGTAGGCCTGGTAGAACTCCGAACGCCCGGCATCGGTCAGGCAGAAAACCTTCGCCGGCCGGCCCCGGCCGCGCTGCCCGTAGACGCGCTGGTCCCGGCTGGTCAGGTGACCCACATCGAGCAGAACACTGAGATGGCGGCGCACCGCTGCGGGGGTGAGGTTCAGTCGTTCGGCCAGAGCGGCAGCGGTCGACGGTCCGTGCTCAAGAATCGAACGGGCCACCCGGTCGCGGGTCGAGGCGTCGTCCAGCGTCGCATCGACACTCGTTACCTCGGCGGATTTCACTACGCCATCTTTGCATAATCACCGCCGGTCTCAAGTTCATGGCAGCGGATATCCGCCTCGTGGACACGGCGACGAACGGGTTCTGCACTAGTTTCGGTGATCAGCCGCGGCAACCAATACCCGGGTCTACCGTGTCGAGTGCGGCTCCCGCCGCAGACCGAACCCGCCAAGGAAGCTGACCCGTGACCACCCGCACCGTCGCCCGCACACCGCTGCGAAACCCCCGTATCCTCCTGCCCACGATCCTCGGATCCGTCGTTCTCACCGGCTGCGCCGCGGGCCCGCCCTCGGGCGGGCACACCGGGGGCGGCGAGGCCAACCTGGCGCTTCCCGATCTCAGCTCGGCGACGTTCTTCGGGGTGCTCCCGGGCACCACGCTGCTGATGCTGGCGCTGGTGGTGTGTCTGGCCGGTCTCACCTTCGGTGTGGCGAGCTACCGCTCGCTGCGCCAACTGCCCATCCACACCGCCATGCGTGAGGTGTCGGAGCTCATCTACACCACCTGCAAGACCTACCTGGTCCAGCAGGGGCGGTTCCTGCTGGTGCTGTGGGCGTTCATCGCCTCGGTCATCTTCATCTACTTCACGTTCTTGGTGGGCTCCGGTCCGGGTCAGGTGCTCATCATCCTGGCCTTCAGCCTCATCGGTATGGCCGGCAGCTACGGCATCGCCTGGTTCGGTATCCGCGTCAACACCTTCGCCAACGGTCGCACCGCCTTCGCCTCGCTCCAGGGCCGGCCCTATCCGGTCCACGCCATCCCGCTGCGCGCCGGCATGAGCGTCGGCATGGTCCTGATCAGCATCGAGCTGCTGATGATGCTGATCATCATGCTGTTCCTGCCTGCTGACATCGCCGGATCCTGTTTCATCGGCTTCGCGATCGGTGAATCGC
>JBKEBV010000012.1:0-19162 GCA_047973315.1 Propioniciclava sp.
GACTGGAAGATCGCCGTACCGCCGGTGCCCAACGCCGGTGACACTTTCCACGGCGCCACGGGCGGCTGGAACCTCGCCGTGAGCGCGAATTCCCCCAACCAGCAGGCAGCCTTCGCGTTCAGCGAGTTCATCACCACCGATGGCGACACCCAGGTGGCGGTGGCAGCCAACACCCCCGCCTACATCCCGGCGGCAGAGGTCTACCTCGCCAGCCGCAAATACCCGGAGGTCCTGGCGCAGGTGTCCGAGACCGGGATGCCCCGTCCCAAGACCCCGGTGTACCCGAAGATCTCCGATATCCAGCAGGACGGGGTGCAACGGATGCTTCAGGGCGAGGACGTCGCGACCGTCCTGGCCGATATGCAGAGCCAGATCGAGCAGGCGAACGGCTGACCGGCATGACCGCTGGCACCCTCACCTCCCGGTCGGGCACCCGACGCCCGGCCGGGGGCGGCCTTCGGCACTCCCCGATGGAACGCCGGGACGCCCGGCTCGCTTGGCTGATGGTCACTCCGCTGCTGGTGACGCTGGCGCTCGTCCTCGGCTATCCCCTGGTGCGGACAATCTGGATGAGCGGCTTCGAGAGCACCTTCATCTCGCCCGAACCGATCTTCGTCGGCCTGGCCAACTATCAGTCGTTGATCGCCTCCCCGGAGTTCTGGAAGGTGGCCCGGCAATCGGTGGTGTGGACGCTGACCACTGTCGTTCTGCAGACCGTGGTCGGTATCGCGATCGCCCTGCTGCTCAACCAGCGCTTTGTCGGTCGTCGGCTGCTCCGGATCCTGGTCGTGGTGCCGTGGGCGATGCCCGGCGTGCTCGCCGGCATCCTGTGGAAGTTCATGTACGACCCCTACCTCGGGCTGGTCAATCTGACGATGGGCGCCCTCGGCCTGTCCAGCGGCGGCGGCTTTGCTCCGCTCTCGGATGAACGCCTGGCCCTGTTCGCGATCATCGTCGCGGCCGTCTGGAAGGGAACCCCGTTGTCCATCCTGATGTACCTGGCCGCGCTGCAGGCGCGCCCGATGGAGCTGATGGAGGCCGCCGCGCTCGATGGGGCCGGCGCCTGGCAGACCTTCCGCGCGGTGACCCTTCCCTCCTTGATGCCAGTGATCCAGACCACGGTGCTCCTCACCCTGATCTGGACCTTCAACTACTTCGACCTGGTCTTCGTGATGACCGGTGGCGGGCCGAGCAGCGCGACCGAGATCGCTCCCACCTACATCTACAAGCTCGCCTTCACCGATGTCGACTACGGTCGGTCAAGCGCGTTCGCCGTCGTCACGATGCTCATCATGGGGCTCTTCACGATCATCTACCTGCGCCAGCTCCGCGGCGGTGATCAGCGATGAACCCTCGCCGCCGCCGCATCATGCGAAGCACCGGCGTCTACGCCGGCGCCCTGGTGGTGTTCGCCTTCTTCGGGGCGCCGCTGCTGTGGATGGTCTCGACCGCGTTCAAGCACCAGGCGGAATGGTTCAGTATTCCACCGGACTTCCTCCCCGCTGAGCCGACCCTGGACAACTTCGTCGCCCTGGGATCCACCGACTTCCCCCGGTTCTTCCTGAACAGCCTGATCGTGAGCACCCTCACCACCGTGTTCAGCTTCGCCGTGGCGCTCTACGCAGCCTATGCGCTGAGCTCCTTCCGGTTCCGCGGCAGACAGGTGGTCGTCGGGGTGATCCTGGTGACCCAGATGGTGCCGGCAGCGGTGATCGTCCTCCCGCTCTACCAACTGGCCGCCGAGGTCGGCGCGCTGAATTCGTTGATCGGACTGTCGATCGCCTACGTGAGCTTCTCCGCACCAGTCGCGGTCTGGTTGCTCACCGGGTTCTTCCGTCAGCTTCCCCTCGAACTGGTCGAGGCGGCCATGATCGACAACTGCACCCGGATGCAGGCCTTCCGGAAGGTCATCCTCCCGATCGCCTTACCCGGGCTCGTCGCCACCGCTATGTACACCTTCTTCAACGCGTGGCAGGAGCTCCTGCTCGCCCTCACCTTCATCTCGTCGAAGGACAAGTCGACCTTCACCGTCGGGATCCTCGGGTTCATCGGCGAGCACACCACCAACTGGGGCGGCCTGATGGCGGCAGCCGTTCTGCTCACCCTTCCCGTCTTCCTCATCTTCTGGTGGTTGCAGAAGTACCTTGTCGCCGGCCTGGCCGCAGGCTCCATCAAGGGCTGAGCAGCGCCCGGATCCACCGAACGCCACACTCACAGAAAGCGATCCAAGCCATGGACTCCAGAACAGGCAAGCTCATCAACCACGGGCGACTGTTCGACCCGACCTCGGGCAGGACGATCGTGGTCGCCGCCTCCCACGGTGTGCTCCGCGGGCCGTTGCCCGGTCTGGCCACCGCCGAGGAGATCACCACGACCCTCGGCAGCGTCGCCGCAGCCGACGCGATCATGCTGTCTCCGGGGATGCTTCCCCAGTTCGAGCGCCACGTGGTGGGCCGTGACCGGCCCGAACTCGTCATCGAGGTCGACTGGAAGAACTCCGGCCGCGGCCGCTACGAACCGACGGGAAGCCAGGTCACCTCCGCCCAGATCGCCAGCATCGAGGCCTGCGCGGCGGCCGGTGCGGTCGCGGTGATGACCTTCCTCTACGTGGGCCAGGACGATGTCTGTCTGGAGCGGGCCGAGATCGAGCGCAACGCCGCCCTGGCGGAGGCCTGTGACCGTTTCGGGCTGCTGTGCATCATCGAGCCCCGCTCAGCCCAGGAGCGGGTCGACAGCGCCACTGCGGCCTCGGTCGAGGTCGTCAGCTGGTACTGCCGCCTTGCCGCGGAACTGGGCGCGGACGCTGTCAAGTGCGTCTGGCCGGGCGACGCGGACGTCTTCGCGGCGGCGGTGGCCGGGGCCACGGCTCCGGTGCTGCTTGCCGGGGGTGCCGACGGCGGAGACCTGCGGAGCACACTCACCCTGTTCCGCGATGCCGTCGATGCTGGCGCCCGTGGCGTGATGGCCGGACGCCGCGTCTACACCTCCGGTGATCCGGCCAAGGCCATGGCCGCCATCCGTGCGGTGGTGCACGCCGGCGCCGGGGTGGACGAGGCTCTCGCTGGAGCGGGGCTGTGACCACCTCCGCGGGCGCGCTCGAGGCGCTCACCGACGCGCTCGGGGATATCGGGCTCGACCGGTCGCCGCTCGCCCGCCAGGCCTACGCTCGCGACGCCTACCCGGTGGCGGTCAAGGCCGAGGTGGCTGGCTCCCCTCCCCTGGGCCGTCCCGACGGCGTCGTCCGGCCGCGGACCGTCGCCGAGGTGGTCGAGACCGTCCGCGCCTGCGGCCGCCTCGGCATCCCGGTGGTCGCCTACGGAGGCGGCTCGGGGATCTGCGGGAGCGCGCTGGCCACCGAGGGCGGAATCGTCATCGACACCAAACTGCTCAACCGCATCGAATCCCTCGACCCGGTCTCCGGCCTGGCCACCGTTGGCGCCGGCATGCTCGGCACCGAACTTGAGTGGGCACTCAACGGCGCTGGCTTCACCTGTGGGCATTCACCCCAGTCGGTGGGGTCGAGCACGGTGGGCGGCTGGGTAGCCCATCGCGGTGCCGGGGTCTTCTCGACTCGCTACGGCAAGATCGACGATCTCGTTCAGGGCCTGGAGGTGGTCCTCCCCTCCGGCGAGGTGCTGGACACCGTAATTGGGCCGACCTCCGCAGCGGGCCCGGATCTGAACCGGCTCTTCCTCGGCGCTGAGGGAACCCTCGGCATCATCACTCGGGCGACGCTGAAGGTCTTCGCTCTCCCGGCCACCGTGGAGCACGCGAGCTGGGCATTCCCGGATCTGGAGTCCGGCCTCGCGCTGGGCCGCACCCTGCTCCAGGCCGGCTACCGGCCGTCGGTGGTGCGGCTCTACGACCCTGTCGAGGTGGCCCATCAGTTCCCCGACCTGGGACTGCCCCCGGGCCAGTGCGTGGTGCTCATCCGGGCCGAGGGTGACCCCGACCTCGTGCGGCTGACGCTCGACCGTGCGGCCGCCGGTGCTGTTCGGAGCTCCGGGACGCCGTTGGGACAGGCCGTCGGTGAGGCCTGGGGGATCAACCGCTTCAGCACCGCGGGACTGGTCCGTACCCTGCAACAGCGCGACGGCGTTGCCGACGCCCTCGAGGTGGTCAACACCTATGCCGGCCTTCCGAACACCTACACCGCCATGTCTGCGGCGCTGCGCGAGACGGCGCGAATCGCCGGAGTGGGGATCGAGGTGTTCGGACACGCCTCCCACTTCTATGACACGGGTGCGAACCTCTACATGATCTTCCACGTCCATGGCGCTGCCCCGGAGCAGATCGACGCCGTCTACGACTCCTTGGTGCGGGCCGCACTGGAGGCGTGTCGGGCGACCGGAGGCTCCATCACTCACCACCACGGCGTAGGCATCAGCAAGTCCGCCCTGATGAGCGCCGAGTGGGGCCGTACCGGCGTTGACCTGTGGCGGGGGATCAAGGCGAGCATCGATCCGTTGAATCTGATGAATCCTGGCGACAAGGTGGTGCACCGTGGGCTTTCCTGAGATGTCCGATCCGGCCGAGCGCAGCCTGTCGGCCTGTATCGGCTGTCATGACCAGTGCATGTACGCCAGCGCCGATGTCCTGGCCAGCGGACGTCAGGAGCTGGTCATCTCCCGGCTCGCCGCGGCCGTACGGTCCGGACCGCCCAATGCGCAGCTGACCGACGCGCTCTTCATGGCGCTCGACCAAGGTTCCCAGCAGCGGGCCTGCATCATCCTGGACGGCAGCCAGGATCCCCGCGACTGGCTCCGCGAGGCGCGCAGCAGCGCCATCACCGCCAGCGGTCACATCCCGGTTCCGGTGGCAGCACTCCGGGCGGCGCGGGCCAACCGGACCCCCACTGCTGCCTTGAACGGCAGCTACGACTGCATCGTCGTGGTCGATGCCCTCACCGGATCACGCGATGAGACCGGCACGCGGAACCTGGTGGACCACCTGGCCGGCGACGGTGCCCGCGTCGGGCTGGTGCGACTGGCCAGCGCCGGGACCCTGGAGCATTTCGCCGGGCTGGCCGCCGAGCGGGAGGAGCTGATCGCCGCAGCACAGGCCCTCCTCGCTCCGTGGTCGGCCACACCGCTGGTAAGCGACGATCCGGCCGTCTGTTACGCCTCCCGGTTCCTGTGGGGTGATGCCACTCCCCCGGTCGCCCACGTGGCCGAGTATCTGGCGCAAGCTGACCCGGGAGCAGCACCCCTCGTGGAGGGATTGCCATCGCCGGGTCCGGTGGTGGTGAACGATGTCGGGCTGCTGGCCGGCGACCTCGGCGTGCACGCGGCGGTCAGATCCCTTCTCCGTGCGGCGGGGTACCCGGTCCTCGAGGCGCCGAGCAGCGGTCGTCATGCCCGCGAGGACGGGCCGATGTTCGGCTATCCGGATCCGAGGGTGGCCGCCACGCTCGCCCGGGCCCGCTACGACGAACTCGCCGCCACCGGAGCGCAGGCGATCATCACGCTGGCCCCATGGAGCAGACACAACCTCGCCCCCGTCAGCGAGCTGCCGCTGCTGACCCTGACCGAGGCACTCGCCGCCGCCTCCCGGGTGGAGCGTGCACGATGAGCAGCAGGCGGCCGACTCCCCCCGCCCCGCTGGTGGTGACCCTGGGCGAGGCCATCGTCGCCCTGATGCGCCACCCGGCGCAGGGCCCCGGCTATCTCGGCCCCTTCGCCAGCGGCGCCCCGTGTATCTTCGCGCACGCAGCCGCACGCGCCGGCTGCCGAGTCCGCATCGGCATGGGAACGGGCAGGGATGACTTCGGCGAGCTGATGACCTCCACGCTGGCTGAGGCCGGGGTCGAGGTCGCACTGGCCCACACCGATCCCGATCGCCCCACCGCGTCGGCGTTCGTCCGGTACCACGAGGACGGCTCGCGCAGCTTCATCTTCTACCTGGCGGCCACCGCGGCGCTGAACTATCCCCCCGAACGCGTCGGCCCGCTGCTCGCAGGTGCAGACTGGCTGCACATCTCCGGATCGACCCTCGCTTTCGGCGGAACCACCGCCACGGCGGCCGAGACGGCGCTGGAAGCGGCACACGAGCGGGGAATCCCGGTGTCCATCGATCCCAACGTCCGCCCCGAGGCCTTCGATGACGACCTGATCACCACGTTGCGACGGCACCTTCCCCGGGCCCGGGTCGTGTTCGCCTCGACGGGCGAACTCGATGCGCTCGGAGTGGATGCGCTCGATCTGGCCGATCAGGGAGTCACGGTCTTCGACAAGCAGGGTGCCGCCGGCGCGCAGGTGCTCCAGGGAATGACCTGGCATCAGGTGCCCGCAATCGCGGTGGACCAGGTCGATCCTGACGGCGCCGGCGATATTTTCGCCGCAGCCGCTGTCGCCGCCCTTCTCGCCGGTCAGGACCCGGTGGCGGCCACGAGGTACGCGTGCCGGGCCGCCGGCGAGTCGGTGGCGCACCACGGCCCGATGACCTCCCCGATCACCCGGCTGCCCGCGTGGGAAGGCTGACCATGGGAGCTCCGTATCTGCTGGTTGTGGCCCTCGCCCCCGCCGCCGAACGGTACCTGTGGCTCGAGGCGCTGTCCCCGGGAGGAATCATGCGGGCGACCCGGACCGAGGTCACCCCTGGTGGCAAGGGGGTGCACGTGGCGCTGGCCGCCCAGGCACTCGGTGCCCGAGCCACGGTGGTCGGCATCACCGGTGGCCTCACCGCAGCGGCCATCACTCGCGGATGCGCCCAGGCCGGTCTCGATCACCGCTGGGTACCGGCCGCGACCGAAACCCGCTGGTGCACGTGCCTCATCGACACCGCGACCAGCACCATGACCGAGATCGACGAGCCGGCCACCGGGGTTCGCAGCGCCGACTGGCAGCAGCTGTCCGCCGTGGTGGCTGAGACTCTGGCCACTGACCGGCCCGGCGCGGTCGCGCTGTCGGGTTCCTTCCCGGCCACGCTGGGAGCTGAGGAACTGGCCGCGCTGGTGGTGCTGTGCGCCGACGCCGGAGTCCCGGTCCTGCTCGACACCAGCCGGGAGGCGCTCCGGGCGGGGTTGGCCGCAGGAGCAACCTGGGTCAAGGTCAACGAGGCCGAGGCACGAGAGGTCCTCGGTGAGGGTCCCGCGAGGCCCGACCCGGCTTCGCTGTGCCGAGAGATGCGCCGGGCTGGTGCCCGCAACGCCGTGGTGACCCTCGGGGCCCGCGGGGCACTCGCCTGCCTGGAGGATGGGACAAGGATCAACGTTCCCGCCACCCCGGTGGCACGCGGCTTTGCCGTGGGCAGCGGGGACTGTTTCCTCGCCGGGCTGGCCGTCGGGCTACTCGAGGGCAGAACGCCGACCGATGCGCTGCTGCTGGCGAGCGCCGCCGCGCGGCTCAACACCGCCTCACCGCTCGTGGCACAATTCCAGCGCGCCGACGTCGATGCCGAGCAGGCCCGCGCCCGGCCTCGGTGACCCCGGCCCCACGCCAAGGTGGCTGCGGCCTACGAGGCCGCGCACACCTCATAGGGGAGGCTGAGATCGACCGGCCAGGTTCCCGGCGCATCAGCCCGCCCTGTCAGCACCTCGGCGAGCGCCACATAGGAGTCTCGCGAACGACCGTAGAGCCCCAGATAGGTGTCGGCGCTCACCGTCTCGAGCCACCAGGGCGCATCGACCGCGACGACCACATCGGCGCTGGAGGCCCCGGACAACCCCTGCGAGAGATGGACCCGGGTACCGGCCGGGCTGATCTCGATGCCGCGTGAGCCAAGCTCCTGGCTCAAGAAATGCCGCTCCCAGGCGAAACCGCCGGTGACGTGGGCGGCCTCGGTCAGCGGGGCCAAGGCGCAGTCCGCGGCGGCGACCGTGAGCCCGGCAGCCGCCAGACGCAGCGCATAGCCGTCAGGGTCCGGCCGCGCCGTCGCCTCGGAAACGAGCTGCTGCTGCCACCGCGCGAGGAGGATCACGCGCGCCGCAGCCTCGGTGAGCCGCTCGCGCGGCACGGTCCCGGAGCCCACCGCCGCAGCCACGCCATCGACAGCCGCGGACGGGTCCGCAGGCGCCAGCAACACATCCGCGCCTGCCGCGAGCGCGAGCACAGCGATCTCGCCGGGGCCGCGCCCATCCGCGGCCGCAGCCATGGTGAGCGCGTCGGTGACGACGAGCCCGTCGAAGCCCAGCTCGTCGCGCAGGTACGCATACGCCGCCGGTGCCAGCGTGGCCGGCTCATCCGACCACTCCGGCACCACGATGTGTCCCATCATGACCGCCGGGGCACCGGCATCAATCGCCGCCACGAAGGGAACGAGATCACGTTCGGCCAACTCCGCCACCGCCGCCTCCTGCACCGGGAGCCCGAGATGCGAGTCGGTCATCACCGACCCGTGACCCGGGAAGTGCTTGACCACCGGCACGACACCAGCCGCGGAGAGCCCGGCAGAGGCGGCCAGGACCGCCTCGGTGACCCGGCCCGGGTCGTCTGAGGCGGCGCGTGAGGCGATGGTCGGGTCCTGGGGACCAATGGTCACATCGGCGACCGGCGCAAAGTCCAGGGTGAACCCGAGGTCGACCATCCGCAGGCCCATCGCACCGAAGGTGTCGCTCACGGTCTGCGGGTCGCCGGCAGCACCGGCCGCCATGAACGACGGCAGGCTCGGCAGCACGCCACCGAGGCCGTCGACGTTCCCACCCTCCTGGTCGAGGGCCACCAGCGTGCCTCTGTCGCTCCCGGAGCGTGCACGCGCCGCGCGGGTGAGGGCCGTCACGGTTTCTTCATCGACGAGCGACCCGCCCTGCAGCAGGACCCCTCCGTAACCGGCGTGAAGGAGTCTGTCGAGGTCCTCCGGAGAGGTGCCCGCGAAGCCCGGCATGACCACGAGCGCGGACGCCTCGGCATCGGTCAGCGCCTCCGCATCAGCAAGCGCCTCGTCCCACTGGGTGGCCGTGGGGCCCCACGCGAGCGTGGCCTCAGGCCTGAGTGACGGCGGGGGCGCAGGAGCCTGTCCGCACGCCGCCACGACCGTCGCGAGGGCGGCGACCAACACGCCAAGGCTCCGGCGTCCGCGACGGCGGCACGCCATCACGCGACGAGGCTGGTGAACGATCTCGACGGCGGTAGGTCCACGCCGAGCGGGCCGCGCATTCCTGGCCACGCTTCCCCGTCCCATGCGCGCCACCGTAGCCGGTGAGCACGCTATTTTCCCCGCCGACCACCGATCACCGCGGCGACGCCTGCCAGCAGCGCCATCCCGGCCGCACCGAGGCCCACCCCCACCCGGGTGGCGTTCACCGCCACCGGGGTGGGCACCGTGTCCGCCCGGGTGTTGTCGGCGGCCAGCCGCGCTGCGATCAGCTTGCTGGCATAGGTCGTCGGGTGGTGCGGCATGGCGGCGGCCTCCTCGATCGCGGTCGGCTGCGGGATCTCGATGGTGCCCAGCCAGGCCGCCACGATCAGGATCAGGGTGGCGAGGACATTGAAGAAGAGGATCAGGACAATGGAGTTGCCGAAGACGGCCGCCGCCGCGTTGTTCCGGAACACACCGACCAGCAGACCGGCGAGATACTGCAGTGCGGCCATGCCGACCGCGCCCATGATGCCGGCTTTGACCAGCGGTATCCCGGTGATCCGCGGTGCTGGCAGCAGCCAGAAGATGAAACAGAAGAGCCCGAACCCGCCCGCGAACGTACCCACCAAGGTGATCGCGGTGTAGCCGGCCGAGCCGACCCACGCCGCAGCATCGGGGAACCAGACCGCGAGCTGATGCCGCAGCGCCACCGCGACGCTCGACATCGCCGTGGTGGCCCCCAACAGGCTCACGAACCCGATGAGCGTCGCCACGTTCTTCACCGTGGCCACGACGATGGTGTCCTTCTCCTGATCGTCGAAGTCGTCCCTGATCTGCGCCCGGACGGCAGCCCGGACGTTCTTTACCCACACACTGCCGGTCCACAATGCTGAGGGAAGGCCCACCGCTCCAACGGTCTGCCAGCTACGGAACGCATCATCGACCAACGCGTTGATCTGTCGGCCCAGGTCGGAGTCGGTGGGAAGGACGCTGGCGATCGAGTCCTTGAGTCCCTCGAGCAGTGCCGGGTTGATGACGGTCACGGTGAGACCGACGCCGGCGAAGGCGACCATCAGGATCGGAACCATCGACAACACCGAGAAGTAGGTGATCGCCGCCGCGAACTGGCGGCCGAGCCGACCGTTGAACCGTTCAGCGGCACGGATCCAGTGGGCGATGACCGGTTGTCTCATCGCAGTCGTGACCCAGTGCATGATGCTCACCCTACGAGAACGACCCGCCGGAGCCGGATCACGCCTCGTAGGCCGTCACCGGCGGGCAGGAGCACACCAGGTTCCGGTCACCCCACGCGCCGTCGATGCGCGCGACCGCCGGGAAGTACTTCTCCTGCGCTCCGGTCGAGACCGGCCCACGGGTGTGCCCACCGGGGAAGGCCGCGAGGCTGCGTGGATAGGGGTGGTCCCAGATGTCCCCGGCGATCTCAGCGACCGGATGGGGCGCGTTGACGAGCGGATTGTCGTGCGCCGGCCACACCCCGGAGGCCACCGCTGCCACCTCGTCGGCAATCGCAACCATTGCGTCGATGAACCGGTCGAGCTCAGCCAGCGACTCCGACTCGGTGGGCTCTACCATCAGCGTCCCGGACACCGGAAAGCTCATCGTGGGCGCATGAAAACCGTAGTCGATGAGTCGCTTGGCCACGTCATCGACGGTGATTCCGGTCTCCTTGGTCAGCGGGCGCAGGTCGAGCAGGCACTCGTGGGCGACCCAACCACCCTCACCGGAGTAGAGCACCGGATAACGCTCGCCGAGTCGCCGGGCGAGGTAGTTGGCCGACAGCACCGCCGTCTCCGACGCCAGCCGCAGATCCGAGGACAGCAGCGCGATGAAGGCGTAGCTGATGGGGAGGATCCCCGCCGAACCCCAAGGGGCACCAGCCACCGGGCCGGGCGAGGTGGTCGGACCTGCCTCGGGTACCAGCGGGTGGTTGGGCAGGAACGGCGCGAGATGCTCACGCACGGCCACCGGACCGACGCCCGGGCCGCCACCTCCGTGCGGGATCGCGAATGTCTTGTGCAGGTTGAGGTGGCTCACATCGGCGCCGAACCGACCCGGCCGGGCCAGGCCCAGCAGCGCGTTGAGGTTGGCTCCGTCGACGTAGACCTGACCGCCGACGTCATGGACCAGCGCACAGGACTCCACCACCTCAGCCTCATAGACACCGTGGGTGGAGGGATAGGTGATCATCAGCACCGCCAGGTCATCGGCATGCGCGGCAATCTTGGCGCGGAGGTCGTCATGATCGACCGAGCCGTCCGCGGCCGTGGCGACCACCACGACATCGAGACCGGCCATCGCGGCCGAGGCCGCATTGGTGCCATGCGCCGAGGCGGGAATCAGGCAGGTACGCCGGCCTTGCTCCCCGCGCGAGCGGTGGTAGGCGCTCACCGCCAGGAGACCGGCGAACTCACCCTGACTGCCGGCGTTCGGCTGCAGGCTCACCCGGTCGTAGCCGGTGATGGTGGTCAACTGGGTCTCGAGCCTCTCGATGAGTTCGGCGTACCCGAGCGCAGCATCGGTCGGCACGAAGGGATGAAGGTTGGCGAAGCCGGGATAGCTGATGGGTTCCATCGCGGCGGCAGGGTTCAGCTTCATGGTGCAGGAGCCCAACGGAATCATGCCGCGGTCGAGAGCGAAGTCCCGATCGGCCAGTGCCCGCAGGTAGCGGAGCAGTTCGGTCTCGCTGCGGTAGGAGTGGAACACCGGATGAGTGAGGTAGGCCGAGGTCCGTTCCGGCTCGACCGACGCCCCGACCACCGCATCGGTGAGTCGTCCACCGAAGGCCTGCGCGACGGCGGCGAGGTCGGCCCCGGTGGCGTCCTCCCCGACACTGATGCCGACCGTGTCGGCGTCGACCAACCTGAGGTGGACTCCCGCCTCCCGCGCGGTGCGCACCACCTCGGCGGCGCGGCCGGCCTGCCGGGTTCTCACCGTCACGGTGTCGAAGAACGGAGCCGAGAGAACCTCATGTCCAGCCGCACTGATCGCAGCGGCGAGGCGTCCGGCGTTCCGGGCGATCTGCTGCGCGATCGCGCGCAGTCCGTCCGGACCGTGGTGAACGGCGTAGGCGGCCGCCGCCACCGCCAGCAGCACCTGGGAGGTGCAGATGTTCGAGGTGGCGCGTTCCCGGCGGATGTGTTGCTCGCGGGTCTGCAGTGCGAGCCGGAACGCATCCGCGCCGAGGCGGTCCTTGGAGAGGCCGACCAGGCGTCCGGGCAGCTGGCGTTCCATTCCGGCGCGCACCGCGATATAGCCGGCGTGGGGACCGCCGTAGAACAGCGGGACTCCGAAACGTTGGGTGCTGCCGACGGCGATATCGGCCCCCCACTCACCCGGCGGCGTCCGCAGGGTGAGGGACAGCAGATCAGCGGCGGCGATGACCAGAGCCTTCTGGGCGTGGGCGGCCCGGGTGAGTGCCCTGAGGTCGTCGGTGCCGGCCAGCTGGCCGTTGGTGGCAGGGGTCTGCACCACCACGGCGAAGACGTCTCCGGCGGCGAGCGCTTCGGTCACGTCGTCGACGACGCGGACCTCGATGCCCATCGCGTGGGCCCGGGTGCGGAGCACCGCCACTGACGGCGGCAGCACGCCGCTGTCGACCACAACCGCGGTCCCCGCGCGGTTCTGACGGCGGGCCACGGCGACGGCCTCGGCCACCGCGGTGGCCTCGTCAAGCAGGGAGGAGCCGGCCGTGGGCAGAGCGGTGAGGTCGGCGACCATGGTCTGGAAGGTGAGGAGCATCTCCAGACGGCCTTGGCTGATCTCGGGTTGGTAAGGCGTGTAGGCGGTGTACCAGGCCGGGTTCTCCAGAATCGTGCGCCGGATCACCGCCGGCGTGATCGTGCCATGGTAGCCCAGACCGATCATCGCCCGACCGGGCTCGTTGGCGGCGGCCATGCGCCCCAGGTCAGCCTGGATCTCTGCCTCGGAGACGGCCGGCTCGGCGAACAGGAGTTCATCGGTTCGGATCGATGCCGGCACAGCGGCCTGGACCAGCGCGTCGACCGACGCGAGCCCGAGGACCCCGAGCATGTGTTCCCGGTCCGAGGCCGTCGGGCCGAGATGCCGATCGAGAAAGGACGCCGCAGTCATCAGCCGACGTCACGGGCGCGGCGGCGGGCCGCGAGTTCGTCGGACGAATCGGTCTGGGTGGCGGCGGGTTCGTTGCGCTCAGTCGGGAGCGCGGCGAGGCTGCCCTCGAGGTCGTGCCAGACCCGCCCGAGCGCGATGGCGAAGATCCCCTGCCCGCCGCGCACCAGGTCGATGACCTCCTCGTCGGAGACCGCCTCATACACCGAGACACCATCGCTGATCAGGGTGACCGCTGACAGGTCCTGCACCCCCCGCGCACGGAGATGGTCGATCGCGATCCGGATCTGCTGCAGCGAGATCCCGGCGTCGAGGAGACGTTTGACGACCTTCAGCAGCAGAATGTCGCGGAAGCTGTAGAGGCGTTGCGTGCCCGATCCTCCGGCGGAGCGGACCTCAGGAACGACGAGTCCGGTTCGGGCCCAGTAGTCGAGCTGGCGATAGGTCACGCCGGCGGCGTTGGAGGCCACCGGCCCCCGGAATCCCAGATCTTCGGGAAGCGGGGCGAAGTCACCCTCGAACAATGCATCCTGCTGGCCCGCCGTCGGGGGGACCTGGGACTGCGGTAGGTTCACCGTTCCTCCTGATATGCCTCGCAACACCAGTATGACGCTAGTGGGCCGGTCTGCGCCTCCCCGCCGACACGCCGGAGGGCCCGGACCCTGGCCCGGAAGTCTCAACGACCACCTCAGAGTTGGCCGCGACCGCCGCCCGGACTGCGGTCGGGTTACTGACCGGTGGCGTCGAAGTCGTCGGGGTTGATCGAGTCGAGAAAGGCCCGGAACTTCTCCACCTGGGCATCGGCGGTCCCGCGATTGCCCCCTTCGGGTGGCCGCTCCACCACGGCCACGGCGTCCATGAGTTCGGCATCGATGAGGATCGGGACACCGCGGCGTAGTGCCAGGGCCACCCCGTCCGACAGTCGGGTCGAGACCACCGCTGACCCGATGACCGCTTCGCAGCGGTAGACGCCGGCAGCGAATCCGACGATCCGGACCGAGTCGAGGGTCCGGTCGAGCACGCCGAGGATCTCCAGGATGAGGTCGTGGGCCCCCGGCGCGGTCTCCTCGATGTCGGTACCGGCCAGGACCGCATGCGCGGCCGCTGCCGACAGCCACACCGGCAGCACGCGCTCCCCCTCGGCCTCCCGCAGGACCAGCACGGGTTCGCGGGCGACATCGGTCATCCTGACCTCACCGAGGACCAGTTCGATCATGGCGAGCTCCGCAGCGCGGATCGGACCAGCGCCGCATGGGCGGTCATCATCAGGTGAGACAGATCCTGAACCGCCTGGCGACCTTGAGCACCTCGCTGGGCGTGGGGGACGAGTGCCTGGTCCAGAATCGCCGCCTCGCGCTCAGCGGCGTGCCGGATGACCCGCAGATGGCGGGCGTCAAGTCCGTAGGGCTCGAGCTTCCGCGACACCACTGCGATCGTCAGCGCATCCCGTCCGTAGTAGATGGTCCCGCGGCGGGGCATCACCAGCTCATGCCGCTCCAACTCGGCCAGATGCGCCTCACTGAGCCCGGACAGCCGCAGCAGCTGTTTGCGGGTGACGTGAATGGGACGTCTCCCGGTCGCCCCGCGGGCCGGCGGAAGCACCTGCGTCGAGGGCGGGTCCACCACTTCCTCCGGTGCCGGCGCCCCGGGGTCGGGGGGCTCCTGGCCAGCATCCATCGCCGCGAGGTTGTCCCGGATGACCCGCAGGGGAAGATAGTGGTTCTTCTGGACGTCCAAGATGTAGCGCAACCGGGACACGTCGGCCTCGGAATAGCGTCGGTACCCTGACGGTGCGCGCTCCGGGGTCACCAGCCCCTCCCCCTCGAGGAACCGGATCTTGCTGATGCTCACATCGGGAAAGTCCTCCCGGAGGATCTTGAGGACCTGACCGATGCTGCGCGTCCCCCCCGGCATCTAGCTCGATCCGGACGCGGCCACCAGGTAGACGAGCCGGAACTTCCCGATCTGGACCTCATCGTTGGGCCGCAACGCGACCTCGCTGTCGATGAGAGCCCGGTTGACATACGTTCCGTTCAAGCTGTTCTCGTCGGCGAGCCACCGGTGCCCACCCCGCTCGGTGACCCGGGCGTGATGGCGGGACACGGTGATGTCGTCGAGGAAGATGTCGCTCTGCGGATGTCGTCCGGCCGTGACCACGTCCCGGTCGAGAACGAACGTGGCGCCCTGATTCGGGCCCCGCACCACCAGCAGCACCCCCGCCCCCTCAGGAACATCGCCGAGGGCATCGAGGTGACTTCCGGTGACCTCGACGGCTGACTCCTCGGCCGGCTGCACCGGAATCACGCGCGTAGTGTCCCCGAAGCCCTCGCGGAGCGACGCGCCACAGTTCGGGCAGAAGTTGACCGCTTCGCCCAGAGATCGGCCGCACTGCGGACACGTCGTCATGGTTCCTCCTTCTCGTACCCCCCGAGGTCTCCCCCAGACTAGTGGCCGCGCCCCGGGCGGGCCATCAAACGCGGCCAGATTCGGCGTTTCAGCTCTCGGTGAGAGCCGCGTAGGCGTCGGCGTCGAGAAGCTCGTCGATCTCGGCGGCATCGGAGGCGTCGAGTTCGAACAACCAGCCGTCGCCGTGAGGATCAGAGTTGATGGTTTCCGGACTCTCGGCCAGCTGCTCGTTGACGGCGGTGATCACCCCGGAGACGGGCGCGTACACATCCGAGACGCTCTTGGTCGATTCAACCTCCGCGCAGGCGTCTGCGGCGGCGACCACCTCGCCCACCTGGGGCAGGGAGGCATAGACGACATCGCCCAGAGCCTGGGCGGCATATGCGGTGATGCCCACCCGCACGATTGCACCGTTGCCGACTCGGACCCACACATGCTTGTCCGAATAACGCAGATCCTCTGGGAACACCCGGCGCCTCCTCGTGGTGCTGTCTCGTGCCAACCGATGCCACCATCGGCGACGCCCCAACCTTAACCGAGGTTGAGCGATGCCGGTGCCTGCGGTTCAGCCGGGCCGGGCGTACTCGGGCACGGCCGGGGTGTGGACGGTGTCGATGACGAGGTCGTTCACCTCGACCACCTGGGCGAGGCCGCCCACCCGTTCACCCTGGATCGTGCTCACCAGCCCACCGCGGAACCTCACGGCCTCGGAGAGGGTGCGCGCGTCACCGATCGCCTCGATCCGGTAGGGCCCGGGGATCGACTGCCCCCCCACCACCAGCGATCCGTCCTCGACCTCGAACCAGGTCGAGGCCACCACCCGCACCGTGTCATTGATCTCGATGGCTTCAGCGCCGGCATCGCGCAGTTCCTCGATCGCGTTGAGGATGATCTCAGTCGAGACCTTCTTCTTCGGGTCGTGCACGGTGACCCGGATCCCCGGTCCCTCGACGGGAACTGTCCCGGCCAGTAGTTCCAGCGACGCGAGCCGCCGCTGCGCCTCGGCCCGGGCGACCTCCTCGGCGTTGACGCCGGACTCGAGCTGGCGTCTGATCGACTCGAGCGCCCTGATCTCCTCCTCGAGCCGGCGCGATTCGGCGCTGACATCGTCGAGTACGGCGACCAGTTCCTCCTGCCGCAGCGAGCTGTAGCGCGCCTCGGAGTCCTCCCGCAATTGCATCGTCAACGCCAGGCCACACACCACCAGGATCGCCGCGACGATGAACTGGCCGCGGCTCGGTCGCGCCAAGTCCCGGCCGAGCTCACGCCAACCGACGGGTTCAGACGGCCGCTCAGGCATGGAACAGCTTCCGGCGAATCGCCGCGGCGTTGGTGAAGATCCGGATCCCCAGCACCACCACGACTGCGGTAGAGAGTTGGTCTCCCACACCGATCAGGTCGCCGACCCAGACGATGAGCGCGGCGATGAGCACGTTGGAGATGAACGATACGACGAACACCTTGTCGTCGAAGATCCGGTCAAGATAGGAGCGGAAGCCCCCGAAGATCGCATCGAGGGCAGCGATAATGGCAATCGGCAGATAGGGCTGCAGCGAAGCCGGGAGTGTCGGCTGAAGCCAGATCCCCAGGGCGATTCCGATGATCAGCCCGATGATGGCGTACATGCTCCCCCTATCCCCGCCGCACGGCGTGTTCGATGTCGAGATCGGTGGCCGCCCCGACCCGCAGTCCGCGCTCGCGGCTCATGTCCCATGCGATGCCGTAGTGCTGGACCAGACCAACCAGCCATTGGCCACCCGGGGTTGTTGGAAATTGTTCAGCCAGGCGGTCAGGATCGCCGATGGCCTCGATACGGTAGGGCGGGCTGATAGAGCGGTAGTTGACCGTGATCGCGTCCCCGGCGTTGCGGATAGCGGTCAGTCCGGAGATCCGTTGCCCGTTGATGCTCACCGCCTCCGCACCGGCCTGCCACAGTCCGTTGACCGCCATCCGTAGATCGGCGTCAACAACCTCGCTCCCGGTCACCGTCGCGTTCGGGCCGTCGGCCAGCGTGATACGGATGCCCGGACCGGCGGCTGCGGCCGCACCGGCGCCCATCGCCAAGGTCTGCGCACGCGAGGCATCACCCGGCTGGGTTCCGCCCAGTGCTGCGTCGAGTTCGGCGTTCTCTCCCAACAGGGTCTGCACCTGTTGCTGGCGCTCACCCAATTCGCTTTCGGCCGCCTCGATGCGCGCGATCAGCGAGGCCCGCTCCTGTTCCGCCGCCGGGGCAGTTCTGACCGTGGAGGCAGCAGCCAGGCCGAAGAGGGCCCCCACCAGCGCCAGACCGGCCACCATGATTCCGGGACGCCGCCGGTGCAGCCGATGCGTGCGGTATTCGGGTTCGAGGGCCTCCTCCCGCAGCGTGTTGAGGACGTCCATTGAGGCGTCCGGTCGCCCGGGCGGCAGGGCATCTCGGGGAGCAAGGCGATTCATGAGGTTCCCGCTGCGGCGGCCCAGGCCTCGGCGAGCCGGTGGCGCGTGTCGGCCAGCAGCTGCGGCACGGCTTTGGTCCGGCCCACCACGGGGAGGAAGTTGGCGTCCCCCCGCCAACGGGGAACCACATGCTGATGCAGGTGTGCGGCGATGCCAGCGCCGGCAACCTCTCCTTGGTTGACGCCGAGGTTGAAGCCATCGGGTCCGGACACGGCGCGGAGCACCCGCATGCAGCTGGCGGTCAACTCCCCCAACTCGTGTGCCTCCTCGATGGTCAGGTCGGTGTAGTCCGACACATGACGGTTGGGGCACACGAGCAGGTGACCGGGGTTGTAGGGGTAGAGATTGAGCACCACGAAGCTCGTGTCACCGCGATGGACGATCAGAGCGTCCTCGTCGCTTCGGCCCCGAACGCGGCAGAACGGGCAGGCGTCCGAGGACGCGTCCGCTGGCTTGTTCTCGCCACCGATGTAGACCATCCGATGGGGGGTCCACAGCCGGTCGAACGGATCGGCTGCTCCAGCGAAGTCCTCGCGACGCTCGGTCGTCATGGGGTGCCAGCCTCCCCGGTGGGGTTGTCATTGCGTCGGGCGCTGATCCAGTCGGCGATCTCGGTGATCGCGTCGGCGATCGGCACTCCGTTGCGTTGACTGCCGTCGCGGTAGCGGAAGGACACCGCACCGGCTGCCACATCATCGCCGCCGGCAATCAGCGTGAAGGGGACCTTCTCCTTCGCCGCATTGCGGATCTTCTTGCCGAAGCGGTCGTCGGAGTCGTCGACGACCACGCGGATGCCGCGCTGTCGCAGCGAGGCGGCCAGATCCTGCAGGTATCCGACGACGGCCTCCGCAACCGGCAGGGCGATGACCTGAACCGGTGACAACCAGGCGGGGAAAGCTCCGGCATAGTGCTCGATGAGCACCCCCATGAAGCGCTCGATGGACCCGAATTTGGCCGAGTGGATCATCACCGGCTGCTGGCGGGTTCCGTCGGAGGCGGTGTAGCTGAGGCCGAAGCGCTCAGGCTGGTTGAAGTCGTACTGGATCGTCGACATCTGCCAGGTGCGGCCGATGGCGTCTCGGGCCTGCACCGAGATTTTCGGCCCGTAGTAGGCCGCGCCACCCGGGTCGTCCACCACCGTGAGTCCCGACTCGGCCGCGATCGCCTCCAGGACCGCAGTGGCCTCGTCCCACTGTTC
>JBKEBV010000018.1:0-7594 GCA_047973315.1 Propioniciclava sp.
CTCAACGGCCCCTCTGAGGTCCTCGATGTCGGGCGCGAACAACGTCTTGTCACCCCGGCCATCCGCGCGGCGCTCCACGCCCGCGATCGCGGTTGCGTCTTCCCGGGTTGCGAGAAGGCGCCCGAAGCCTGCCACGCCCATCACATTCCCCCTGGTGGGCTGGTGGAACCACGAGCCTGACCAACCTCGTGCTCGTGTGCCCGCACCACCACGGCATCATCGAGCCCGGGCACGACCCCACCACCGACCGCTGGACCGTTCGCCTGAACCGGGTCGACGGCTGCCCGGAAATCCTCCCGCCCTGGCGAGTGGACCCCCTGCAGCGGCCACGCCGCCATGCGCGCACCCTCACCAGGCGACCCGGCGCGGATCAAGCATGAGACGAGCAGCGTGCCATGTGCTGAGGACGTTCGCAATCGCGTCGACCCACCCGGCGATCTAGGATGGAGAACGCGAGTTACTGACAGGTAGAGGACTTCCCGATGTACACACCCCAACGCGGTCTCCCCACCATGCCGACCGCCGGCGGCTCCCCACGCGTTCGTGCGGCCGCGAGTCCCCGACGCGCCCAACCCCGGCGCATCGCCTGGATCGGCTATCGCTTGGCGCCGACAGCAGTCTCGGTGATCACGCTCACCGGCGTGTCCCTCACGGTGTTCAATCACCCCAGCCCGTTGGCGAGTCCCTTGGGTCCGGCACCGATGGACTCCTCCCCGGCGCCCGACCTGTCGCTGTCTCCCTCGGCGAGCGCGACCCCCCCTCCGGCACCCCGGTCGCAGCCGGAAACCTCCGATGAGCCACCCGCTGGAGACCCCGTTGTCGCAGACCTCAGCTCATCTGCTGAATGGGTTGCCGTTGGCGCCGCAGCCCTCCAGGACGGCGCCAGCATGCAGGCTGCTCCGTCGTCTACTCCTTCGACGGCGAACCCCCAGCGCCGGAGTCCCTCCCCGTCGCCCTCTCAGGTCTCGGCGACCGGGAAGAGTGCTCAGCGCGTGCGGGTTCCCAGCGCTCCTCCGGCCGTCGTCACCGCAGATCCCGCACCGCGAAGAGCGATATCACCCGCGGCGACGCGCGCCACGCCGAGCGCGCAGGCCGAGCCTGGCGACCGCCAACGGCGCACTCGCGCAGACGCCCGTGGTTCACACCGCGACCGGGACGGACACCGGGAGAAAAGCAGGGGCCACCGTCGGCATCGAGGATGACCACC
Source organism: Propioniciclava sp. (assembly GCA_047973315.1). GTDB lineage: Bacteria > Actinomycetota > Actinomycetes > Propionibacteriales > Propionibacteriaceae > Propioniciclava. The sequence goes on from JBKEBV010000018.1 coordinate 1,208, forward strand.
GCTCGCTGGCGCCGGCCTGGAGTCGCCGGCGTTGACATCGGATCTCGGCCGAGCCTCGCTGGCGTGGCGGGCGCCCTCAGCCCGAATCCACCGATTTCCTCGTGCGCGACCCCGTGCGGGCCCGCTGCCGGTGGTGATCCGCTCACGGTGCGCCCGCGTCAGCGGATCGCGAGGATCGCCTTGTCATCGCACTCCGTCGCGTGCGCTCACGACGACCACCGGAGGATTCGGTCTCAGGTGGAGCTGGGCGTTGACGCTACCGTGAGATGATCGAAGCATGGCCTCACCCCCCTCAGAAACCCTCACCTTCCAGCGGGACGTGACCCCTGCGGAGGTGGACGCTATCCAGATCGCCGGGCTCCGCGCCATCGCCCCCCTCGTTGGTGGGGCCGCCGGCCTGGCGTACCTCATCGCGCTCGGCATCATGGCCCGTGTGGTCGGCATCGGCCAAGAACTTGCGTGGTTCGCCATCGCCGTCCCGATCGTCCTGGCAATCCTCCTCGCGATCACCGTGCCGGTCACGCTCACCCGCGCTCGGGCCAGACATCGGGCCACAGGAACGCCCACCACGGTGACGGCCTCCTGGAACCCCCGCGGATTCCAGCTACGAACCCGGGGGGTGGACGTGGCGGCGGACTGGCGTGAGGTCCGTCGGATGAGGACGATCGGCGAGATCACCGTCATCCGGTTGCCGCTGGTGAGCCCGGGGACGAGTCGTCCGGCGTTCGTCTCCGTGGTGTCCAGCCTGGTCCCTCCCGCCGCCTGGCAGTGGTGGCGGCAGTCCCGGTGAGCTGAGCCAGCCGCCTTCGCCAGCACCCGCGTGGGCGCGGCTTGATCTCGCCGGTCGTCGGTGGGGAAGGAGCGAGGCCCCGCCGGGACTGGCGGGGCCTCGCTGGGGTGGCAGGGAGGTGGGTACTCAACGACCCGTTATCCGGCAACCCCATTGCCGAGTGCGCGGTGCATGGCCTCCAGCAGATCAGCGGCGTGAGCGCCGTCAGCGACCCGATGGTCGACGGTGAGGCCGGCATGCACCGTGGTGGCCAGGCCGACACCACCCGGCACGGCGACCGGACGCTGCTTGACACTGCCCAGCGACAGCACACTGGCCTGGGGCGGCGTGATCAGGGCCTGGAACCGGTCCACACCGGAGCCGCCGAGGTTCGACAGCGCCCCATTGGCGGGGGCCAGGTGGTCCGGACCGATCCTGCCCTGCTGGGCCTCACGGACGACGGCCCGCACCTGGGCGTCAAGGTCGGCGGCAGGAATCAGATCGGGATCAGTGAAGGTCGGTACCAGCAGGCCCCGGTCGGTGGCGACCGCCAGCGCGATCCGCGGACCGCCGCTGGGAACCGCCTCGCCCTCCCAGCGGTCGAGCAGTTCGGGCACCTGACGCAGGCCAGCGGCGTACGCACGCAGCAGCACCGTCGTCCAGGACACCCGCCTGATCGCCGCGGCGGCGTCGAGATGGAGCTCCCGCCAGACGGTGAACTGCGGGACGGCAGCGCTGGGCTCCATCACCCGGGCCACCACCTTGCGCACCGCCGCACGGCGCGGATCTCCCGCGCGAGCCGGAGCTGACGCGGCGGGGGCAGCCGCGGGAGCGGCAGGCGCCGGGGCTGGAGCCAGGTGGGCCTCGACGTCCGGCACGCGGATCAGCCCGTCCGGGCCGGTGGGGGTCACCGTGGCCAGGTCGATGCCGTGCTCACGGGCCATCCCGCGGGCCCGCGGGATGGCGGGGAGGGGACCCTCCTCGGCCGACGCCTGCGGCGCTGCCCCGGATTCCTCGGCCGGGGTCACGCCGGCATCGACTTGTGCCGGGGATGACGCCTCCGGTTCCGCCGGTGCGGTGGCCGGCTCCGGCTCGGGGTCCGCGGTGAGCAGATCACCGAAACCACCGCCGTCGTCCTCGCCCTCGACCCAGGCGATCGGATCGCCGACCGGAACCATGCCGTCGCGGTGGACGATCTCCACCAGGGTGCCGGCAACGGTGCTCTCCACCTCCATGTCGACCTTGTCGGTGAGCACATCGCAGACCACATCGCCGTTGGCGATCTCATCGCCCACGTCGACGTGCCATTCGCCCATCTCGCCCTCAGTCATCGTCATCGACATCTTGGGCATCCGGATCGCGAGGCGTGCCATCAGAACTCCTTGGCCAAGCTGCGCGCGGCGGCGACGATGTCCTCGACCTGCGGCACGACCGCTCGTTCCAGCTGCGGGGCGTAGGGAATCGGGGTGTTCATACCGGACAACCGCTGGATGGGCGCGAGCAGCCGGTAGATCGTAGGTGATTCCGCGATCCGGGCGGCGAGCTCGGCGGTGAAGCCGACGTGGCCGGGGGCCTCTTGAACCAGGAGGACCCGGCCGGTGCGGGAGACATCGGCGAGGATCGGGTCGATGTCCAACGGGGTGAGCGAGCGCGGGTCGAGCACCGAGGCCTCAATGCCCTCGGCCGACAACTGCTCGGCGGCCTCGACCGACCGGGAGACCTCAACGCCGGTGGCGACGATGGTGAGATCGCGCCCGGTACGCCGAACGGCCGTCTGTCCCAGCGGAACCCGGAAGGGATCCTCCGCGACCGGACCCGAGGTGCGGTAGAGCAACTTGTGCTCCAGCACGAGCACCGGGTTGGGGTCGTCGATCGCCGCCAGGAGGAGGCCCTTGGCGTCCTCAGCGGTAGCGGGCATGACGACCTTCAGGCCCGGCACGTGGGCGAACCATGCCTCCAGGCTCTGGGAGTGCTGTGCGGCGGCGCCCGTACCCGAGCCCAGCGGGGCGCGCAGCACCATCGGGACGTTGGCCGCGCCGCCGAGCATGTAGTGGATCTTCGCGGCCTGATTGACGATCTGGTCCATCGCCTGGTTGGTGAAATCGGAGAACTGGATCTCGACAATGGGGCGCATCCCGGCCAGCGCGGCTCCGACCGCGGCGCCGACGATCCCGAGTTCGGAGATGGGGGTGTCCCGGATCCGCTCCGGGCCGAAGCGGTGGTAGAGGTCACCGGAGACGCCGAAGGCGCCGCCGTAGACTCCGATGTCCTCCCCGAGCATGAAGACGCGCTCGTCGGCCTCCATGGCCTGTCCGATCGCCTCCCGCACGGCCTCGGAGTAGGTGATGACACGGCCGCCGTCGGCCGGGGTGGTGCTCTCAGTCATGGTGGGTGGTTCCTCTCAGGCCTCGGCGTAGACCGAGCCGGTCAGGTCAGCGGGGTCGGCATCGGGGGCGGCGTTCGCCTCCCGGACGGCGTTCTTCACCGCGTCGAGTGCCTTGGCCCGGACGTCCTTGACCTCGTCCTCGCTCAGCAGTCCCGACTCGATGACGCGGTTCTCGAAGGCGACGATGGGGTCCTTGTCGCGCCACTCGGAGATCTCGTCGCGGGTCCGGTAGAGGTTCTTGTCCGACTTGGAGTGGCCCTTCCACCGGTAGGTGATGTTCTCGACCAGCGTGGGCCCCTCACCGGCACGAGCCCGCTCGACGGCGGCGTTGACCGCTTCGTAGACCGCGACGATGTCGTTGCCGTCGACCGTGACGCCGGGGAAGCCGTAGGCGGCGGCCCGCTCGGAGATGTTCTCGATCGCGACCGACTTCTCGGTGGAGAAGGACATGCCGTACTTGTTGTTCTCGCAGATGAAGATGACCGGCAGATCCCAGATGGCCGCCAGGTTCAACGCCTCGTGGAAGGCGCCCTCGTTGGAGGCGCCGTCACCGAAGAAGCAGGCGACGACGCGGTCCTCCCCGCGCATTTTGTAGGCCAGCGCGGCACCGGTGGCGATGGGGATGCCGCCCGCGACGATGCCGTTGGCGCCCAGGTTTCCGGTCGCCACGTCGGCGATGTGCATCGAGCCGCCGCGACCGCGGCAGTACCCGGTCTCCTTGGCCAGCAGTTCGGCCATCATCCGGGTCAGATCGGCCCCTTTACCGATGGTGTGGCCGTGACCCCGGTGGGTCGAGGTGATGGCGTCGTCGGGCCGCAGCGCCATGCAGGCGCCGGTGGCCGAGGCCTCCTGGCCGATGGAGAGATGCATGGTGCCATGCATGAGTCCGCGGGCGAAGAGGTCATCGACGGCCTCCTCGAATCGGCGGATCTGCCACATGGTTTCCAGCGCTTCGGCCGCGTCGGCCGCTGAAGTGATCGGGGATGGCACAGAGACTCCTATCCTGCACAATGTTGCACGTTATCCTCACAGATGTGCCTATCGTAGGCGAACATCGCGCTGTGCGGCAAGGAAATCGGAGCATTGGCCCAAGCCCATGCCCCGGCGCAACGGGGCGCCGCCACACCATCGACCCCATCCGATCAGTCACCTCGCTTAGTTGAGAATCACTCTCATTTAGTTCTATGGTGCGTGGACCCGCCGGTTCGGATGGTCCCGCGGGTGGAGAACCCCGAGGAGATCAGGCAGATGGCGCAACTGGCAACAGAGCAGAAGATCCGAGTGAACGCGGCTCTGGACCGGCTGAACGCACTTCTCGGCCTCAAGGCACGGCAGGACCAGTGCCCGCCCGGGGTGGCCGACCTCCACCGGAAGATCTTGGAGACCTTCGTCGAGGAAGGGCGTATGGTGCGCTTGGATGAGATGAAGCAGTACCTGCCCGGCGACGATGACGCCATCGGCATGCTGCGGGAGCTCGACATGGTCACCTTCGGTGCCGACGGAGCCCCCACCGGGGCATATCCGTTCACGACCAGCATGCGGGAGCACACGGTGCGCATCAACGGATACCGGCTCCATGCGATGTGCTCGGTGGACGCGCTCGCCGTCGCGCCCATGTTCGGCCGCCCGGCGCAGGTGAGTTCGCGGTGCCGGATCACCGGCACTGCGGTAGAGATCGGCATGGACGGCGCCACCGTCACCAACCCCGGCGAGGTCCGGCAGGTGAGGGTCGGAATCGACTGGGCAGCGGCTGACCCGACATCGTCATGCTCGGACAGCCTGTGCACCGATATGGTCTTCCTGCGCGACGATGCCATCGCAGCTGCTTGGCACACGGCCGACCGTTCCAGCCGCGAGGTGTTCACCGTCTCCGAGGCCGTGGAACTTGCCGACCGGTTCTTCTCGCCCCTGTTGCAGCGGTCGGCCTGACGGACGCCGTCACCATGAGGTGGCGCTCGGGCAACGTCGGTGGTTTCTGCTCATGATGCGGAACAGTCGACGCCCTGGCGGACTCCCCCACATACTGGTGGTGGACGCATTCACCTCCCAACTCCCACACCCCCTCTGGCCATCGGAAGCAACGTCGCTCCCAGTCACCCCCGACTGGAAGGAACACCATGCCCCCACCACGCCCCACCAGTTCCCGAGCCACACCCCTGGCCGCTGACGCGACGGATCTGGCCTCACCCGATTCGTTCGATCCGGCCAGCCGCCGCCGCGCGACCCGGAACTTCTACTCCCCGGTCATCATCGTGGTCGCCGTCGCCGCCCTCATCGGGATCCTCGCCTACGGCTGGTTCCTGCTCAACCCCGCCAGCCGCGGTGACCTGTTGCCGTGGGCCGTCGTCATCGTCTGCGAGATGGTCCTGATGTTCCACGCCATCATGGCCATGTGGACCATGCTGTCCGGCGTTCCGAACCCCCGCTCGTGGGAGTTCAATGCCACCAAGTTCCGCTTGTACGACGCCGGCCTCAACGAGGAGTTGGGGGCCGGCGGCCAGCCGACACGGTGGCCGCTGCACCTGCACGACCGCCCTGTCACGGTCGACGTCCTGATCACCGTCTACGGTGAACCGCTGGAGGTGATCCGTCGGACGGTCGTCGCTGCCCTGGCCATCCGCGGAGCGCATACAACCTGGATCCTCGACGACGGCCGCTCCGACGAGGTCCGGGCTCTGGCCGAAGAACTCGGTTGCGACTACGTCCGTCGCTTGACCAACCACGGCGCCAAAGCAGGCAATATCAACAACGCCCTCACCGTTGCCAAGGGCGCGTACTTCGTGATTCTCGACGCAGATTTCGTACCCAGGCCTGAGTTCCTGGAGGAGACCTTGCCGTTCATGCACGACGGCAACGTCGCCTTCGTCCAGACTCCGCAGACCTACGGGAACATGCGCAACATCATCTCCCGGGGCGCCGGGTACATGCAGACGGTGTTCTACCGGTTCATCCAGCCGGGCCGAAATGCCTTCAATGCCGCCTTCAGCGTGGGAACGAACGTGCTCTACCGACGCAGCGCGGTCTTGGATATCGGCGGCCTTGCCACCCACTCCAAGTCCGAGGATGTCTGGACCTCGTTGACACTGCACGAGCGAGGATGGCGCAGCATTTATATCCCTACGCCGCTGGCGGTGGGGGATGCCCCGGAGACCATCGAGGCGTACACGAAACAACAGCAGCGGTGGGCGACCGGCGGCTTCGAGATCCTGTTGACCCATTTTCCGTTCAGCCC
>JBKEBV010000055.1:0-11344 GCA_047973315.1 Propioniciclava sp.
GTGGCGAGTTCGGTGACGGCGACGATGATGGGGAGCCCGGTGGCGGCGTAGAGGCCCAGGCGGCGCTGATCGGCGGGCTCGGTCAGCCCGGAGCCGGTCGGGGTGAACCTCTCCCGCGCCCAGACGATGCCACCGCGGAGCAGCAGGATCATCAGCACGAGGATCGCCAGCAGCGCCGGGTCGGCCGCGACGGCGGTGACATCGATGTTCATTCCGGAGGTGACGAAGAACACCGGGACGAAGAAACTGAACGCGATCGCCTCGAGGCGCCGCTCAAGGTAGGCGGCGCTCTCGGGCCGCAGGGCGCGGAGCAGCAGGCCTGCGGCGAAGGCGCCCAGCACCACGTCGAGCTCGAGCACGGAGGCCAGCGCCATCAGGGCGAGCAGCAGCCAGAAGACGATCCGCATCGCCGTCTGTGCGGTGGTGTCAACCCCGTCAGAGATGGCCGACCGCAGCCAGGGGACCAGCCGCACCAGCCGGTGCGGAAGCAGAGCGACGATGAGCGCAGCCGCGAAGAAGGCGACCAGCACGAGGGCTGACAGCAGGGTTGATCGCGTCCCCAGCAGCAGTGCCATGACGAGGATCGGGCCAAGTTCCCCCACTGCCCCGTGGGCCATCACCGCAGTGCCCAGCGGAGTGCCGAGCGTGCCGCGGTCCTTGAGGATCGGCAGCAGGGTCCCCAGCGCGGTGGAGGTGACCGCCAGGGCCAGCACCAGTGCGGTGTTGATCGTCGGATCGGGGATGAACAGCCAGGCCACGCCCAGCCCGGCTCCCAGACACAACAGCCAGGTCAGCCAGGCGTTGCGGCCCACCGAGCCGCGCATCGTCTTGATGTCGAGCTCTGCTCCCGCCAGCAGGAACAACAACCCCAGCCCGATCTCCCGGACCAGTTCGACGCCCGACTCGGTGGAGGCGAGCGCCAGGACACTCGGTCCGATCACCGCACCGAGGACGAGCATGAGGACCACCTCGGGGACGGCCCCGCGCAGCAGACGCGACAGAATCGGGGACACCAGCGCGACGGAGGTGATCCAGAACAACGAGGTGATGGCGCCGGTCAGCGCGACCGAGGATTCGAGCAGCACCCGACCATTCAACCCGACTCCTCCGTACGCGTCATCCGCGGCCGGGGCGGGGCCGGCCCCTCCCTCCGGGCGGTGATTCGTGATACCTTGCTCGTGGGCAGAGATGCTCACAGGGTTGTTACTCACACGAGGCAAGACCTGAGGTACGTCGCTATCGGCGTGGCTCAGGTCTTTTTTTCAATTTCCGGGCAAGGAAGGGTTCAAGGAGGACCTATGGCATCGGTCGACTACGCGGCACTGGCCGCGAAGATTCTCACAGAGGTGGGTGGTGAGGAGAATCTCTCCAGCTACACCCACTGCGCCACGCGGCTCCGGCTGCAGCTGAAGGACAACGCCAAGGCTGACAAGGCCGCGGTGGAGAAGCTCCCCGGCGTCATCACCGTGATGGAGGCCGGCGGCCAGTTCCAGGTCGTCATCGGCAACAACGTTCCCCTGCTCTACGCTGAGATGGGCAAGATCACCTCCCTCAACCCCGATGACGCCGAAGAGGCGCCCAAGGGCAGCCTGTTCAACCAGTTCATCGCGATGATCAGCTCGATCTTCGCGCCCATGCTGTGGACGATGGCAGGCTCCGGTCTGCTCAAGGCGTTCCTCATCCTGTTCACCACATTGGGCTGGATGGACGGGGAGGCGACCACCTACACCATCCTCTACGCCGCCTCCGATGCGCTGTTATACTTCCTGCCGCTGGTGTTGGCGATCACCGCCGCCAAGCGGTTCAAAGCCGCCCAGTTCACCTCGATGGCGATCGCCGGTGCGTTGGTCTATCCGAGCATCGTGGCGCTCGGTGCCCCCGACGCCGGCGCGGTGAGCTTCCTGGGACTCCCTGTGGTCATGATGAGCTACGCCAGCTCGGTGATCCCGATCATCGTGGCCGTGTGGGTTCAGGGCTACCTCGAGCGGTTCCTCAACAAGGTCCTCCCCTCGACGATCCGCAACTTCACCACGCCGCTGATCACTCTGATGGTGATGGTTCCGCTGGTCCTGCTCGCGGTCGGACCGCTCACCACCTACGCCGCGGTGGGCATCTCGAGCGGTGTGAACGTGATCTTCACCGCCGTGCCGTGGCTCGGTGGCGCCATCATGGGTGGCTTCTGGCAGGTCTTCGTGCTCTTCGGTCTGCACTGGGGCTTCGTCCCGATTATCATCAACGAACTCGGCACGCTCGGCTTCTCCGTGCTGACCGGCCCGCTGCTGCCTGCCGTGCTCGCCCAGGCCGCCGCCACGTTCGCGGTCATGTTCCGCAGCCGCAGCGCCAAGCGCCGTGAGGTCGCCGGCCCCGCCGCCCTGTCCGGCTTCCTCGCCGGCATCACCGAGCCCGCCATCTACGGCGTCAACCTTCCGCTGAAGAAGCCGTTCTACTTCGGCATCGTCGGTGGCGCCATCGGTGGCGCGATCTCCGCGGCCGGTGGTTCGGCCGCGACGGCGATGGTGTTCCCCTCCGTGCTGGCCATCCCGGCCTTCCTCGAGGTCGGCAGCTTCGCGCTCCAGATGATCGGCACCGGCGTCGCGGTCGTGGTCGCCTTCGCCCTCACCTGGGTCTTCGGGCCCCGCGAGGAGGCCGATGAGGTCGCCCCGGCCGATGAGGTCGTTGCCGAGGTGACCGGCGGGGCCACCGGCGAGATCGTGCACGTCCCCTCGCCCGTCGCCGGCGACATCATCACCCTCGACGAGGTCAACGACAAGGTCTTCGCCTCCGGTGCCATGGGTGTCGGCTTCGGCGTCCGGACCACCGACGGGACGGTGCGCGCACCGGTCTCCGGGACGGTCGCGGTCACCATGGCCTCCAAGCACGCCTTCGGGCTCAAAACCGACGAAGGTGTCGAGGTGCTCATCCACATCGGCATCGACACCGTCCAGCTGAAGGGGGAGCACTTCACCTCGCTGGTCGAGAAGGGCCAGCGGGTCGAGGCCGGGGATGTTCTGGCCACCTTCGACCTCGAGGCCGTCAAGGCCGCCGGCTATGACCCCACGACGATCGTCGTGATCACCAACTCCGCCAAACTGGGCGACGTGAAGGTCTCCGCGGATGCCGCGCAGGCCCTGATCGTCACCCTCTGACAACAGAAGGGACTGATTCACCCATGGCCACGTTCCCTGACGGGTTCCTGTGGGGCGGTGCGGTTGCCGCCAACCAGTATGAAGGTGCATACCTCACCGCCGGCAAGGGCCTGAGCATTCAGGACGTCACACCGGGGGGCATCGTCGGACCGATCAGTGAGGGGCCGGAGCCGCTGAACCTCAAGCATGAGGGCATCGACTTCTACCACCGCTACGCCGAGGACATCGCACTGTTCGCCGAGCTGGGCTTCACGGTCTTCCGCTTCTCGATCGCTTGGAGCCGGATCTTCCCGCTCGGGGACGAGGAGACCCCGAACGAAGAAGGTCTCGCCTTCTACGACCGGGTGCTCGACGAGCTGGAGAAGTACGGCATCGAACCGCTGGTGACCATCAGCCACTACGAGACACCGCTCCATCTGGCCAAGACCTACGACGGCTGGACGGACCGGCGGATGATCGGCTTCTACGAGCGGTACTGCCGGACGCTGTTCGAACGCTTCGGCACCCGCGTGAAGTACTGGCTGACCTTCAACGAGATCAACTCGATGCTGCACTTCCCGCTGTTCTCGGGGGTGTGGACGCCGAAGGATCAGCTGAGTCCACAGCAGCTCTACCAGGCGATGCACCACGAGCTGGTGGCCTCGGCCTCGGCGACGCGGATTGCGCATCAGATCAACCCCGACCTGCAGGTGGGGTGCATGCTGATCGCGGCACCCTTCTACCCGCTGTCCCCGGATCCGGCCGATGTGCTGGAGGCCAAGCACGCCGAGCAGGACAACTACGCCTTCGGCGATGTGCACTGCCGGGGCGCCTATCCGGGCTACTTCCTGCGGAAGCTGCGTGAACTCGGCGTGGAACTCGAGATCACCGACGACGATCGGGAGACGCTGAAGCACACGGTCGACTTCGTGTCGTTCTCGTACTACATGAGCATGTGTGCCACGGCGGATCCGGCGCGGCAGGTCAAGGGCGAGGGCAACATCATGGGCGGCGTCCCGAACCCGCACCTGGAGGCGTCGGAATGGGGGTGGCAGATCGACCCGGTCGGGCTGCGGATCATCCTCAACGACTACTGGGACCGGTGGCAGAAGCCCCTGTTCATCGTGGAGAACGGGTTGGGAGCCAAGGACGAGCTGGTGGAGGTCGACGGCCGCAGCACCGTCGTCGACGACTACCGGATCAACTACCTGCGCGATCACCTGGTGCAGATGGGGGAGGCCGTCGCGGACGGGGTCAACCTGCTCGGCTACACCTGGTGGGGTCCGATCGACGTGGTGAGTGCGTCCACCGCTCAGCTCAGCAAGCGGTACGGCTTCATCTACGTCGATCGCAACGACGACGGGAGCGGTACGCTCACCCGGTACAAGAAGAAGTCGTTCGACTTCTACGCGGGTGTGATCGCCAGCAACGGGGCTTCGTTGTGAACTGAGCCGGGGCCGGAAACGTCGGGGCACTCTGACCACGAGTGCCCCGACGTTTCTTCGGGGGATCGGTGGTCTGATGGAGATGAGCCATGGAGATTCTGAGGGTCTTCAACAACAATGTCGTCCTGGCCACCGAACCCGGCCAGGGCGAGGTCGTCCTGACCGGGCGTGGGGTCGGGTACCAGAAGCGCCCCGGTGAGGCTGTTGACCCCGATCGCATCGCTCGCCGGTTCGTCTCCGCCGACGACATGGACCCCACCGGGTTCGCGGCGCTGGTCGCCGAGATCCCGCCTGAGCACCTGGCGCTGGCCGACGACGCGCTCGCCGTCACCCGGGGCCGGATCGCCAGGACGGTCGGATCGTCGCTGCTGATCGCGGTCGCCGACCACCTGAGCTTCGCCATCAAGCGGCAGCGCCAGGGCATCACCCTCGATTTTCCGCTCCGGGCCGAGGTGGCACACCTCTATCCGGAGGAACTGGCCACGGCCCAGGCCATGCTCACCCGGGTCAACACCCAGCTCGACGAGCCGTTGCCCGACGACGAATCGGTGGCTTTGGCGATGCACATGGTCAACGCCGGTTTCGCCACCGGCAATCTCGCCCCGACCTACCAGATGACCGAGGTGCTGCGGCAGGTCTTCGATGTGGTCGAGCAGTCCGTGGGCCAGGCCTTCGACCGGCAGGGCGTCAACGCCGCGCGGTTCATCGCGCACCTGCGCTACTTCTTCGTCCGGGTCTACGACGGTGAACAGATCGACGACAAGAGCGTCGGAATCCAGAACGCGATCATGTCCGCCTATCCGGATGCCTACCAGACCGCGATCCACATCAAGGCGATGCTGGAGCTGAGACTGGCCGTCGACGTCACCGACGACGAACTCACCTACCTGACGATGCACGTGGCCCGGCTGTCGGAGTATCCCGACCGCTGATCCCCGGCCCCCGGCTCAGACGGCTCGTCGGGGGGCCGAGTGGGCCTCGCGCTCCGGCACGGCGCGAACCGCCCGGAACTGGCCCTGGATGACGGCCACGCCCTCCACCTCCGCGGGCAGGATCGGCGCCGGGCCCTCGCTCATGGTCCGCACCGGGCCCTCGGTCAGGCTCAGCGGTACCGCCTGGTGGGTGAGTTCGGGATCGGAGAACGCCTCGGCCTCGACATCGGTCGCACCGGTGGCGACGGCAATGATCCGGGCGCGCCGGTAGGCGTCGGCGACCGCACTGGCCAGCGCCTCTTCGTCGAGCTGGGTCCGGTGATCCGGGGATAGTTCCCAGGTGACATCGGCCACCTGAACGTCCCGGTTGGACGACCAGCGCCCCAGGAATGAGGCGAGTTCGGCGTGATGGCGGAACCGGGCCCGCACCCGGGCCGAGGCGCGGTGAACGGTGCGCCTGGTGCCGTCCTCCTGGTATTCCGCCCAGGACGAGGTCACCAGGGGGTCGACGGACCGCCAGGTCACCGGACCGTTGAGGCGGGTCAGGCTGGTCAGATCACTTGAGACCTGGGTGACCAGGGTTGTCGCCTTCCGTGCCGCCTCCGCCGGGGAGGTCCGGTCGACGTGGATCAGCAGTGTCGCCAGACCCAGGTCTGGAGTGGTCACGTAGCGGTGCCTGCCCAGCACCGTGATGTCCATGAAGCTCCGGCCTCCATCGATCCTCGACCGGATGAGCGCGCAGGGGACGGCCGCCCGGCGACGCGTCTGGTCGGACCCGCCGGCTGACAACTGACCACAGTGCTGCGGATCCGCTGCCCGTCGCGGACCCAGGGGAAGCTCAACCCGGTCAATCCTGGGGGCCACCCTAGCGTGGCGCGTGTGCCCCCTGGGGCGCTGCCCGTCCCCGTGTGGGTGACCGCGTCGTTGGGGCGGTCCCCGTGCCGCGACCGGCGGCACCCGCGTGCACGGCTGACCTGTCTGTGGTGGTGGGGCGGATGACGCTTCGGGCGGTGATTTCTCGACATTGTCGTAACACGCAGAAACAAATCTGCCCGCTCCTCGTACTAGGGTGCCGCAATACCGTGCGAGAGGAAAGGGGTGCCTGATGCTGGAGGCGCTGGAGGAGTGGCTGGGTTGGTTTGACGGCATCGTCTGGGGGCCGTTCTTCCTCATTCCGTTGTTGCTGGGCACCGGTCTGTACCTGACGATCCGCTTGGGTGGGGTTCAGTTCGTCCGACTGTGGGCGGCGTTGAGCCTGGGGCTGTTCCGCCGCCGCGACAAGGGGTCCGAGGGTGACATCTCCCAGTTCCAGGCCTTGACGACGGCGCTGGCGGCGACGGTCGGCACCGGGAATATCGTCGGGGTGGCGACGGCCGTTTCCGTCGGCGGTCCGGGCTCGCTGTTCTGGATGTGGGTCACCGGTCTGCTGGGGATGGCCTCCAAGTACTCTGAGACCTTCCTCGGAATTCGCTTCCGCAAGACCGACACCGCCGGGGAGAAATCAGGCGGACCGCAGTATTACCTCCAGCACGGAATCAAGCACCCCATCGGTAAGGTGCTCGCCGTCGCGTTCGCGATCTTCGCCGTCCTGGCCAGCTTCGGCATCGGCAACATGACCCAGGGCAACGCCATCGCGAACAATGTGCTGAGTTCCTTCGATGTGCCGCTCTGGGTGACCGGTGGGGTCCTCACCGTGGCCACGATGCTGGTGCTGTTGGGCGGGATCAAGTGGGTGGGTCGCGTCACCGCCGGGTTCGTGCCGATCATGATCGTGTTCTACGTCCTCGGCGCGCTGTACATCCTCATCGCCAACATCGGGGCCGTTCCCGCCGCCTTCGCCCAGGTGTTCACCGAGGCCTTCACCGGGACCGCCGCCGTCGGTGGCTTCGCCGGGTCGGTGATCATCATCGCCGTACAGATGGGTGTTGCCCGCGGCATCTTTTCCAATGAGTCCGGCATGGGTTCGGCCGCGATCGCGGCCTCGGCGGCGCAGGCCTCCCACCCGACCCGGGGTGGACTGGTCGCCATGACGCAGACGTTCATCGACACCATCATCGTGGTGACCTTCACCGGCCTGGTGCTCATCACGACCGGCGTCTGGCATGAGGCCGACGCCGCGACCGGTGAACTGAACCCGGCCCTGATGACCGGCCAGGCGTTCACTCACGGGCTTCCGGGAGAGTGGGGCCACTGGATCGTCACCCTCGCCATCGTGATGTTCGCCTACTCGACCATCCTCGGCTGGGCCTACTACGGGGAACGTAATGCCGAGCGGCTGTTCGGGCGGCGTCTGGTGGTTCCGTTCCGGGTCCTGTTCTCGCTGGTTGTCTTTGTCGGATGCACGACCCCGCTGAACATTGTCTGGACGTTCGCCGACATCATGAACGGCCTGATGGCGCTTCCGAACCTGATCGGTCTCCTGATCCTCTCCGGCCTCATCGCCCGGGAGACCCGGTGGTATCTGCAGCATGATCCCCGGCTGGTGGCCTCGCCGGAGGAGGTGGCCGCCTTCATGGCCGACCGCCCCGAGTACGCCGAGTGGAAGTCCGGCGACGTGGTCGGCTCGAGCCATGCGGCCGAGGTCTCTCTCCGGGCCGCTCCGGATCAACGTCGGTAGGGTGTCGTCATGCAGATACCCCCGGGAATCCAGGCCCTCGCCGACCATGGCGCCCTCTACGCGGTGATCGGCCAGCGCCGGTTGGCCGATCACCTCGACCAGAGGTTGGGCGAGTACTCCTGGGAGGTCGATCTGGCGGAGGGCTGGATCAGGTTCGTCGCCACGGCCGATCCCCAGCGGTTCGTGCAGAGCCGCCTCGGCTTCGTCGCCAGCATCGCCCCCGGCCCCCGTTCGCTGCTGTGGGGCTGGGCGCATCCGCAGGCCATCGACGCGTCCGCGGCCGAGCGCATCCGCGCGCTCGGTGAGCAGCACGGTTTTCAGGACCTGACCGTCGCGGAGGTTCCTCTCGTCCTCGCCGATGGCGATGACGTCGATGCCGCGGTCGCCGCGCTGTCCCATGTGGTCGCCGCGGCCGCGGTGGAGGCGACCGGCCGCACGCCGTACTACTCCGCACCGGCGGGCGGCGGCTCGCGGATCGTCTTCCTGCTTCCTGATATCGACCTCGGGCCGGTCCGCCTCAACGTGGACGGTGCTGGGCTCGGCTCGGCGCTGCTGGAGGCGGCCACCAGCCATCAGCGCAACGCCGTCATGGGCTTCGCGCGCCACAGCGGCTTCGGTGTCAGATCGGCGCCGGACGGTTCCTCCGACGAGATCGCCGATCAGGAAGGCTCGCGCATCACCGTCTCCTGGGATGCGGCCGGACGCCCGACCGACGTGTCGGCGCAGCTGGCCGGGGTTCCGGAGCCGCCAGCGCCGGGCTGAGCTCGGCCGACATCACTGCGTCGGCGTCAGTGCGGCCTGCAGGGTGCGCTCCAGCAGCGCGGGAACGTCGATCTGACCCGGATGCAATGCGTCGTAGACCTGGAGTCCTTCCCAGGTGCCGATGATCAATGCGGCCTCGTCTGCGGCGTTGAGGTCGCTGGTCACGCCGCGTCCGCGTGCCTGGTCGATGGCCCGGGTGAGGACCCGCGTCAGCAGTTCGTGGCGGTGCTGCAGGAACGTCCGGGCGGGATGACCGTCATGTCCCGCTTCGGCTGACAGTGTCGAGAGCAGCCGCACCAGGCCCGGGGCCTCGGCGTTGCGGCGGGCGGTCTCGACGAAACCGGCGATGAGATCTTCGGTGTCCAGATCCAGCGGAACCGTCCCCGGGTTCCCGACCTGCCACCGACGGTACTGCTCCTCGTCGTGCCATCCCAGGACTGCGACCAGCAGAGCGTTCTTGGTGCCGAAATGGTGAAGCAGCGTCGAATGATCCACCCCCGCCTCGCCTGGTCGGCTGAGGACCCCGGCGATCGCAGGCGAGCCTCAGCTGCGGTAGTTCTTGGTGCGGAAACCGCGCCAGGGTCCCGCCGCTGAGGCGAAGCCCTCGATCCGGGAATCGGCGGTGCCGCCCCAGACGGTGGTGCTGTCCACCGCCACCGAGTAGTAGGTGGTGGTCAGCTCACCGGTCCCCAGGTGGATCTGCCACCGGAGCCCGTCCCGGGTCCGGACCAGGCCCCGCGGGCCGAGCAGGTAGAGCATGCCGTCGGCGGCCTGGGTGGCGGTCAGGTGCGGCAGGTAGCGCGAGGTGACCTGGCGGAGCACGGTGCCGTCGTAGGTGTAGGTGCCCTGACGGCCGCCTTTCCGGGCGTGCATCAGCGCGACGGTTCCGTTGCTCGCCGAGCTGTGTCCAACCTGGTAGTGGTCCACATGGAGCAGCCCGGGGATGACCTCGGTGAAGTAGTCGTGCCAGTTGGACCACGATTCTGGGATCTTCCCGTTCCAGCGCCACAACGACGACTTGGCCGTCACGTACAACGCTCCGCGCACCCAGAAGCAGACCTGCTGGCGGGCGTCCTCCAGGACGTCGGCGGGATACAGGGCGACCTGGAAGGTGGCGCCACCGTCGGTGGTGAAGTAGACAGCGTTCGAGGCGACGCCATGGCCGGCGTCGATGTAGTTGCCGATCACCGCGTAGGCCTGGGAACCGTAGGAGCCCTCGAGCCGACACACGTCGTAGGCGTGCAGGGTGTTGGAGAGCTGGGAGGGCAGGAAGGCGCCGGAGTCCTGCTGGATGGCGAACGGGGAGCCGCCGCCCCAGAATCCGCGGGGGTCGCTGTTGGGGATGACGATCCGGCCGTCCAGGCTGCGGATCGCCTCGGTCGATTCGGTCTGCATCGCCATCAGACCCGCGGAGAACTCACCGGTGGTCGGGTCGAGGTAGTGCACGTCGATCGGTCCGACGTTGCCGCTCCAGTCGCCGTGACCGGGGAAGATGCGTCCGGCGGAGTCAATGGCCAGCGCCTTGATGTACCTGCTGTACGTCGTGCGCCCGTGGGAGGCGTACGGGTCGAGGTAGGAGGTGGCGGTGAAGGGCGCGAGAGTTGTCCTCCGCCGTCGTGGGGCTGCATGAGCTGCGGTCGGGAGCAGGGGAAGGGTTGCACCGGCCACGGCGGCAGTTGAGATCAACGTGCGGCGTGTCCATAGCTCGTTCATGTTTCAACTATACGTAAAGTTGAAGATAAAACTAGAGATTTTCGCCAAGACTCCCGAATGGGGTAAGCCCGGCTCAGGCGAGTCCGGCGCGGAAGGCGATCACCACCAGCTGGGCGCGATCGCGGGCGCCGAGCTTGGTCAGGATCCGGCTGACATGGGTCCGGGCGGTCGCCTTGCTGATGAACAGGCGTTCGGCGAGCTCGGCGTTGTTGAGTCCCTCGGCGATCAGCTCGAGCACCTCGCGCTCGCGTTCGGTGAGCTCGTCGAGCCCACGGGGTACCTCGGTCACCCCGGCGGGCCGCGGCCCTCCGGCGAAGGTCGAGATCACCCGGCGCGTCACCGTGGGGGAGAGCAGACTGTCCCCGGAGGCGGCGGCCCGGATCGCGCGGAGGATGTCCTCGGGCTCGGCGTCCTTGATCAGGAACCCCGAGGCGCCCGCCTCCAGAGCGGCGAAGACGTACTCGTCGAGCTCGAAGGTTGTCAGCATCACCACCCGGGTCTCGGCCAGGTCGGGATCGGCAGTGATGGCGCGTAACGCGGCCAGGCCGTCGGACCCCGGCATCCGGATGTCCATCAGGACCACCCGTGGCCGTCGGGACCGGACCGCGGCAACGGCCTCGTCGCCGTCCCCGGCCTCCCCGACCACGCTGAGCCCCGGCTCGGAGGCGACCAGGGCGCTGAGGCCCATCCGCACCAGCGGCTGGTCATCGACGATGAGAACGCTCACCGGATCGGTCATGGGTGCCTTTC
>JBKEBV010000074.1:0-28288 GCA_047973315.1 Propioniciclava sp.
CGACGGCGAACTCCTATCACCGGCTGATCCCCGGCTTCGAAGCCCCGGTCAACCTGGTGTACAGCCAGCGGAACCGCTCGGCCTGCATCCGGATCCCGATCACCGGCCCGAATCCCAAGACAAAGCGGATGGAGTTCCGCTGCCCCGATCCGTCGGCCAATCCGTACCTCGCGTTCGCCGCGATGCTGCTGGCTGGTCTGGACGGCATCCAGAACAAGATCGAGCCGCCGGCTCCGATCGACAAGGATCTCTACGAGCTTCCCCCGGAGGAGCACGCCGAGATCGCGACCGTTCCCGGTTCGCTCGAGTCCGCCCTCGACGCACTCGAGGCCGACCACGAGTTCCTGCTCGCCGGGGACGTCTTCACCTCCGACCTGATCGAAGCCTGGGTCGAACTCAAGCGGGAGGACATCAACGCCCTGCGGCAGCGACCGCACCCGCACGAGTTCGAGATGTACTTCGACCTCTGACCCGTCGGCCCACCTCGTGATGAGGCCCCCGGTTCGCTTGGCGAGCCGGGGGCCTTTCGCGTCAGACGCTCCGGCGACGCCACTACACCTCCGCGGAGGAGCACCGGTGCCCGACCACCGCGTGGCGAGCGCATCAGCACCCCGGGCCAGCATCGCCCCATCGGCATTCGAGGCGGAGGAACGAAGCCCCGGCGTGGGCACAGCCCACCGGGCTGGCCGGGTCGAAGGAAATTGACGCCCACCCGTGTGCCCGGCAGTGACCGCCGCTCGGACCGCGGCAATGACCTCCGGGTGATTCTGCCCACCAGATGGCCCAAACCGTTCGGCTGAGCCGGGCGCCGCGCTACCGTCGAGAAATGATCGCGAACGCCCGGCGCGCCGCGACCGGTGCGGTGGTCCTTCTCCTGCTGGCCGGTTGCGCCGCCCCGGCGCCCCGGCCGACCGGCCGTCCCCCCACCGGGGCAGCCCCACCACCGTCGGAGAGCTTCCTACCACCGACACTGAGGTTCACCCCGGACCCTGATCTTCGGTTCGCGAGTGCCTGGGCGATGTCCTTCCTCCCCGACGGCCGCGCGCTGGTGAGCGAACAAGGCGGCCGGATCCTCCTGATCAGGCCCGGAGCTGATGCGACGGCCTCACCGCCGGTGGAGGTCGGCGGTGTCCCGGAGGTGCACCGCGCCGGCCAGGGTGGGCTGGGCGACATCGTGGCGGTCGCGAATGCTGACGGCAGTACCACCGTCCACCTCTCCTGGGTCGAGGCATCCGACGGCGGCACCAGCGGCGCAGTGGTGGGCCGCGCCGACCTCGACCTCACCGATCCCAGCCGACCGCGGCTGGACCGGCTCAGCGTCGCCTGGCACCAACGCCCCACCGTGACCGGGGACGGTCATTTCGGCCACCGGCTGGCTCTCAGCCCCGACCACACGGCGCTCTTCATCACCTCCGGAGACCGCCAGACGCAGGAACCTGCGCAGGACCCCGAAGCCGATCTGGGCAAGATCATCCGGCTGGACCTGGCCTCCGGCCAGGCCGAACAGTGGAGCATCGGCCACCGGAATCCGCTCGGGATCGCCTTCGCCCCCGACGGACGCCTCTGGTCAGCCGAGATGGGACCCCGTGGCGGCGATGAGCTCAACCTGATCGTCAAGGACGGCAACTACGGTTGGCCGGAGGTCTCCAACGGATCCCACTACGACGGCACCGCGATCCCCGACCATGCCCCCGGCGACGGTTTCATCGCCCCGGCGGCCTGGTGGAATCCGAGCATCTCCCCGGGATCCCTGATGATCCCCGCCCAGGACACGTTCCCCGCTTGGCGCGGCGACGCCTTCCTGGGTGCCCTCAGCGGCGAGGCCCTCGTGCGGGTCGATCTTGACCGCGACCACGCCACCGTGGCCCAGTCGTGGCCGATGGCAGCCCGGATCCGGGTTGTGGTGGAGGATCCGCGTGACGGCACGTTCTGGCTGGTCGAGGACGGCCCGGACGGACGTCTGATCCACGCAACCCCGGGCTGATCGCCCACCGTCCGGCATGATGGGGGGACACCACCGTTCGCCGACGAAAGGGAACACCCCGATGTCCGATGTCCCTCTCTCCCGCAGGATCGAGCTCACCGGCGGAGCCGACTTCTGGCACACCCACGCGGTACCCGAGGCGGATCTCCCGCAGATCCTGTTGACCGACGGTCCGCACGGGGTGCGCAAACAGACCGGCGGCACCGACCATGTCGGCCTCAACGCCTCCGAACCGGCCACCTGCTTCCCGCCGGCGGTTGCGCTCGCCTCAACGTGGGACCCGACCCTGGTGCAGGCGGTCGGAGAGGCCCTCGGACGGGAGGCCCGCGCGCTCGGCGTCGGCATCCTGCTCGGTCCCGGGATCAACATCAAACGCTCGCCGTTGTGCGGTCGCAACTTCGAGTACTTCTCCGAGGACCCCTTTCTCACCGGGGCGCTGGCAACCAGCTACGTCAAGGGCGTGCAGAGCACCGGGGTGGGAACCTCGCTGAAGCACTTCGCGGCGAACAACCAGGAGACCGACCGGATGCGGCGCGACTCCCAGGTGGATGAGCGGACGCTCCGGGAGATCTACCTGCGGGCCTTCGGCACCGTGGTGCGTTCGGCGCAACCCTGGTCGGTGATGTGCTCCTACAACAAGGTCAACGGGACCTATGCCAGCGAGAGTTCCTACCTGCTGACCCAGATCCTGCGCGACGAATGGGGTTTCGAGGGCCTGGTCGTCTCCGACTGGGGAGCCGTCCGGAACCGCGTCACCTCCCTCCAGGCGGGGCTCGACCTCGAGATGCCGGCCCACAAAGCCCATGCCGCCCAGGTCACCCGGGCCATCGCCGGCGGCGACCTGGACGAAAAGGTCCTCGATCGGGCCTACGAGCGGGTCTCCCGGGTGCTCCGGCAGGCCACCGACCACCAGAAGGACGTCCCGACGTCGGTCAACCCGGACCGCCACCATGC
Organism: Propioniciclava sp.; assembly: GCA_047973315.1. Lineage (GTDB taxonomy): Bacteria > Actinomycetota > Actinomycetes > Propionibacteriales > Propionibacteriaceae > Propioniciclava. Next base: position 2,939 of record JBKEBV010000074.1, read on the forward strand.
CCTGGCCCGGCGCGCCGCGGAGAAAGCGGCAGTGCTGTTGTCCAATGACGGCATTCTCCCCCTCGACCCCATGGCCAGTGTCGCGGTGATCGGCGAGTTCGCCCGGACCCCGCGCTACCAGGGCTCGGGATCCTCGCGGGTGAATCCCACCCGGGTCGAGAACGCATTGGACGCTATCGGCGCCCTGCAACAGGGACCGTTCACCTTCGCTCCCGGGTTCGCCACCGATGGCGTCGCGCTCCCCCGGGACGAGGCCACCGCGAGCGCGATCCAGGCAGCTCGCGATGCCGATGTGGTGCTGATGTTCCTCGGTCTGACCGAAAGCGATGAGTCAGAGGGCTATGACCGCTCCGACCTGGAGCTTCCCCGGGACCAGCTCGACCTTCTCGATGCCGTTGCCGAGGTCAACGAGAACGTCGTCGTCGTGGTGAGCAACGGGGCCCCGGTGCTGCTCCCCTTCGCCGGACGGGTGCGGGCTGTGCTGGAGGGCTGGCTGTTGGGGCAAGCAGGCGGGCCGGCGGTCGCCGACATCCTCTTCGGCAGGGTCAACCCGTCAGGCCGCCTGGCGGAGACCATCCCGCTGCGCCCTGCGGACGTCCCCAGCCACCTCCACTTCCCCGGCGACGCCGCCGGCGTCCGGTACGGCGAGGGCCTGTTCGTCGGCTACCGGGGCTACGACGCCCAGGAGACACCGGTCATGTTCCCGTTCGGCCACGGACTGTCCTACACCACCTTCGCCTATGCCGATCTGGAGATCACGACCGAGGGCAACAATCTGACGGTCTCCCTCACCGTGACCAACACCGGCGACCGAGCCGGTCGCGAAGTGGTGCAGGCCTACGTCGGGTTGCCGACGTCATCGGTGGTGCGCGCCCCCCGCGAGCTGAAGGCCTTCGGCGAGGTCTGGCTCGAGCCGGGCAACTCCGCACGCGTCGATCTGGCCATCGGGTCCGATGACCTCGCTTTCTGGAGCACCCGGGACCAGGCCTGGTTGGTCGAGGGTGGGGCCTATCTGGTTCAGGTCGGTGCCTCGAGCCGTGATCTGCGGTTGCGGGCAACCGTCGATCTCCCCGGCACCGTGCCGTGGCGTCCGCTCACCCTCTCCTCGACCGCCGCCGAGGCGATGGCCGTCCCGGCCTGCGCAACTCGGTTGCGCGAGATGATGAATCTCACCTTCGGTGACGATCCGGCCGTGATCGCCATGATGGGGCAGGTCCCACTCTCCGTGGTCGCCGGGTTCAGCGGCCTGGGCGATGACGTGATCCAGGACCTGCTCGATCAGGCGAACCAGGCCGCGAACCCCTGACGATGTGGGGGACGGCCGCTCGCCGGTACCGTTGGGCGGCACGGGCATCGATCACGCCTGCGAGATTCTAGTCTGTCCCGCATGCCGGGCAGCAACACCCCCGGTGTCATCGCGATCCTGGGCGGCGGAGTTGTCGAGCACGCGGGGCTCGCAGCCGACGACCTCGGGCTGACCCACGGGGACGGGTGTTTTGACTCTATGCGGGTGGTCCGGGACGCCCACGGGACCTGCGTCGACCATCGGACCGCCCACCTGGCCCGGTTCGCGGCGTCGTCGTCGGCGATGGATCTGCCCGCCGTTGACCTCGACGCCTGGAGCCGACTGATCGACACCGCGCTCGACGCCTGGTCCGGACAGGGTGCGGCCACCTGCCGGCTGCTCTGGACCCGGGGGCCGTAGTCGAAGAACCAGCCCACGGGGATGCTCCTGCTCACCCCGGCCGCAGCGTCGGGGACCCCCCTACGGGTCGTGACCCTCGACACCGGGCGCGCATCCGATGCGTTCACGCGCTCCCCGTGGTTGCTGGGCGGGGTGAAAACGCTGTCCTATGCCGTCAACGCCGCAGCCGCGCGGGAGGCGCGGCGCCGCGATGCCGACGACGTCATCTTCACCAGCTCCGACGGCTACCTGCTGGAGGGTCCGACCAGCGGACTCCTGCTCCCGCTCAGAAACCTGCCCATCCGGCCAACCGTGCGGTGAGCTCGGGTTGCAGGGTGAGCCCATGGCCGTCGATCTCGATCAGTGGGCAGACTCCGCGGACGGCTGACACCAGCCAGGCGCCGTCAGCCACCTCGATCTCCTCGGGAACCATGAGACGGCGGCGCAGCTCGAACCCCTGCGCGACCCCCCTCTCGCGCGATCACCTCGATGGTGACCGATGCCAGGACCCCAGTGCCCCGGGTCGGTGTGGTCGAGAGCGTGCACCGCCGTGCGACCAGATTGGCTGCGACAGGCCGCTAGATCGGCAGTCGCCGGAAGACCGGCCCAGGAAGGTGCTTGAGGATGAACATGACGAACTGGAACGCAGGAGGCGCCCAGATCAGATCCTTGCCCTCCCGGGCCGCGGCCACGGCCTGACGGGCGACCTGCTCCTTGTCGACGGTGAGCGGGGCTTCCTTGACACCGGCCGACATCCGGGTCCTGACCTGGCCGGGACGGACGACGAGAACCTTGACCCCGGCGGGTTCGAGAGCCTGACCGAGGTTGCGGTAGAAGCCGTCCAGTCCGGCCTTGGTGGAGCCGTAGACGAAGTTCGAGCGGCGGACCTTCTCGCCTGCGGCCGAGCTCATCACAATCATCTGGCCGTAGCCCTGGGCGGACATCCGCTGGCCGAGCAGGACGCCGACGCTGACCGCGCCGGTGTAGTTGACCTCGGCGATCTGCACGGCTCTGGCCTGGTCCCGCCACAGCTCCTCGGCATCGCCGAGCAGCCCGAAGGCGACAATGGCCACATCGATGTCGCCTGCGGCCCAGGCCTCCGCGATCACCCCGGGGTGCGTGCCGAAGGCGGTGGCATCGAAGTCGACGACCCTGACCTCACGGGCACCCCTGGCCAGCAGGTCCTCGGCTGAGGCGGCGGCGAGCCGATCGCCCGGCTGGACGGCGAGGATCACCCGCGCGGGCGCTCGGGTCAGATATTCCGCCACGATGGCGAGGCCGATCTCTGAGGTGCCGCCCAGCAGCAGAATGCTCTGCGGATTCCCGGTCGCGTCGATCACATCAACTCCAGTCGTCGAGCCAGGTCCGAGGCGAAAACCCCGTCGGGATCAATACGCCTCCGAGTGGCGATCCACTCGTCGATCCGTGGATACATGGCGTGGAAGGTCTCCGCGGTCGTGCGGGAGTCCTTCGAGGTGTACAACCGACCGCCGAACTCGGCCACCTGGGCATCCATCCGGGTCAGGAATTCCGACAGCCCCGCCGTGATCGGAAAATCGACGCACACGTTCCACCCGGCCATCGGGTACGAAAGCGGCGCCCGGTTGCCTTCCCCGAACAGCTTGAAGACATTGAGGAAGGACGAGTGTCCGGAGGCCTGGATCTCGCCGATCATCCGGGTGAACTCAGCCACCGCCGCCGGCGGCACCACGAACTGGTACTGGAGAAAGCCGTGGCTGCCGTAGGCGCGGTTCCACTCACCGAACATGTCGAGGGGGTGGTAGAAGCCGGTGAGGCTCTGGATCTTGTCGGTGTAGGTGCCGCTCTTGCGGTACCAGACCTCGCCGAGCAGGCTGAAAGTGAGCTTGTTCGCCAGTCCGTTGGGGAAGATATCGGGCAGGGTGCCGAAGGTCCGCCCGGTGAAGGCGAGCGGGTCCGCGGCGAGCTTGGGGGCGAGCTCGGTCAACTCGGCCAGTGTCGCCAGATTCCCCCGCGAGATGGCCGCTCGCCCCAACCGCGGCGCCGGTGAGATGGCATCGAACCAGGCCGACGAGTAGTCGTAGTCGGCCTCAGAGCCGTCCGAGTGCGCGGCGATGGTATCCGCCAAAGAGTCAGTGACCAGGCCGTCAGCCTTGAACCAGGCGGTTTCGGTGCGGGTCATCGCCAAGGTCACCTGCAGGATGATGCCGGTCAGGCCGACGCCGCCCACCGTCGCCCAGAACAGCGACCCGTCGGGGTCGTCCCCGCTGCCCTGCGGCCGCAGGGTCAGCACCTCGCCGGAGGCGACCAGCAGGTCAAGGCTGATCACGTGATCGGCGAAACTCCCCTTGCTGTGGTGGTTCTTGCCGTGCACATCATTGCCGATCGCCCCGCCGACGGTGACCTGACGGGTGCCGGGAAGCACCGACACCCACAGTCCGTGCGGTAGCGCAGCGCGCATGAGCGCATCGAGAGATACCCCTGCGTCGACGGTCACCGTCGCGTTCGCGGTGTCGATGGCGTGGATCCGGTCGAGGGCGGTCATGTCGATCACCAGGCCGCCGCCGTTCTGAGCGACATCGCCGTAGCTGCGGCCGAGCCCCCGGGCCAGCACCCCGCGGCCCCACCCGTCGGCCCGCTGCTCGGCAACCCGCCGAACCGCCGCGGACAACGTCTCGACATCGGGGGTACGCAATACCTCGGCGACGCTCGGGGCGGTACGCCCCCAGCCGGTCAGCGGGGTCCAGGCTCGGGTGGTGGTGCTCATCGCCGATGAGTCTAGCCCGGATCAGCCCTCGTCACGGGCGTCAGTCGAGACCCCAGAAGACCCGGTCCATGACCTCGCGGGACCGGCGGGCGGCCCGCGCCCAGTCCTCGCTGAACACCGACGCCTCGCCCGGTGGATACCCGAGCAGGTTGGCCAACGCGCCGATCTCGCGGGCGTCGGCGGGAATCGCGTCCGATCCCCGCCCCCGGAGCAGCATGATCGCGTTCCGGATCCGGGCGGCCAGCAGCCAGGCGGTCCGCAGATCGACGGCGTCGTCGGGCGCGAGCAACCCGCCCGCCTCCAGGACGGCCAACGCCTCCAGGGTGCTGGTCGTGCGCAGTGCTTCGACCTCATGGGCATGCTGCAGTTGCAGGAGCTGGACGGTCCACTCGACGTCGGACAGCCCACCGGGGCCGAGCTTCACGTGCCGTCGCGGATCGGTGCCGCGGGGCATCCGTTCGCTCTCCATGCGCGCCTTGAGCTTCCGGATCTCGGTGAGCTGCTGCTGCTGCAGTCCACCGCTGGGCCAGCGCACCGGATCGACCGACTCCAGCAGCGCGGCGGAGAGCGCCTCATCCCCGGCGCCGGGGGACGCCCGTACGAGAGCCTGGGCCTCCCAGGTCGACGACCAGCGCTGGTAATAGGCGCGGTAGGAGCCGAGCGTGCGGACCATCGGTCCGCCTTTGCCCTCGGGCCGCAGATCGAGGTCGAGTTCGACAGCGGGATCGGCGCCGGGTTTCCGGAGCAATTCCCGCACTCTGGTCACGATGCGGTTCGCCCGCCCAAGGGCCTCGGGATCCTCGGAGTCGGCGATCACGACCATGGCGTCGGCGTCAGAGGCATAGGAGCACTCCCGGCCTCCCCAGCGTCCCATCGCCACCAAGGCGAGCCGTGGCGCAGCGGTGACATCCCGCGCGGCGACGGTGAGGGTGGCATTGAGCGTGGCGGTGGTGATGCCGCTGAGGTCGCGCCCCACGCGCGCCAGGTCGGCCTCATCCAGCAGGTCGGCCATCGCCACGCGCAGCAGTTCTTTGCGACGGGTGGCCCGGATCGCCGCCACAGCAGCCGCCGGGTCGTCGTGGCGCCGGGCAACGGCCTCCATCTCGGCCTGGATGGCGGCAGCATCCCGGTGGGCCCCGTCGGTGTCCTCGTTGGACAACAATTGGACCGTCTGCGGTGCCCGCATCAGCATGTCGACGGCGAAGCGGCTGGAGGACAGCACCCGAGCGAGGTTCTCCGCCATCGCACCCTCATCCCGCAGCGCCCTCAGGTACCACGCGGTCCGGCCGAGTTCCTCAGACACCTGCCGGAAGGAGAGCAGACCATTGTCGGGGTTGGGTCCGGTCGCAAACCAGCCGAGCATCGCCGGCAGCAGTTGGCGCTGGATCTCGGACTGCCTGCTGAACCCGACCGAGAGCGCCTCGATGTGGCGCAGAGCGGCACGGGTGTCGTTGAACCCGAGCGCGCGCAGCCGGACCTCGGCGGCCTCAGAGGTGAGGCGGACCTCATCGGAGCTGATCCGCGCCACCGCCTCGAGCAGCGGTGAGTAGAACATCCGTCGGTGGAGCTGGAGCACCCGGCGGGTCGAGGATCGCCAGGCGGCGAGCATCTCCTTCGATCCCGCATGCCCGGTTGCCCGCGCAAGGAGTCGCAGGTGCGCCTCATCACTCGGCATCAGGTGCGTCCGCCGCAGGTGGTAGAGCTGGATACGGTGCTCGAGCACCCGCTGCAGACGGTAGGCCTGACCAAGTTCCGGTCCGTCGGTTCGTCCGACGTAGCCGGCATCGACCAGGCGGTCCAGCGCGGCGAAGGTGCCACGGACCCGCAGCCGCTCGTCCGCCCGGCCGTGGACGAGTTGCAGCAGTTGCACGGTGAACTCGGTGTCCCGCAGGCCGCCGGCGCCGAGTTTGATCTCGACCTCTGCCTCCTTGGCCGGCAGCAGCGCGATCACCCGTTTCCGCATGGACTGGCTCTCGGCCACCAGATGAGGATCATCGGCGGCCGTCCACACCTTGGGGGCCACCAGATCGACGAACTCTCCTCCCAGCGCAAGGTCGCCGGCCATGGGCCTCGCTTTGAGCAGCGCCTGGAACTCCCAGTTCTTCGCCCACTTGTCGTAATAGGCCCGCATCGACGCCATCGATCTGACGAGCGGGCCCGCCTTTCCCTCGGGGCGGAGATTCGCGTCGATCTGCCAGATCGTGCCGGCCCCGGTGTGTGCGGAACAGATCCTGGCGACCGCGGCGGCGAGTCGGGTCCCGACCGTTGCCGCGTCACCGGCCGAGCCCGTGGGCTCACCATCCTCGCCCACCGCCGGCTCTGCCACGTAGATGACGTCGACATCGGAGACATAGTTGAGCTCCTGTGCCCCAGCCTTACCCATGGCCAGCACGGCCAGCCGTACCCGCTCGTAACCCGGCACCTCGCCCCGGGCCAGCGCCAGTGCGGTCTCCACGGTGGCGTCAGCCAGATCGGCGAGCTCACCGGCGATGTCGTCGACGAGAGCGAACGGGTTCTCCGCGCTGAGGTCGCGCGCCGCGATCCGCAGCAGCGCCCGCCGGTAGGCCAACCGAAGATCGTCGCTCCGCTGCGGGTCAGCGACCGGGACATCGGCCGCGGAGTCAGCACCGACCGCCGTCAGCAACTCCGCGCGAAGCGCATCAGCCGGCGTCCTGCGGGGTTGGTCGACCAACATGGCCAGTGCCTCCGGATGCACCGCCAAGTGCTGTCCCAGGGCGACCGAGGCCCCCAGCACCCCGACTAGACGCCGACGTCTCTCGGCCCGGTCCAGCAGCGGTCGCAGGTGGTCGGGATGCTCCGCAGCCAGCCGGCCGATCACCGTGAGCGCCTGGTCGGGATCGGCGGCCCCGATGATATCGGCGACCAGATCCCGGACTGTCGGTTCGTCGAGGTCTGCCAAGCACTGGGTGATGATGTCGACCGCGCGGCGGGGTTCCGCGAAGCCCCGACGGGCGAGGTCTCCGGCGGGTGTTGCCATCCGATCCATGGCGAGTCATCGTAGCGGCGAGGCCCGGGCGACGCGCAGACAGCAGGGATGACCCCTGGGGCACCCTGACTTCGGGGCGAAGGGTACGCGGCGCGCGCGTGCGCGCGGGTAGGCTGTCAAGCCGAGACACCGAAAGGCCCCAGACTCCATGCCGAGCCCCACCGGACCCCGCCGCCGCAGAGGTATCCGTGCTGCCCTGATCACCGGCGCGGCCGTCGTGGTCCTCGTCGTCGGGGTCGTGCTGATCCTCCCCGGTGTCCTCGCCGACCCCGGAGCAGCGCCCGACACCACGGTGGAGAAGGCGAGCGTGGCCGATCAGACGGCAACCGTGACCCTGTCGGGAACCCTCGCCCCGCGAGAACAGGCCAATGCCGCCTTCGCCGTCCCGGGGACCGTCGCCGGTATCTCGGTCAAGGTCGGCGACAAGGTCGACAAGGGCGACTCCCTCGCCAGCCTCGAGGAGACCGATCTGCGAAACGCCGTCACACTCGCCGAGGCGAATGTCGCCGCCGCCGCCGCTCAGGCCCGATCGGTCCGTGACACTGATGGTGCGACCTCGGCCCAGATCGTGGCGGCCGACGCCCAGGTGGACGCGGTACAGGCGAGCCTGACCAGCGCCCAGCAGCGCCTGGCCGACGCCACACTGCGCTCCCCGCTCACCGGAGTCGTGGCGGAGGTCTCCCTCGAGGTCGGCGATCAGGTGAGTGGCTCAGCCGCTGCCACGGCGGGAACCGCCGGATCCCTACCCGCCGGTGTCGACCTCTCCGGCTTCGGATCGACCGCTGACACCCCGGCCAGTGGTACGGCCGCCAGCCGCATCGTTGTGATCGAACCCGACGCCTGGACCCTGGAGGCGACGGTCGGTACCGCCGACCTGCCCTTCCTGGCACCGGGCCAGGAAGCAACAGTGACCCCCACCGGTACCAACCAGCAGATCTCCGCGGTGGTCGGCAGCGTGGGCATCGTGGCCACCCAGAGCACCGGCGGGGCTGCCAGCTTCCCGGTCAATCTCACCATCACCGGTGACGACGCCGAACTGTTCACCGGATCCGATGCCGATGCGGTCGTCATCACCGCCGTGGTTCCCGATGTTCTCACCGTGCCGACCGAAGCGATCACCTATGACGGTGAGACCGCGACCGTGCTGCGTCCCGACGGATCGGTCACCGACGTCACCGTCGGCCGCCGCTACGGTGACCGTCAGGAGATCCTGTCCGGTCTCGCCGCCGGCGACGAGGTGCTCGTGCCAGTCGGAGCGGCGGTCCTCGTCCCCAGCGGGCCCGGGCCGTTCGGCCCCGCCGACCCGAGCCCGTCGGCCCGACGATGAGCCCGCTGCTGCACATGACCGATGTGCGCAAGACCTACACCACCGGCGCGGTCGCGGTGGAGGCCCTCCGCGGGGTCGACCTCGACGTCGACGAGGGCGACTTCGTGGCGATCATCGGACCGTCGGGATCGGGCAAGTCCACCCTCATGCACATCGTCGGATGCCTCGACGTCCCGACCGATGGCAGCTACTCCCTCGACGGCGAGGACGTCAGTGTCATGACCGAGGCCCAATTGGCCGATGTCCGCAACCGCCGCATCGGCTTTGTCTTCCAGCAGTTCAACCTGCTGGCCTCCATGACCGCGCTCCGCAATGTTGAGCTTCCCCTCATGTACGCCGGGGTCTCCCCCTCGCAACGCCGGGAGCGCGCCTTGGCGGCCCTCAACCGGGTCGGGTTGGCCGACCGGGTCGACCACCGGCCCGGAGAACTGTCCGGCGGGCAGCAGCAGCGGGTGTCGGTCGCGCGTGCCCTGGTGACCGACCCGGCACTGATCCTCGCCGACGAGCCGACGGGAAATCTCGACTCGGTCTCGACCCGGGACGTGCTCGGGCTCTTCCACGACCTCCATGCCGCCGGCCGGACCATCGTTCTCATCACCCATGAGGGCGACGTTGCCGCCGAGGCCCACCGGGTGGTCCGCATCACCGATGGGCTGCTGTACGAGGACGAGGGCGTCCGATGAGTTGGGCCGAGACCGTCCGGATCGCCGTCGAGGCGTTGGTGGCACGCCGGATGCGATCGCTGTTGACGATGCTGGGAATCCTCATCGGAATCGCCGCGGTGACGCTGACCGTCGGGCTCGGTGAGGGGGCCCGACTGGAGATCAACCGGCAGATCAGCTCGCTGGGGTCGAACCTTCTCATCGTCATGCCCGGCGGATCGAGCGGTTTCGGCTCGATGGGGGAAGGCGGCGGTGGATCAAGCCTGACCCTTGACGACGCCGCCATGGTCGCCGACCCCGACGTCGCCCCCGATGTCGCAGGTGTCGCTCCGATCATGGCCACCGCCGGCACCCTGCGCCACGAGACGACCACGCACACCTCGTCGGTCACCGGGACGACCATCGACTGGCCCGAGGTCCGCGCCCGGACCCTCCAGGCCGGCCGGTTCTTCACCGAGGGGGAGGCCAGCGCCGCCGAGCAGGTGGCCGTGATCGGACCGAGCACAGCCGCGCAACTCTTCGAGGACGTGCCAGCCGTGGGCCGCACCATCACCATCAACGCCCAGTCGTTCACCATCATCGGGGTCCTCGACGAGGTCGGGTCAAGCTCGATGACCGACGAGGACGACACCGTCCTGGTCCCGCTCTCGACCATGGCCCAGCGGCTGGCCCCGTCGGCGAGCGCGACCAGCCTGAGCGCCATCTATGTCGCCGCACGCGACGACGCCTCCATCAGTTCAGCCCACCAGCAGATCACCCGGGCCCTGGTGGTCAGCCACAACACGACGACCGCCGACAAGGATTTCTCCATCATGACCTTCCAGGCCCTGATGACGGCCGCGGACAGCATGACGAGCGTCCTCACCACGCTTCTGAGCGGGCTGGCGGGGATCTCGCTGGTCGTCGGCGGGATCGGGGTGATGAACATCATGCTTGTCTCGGTGACCGAGCGGATCCGCGAGATCGGCCTCCGCAAAGCGCTCGGGGCGACCCCGGCGATCATCCGGCGCCAGTTCCTGGTGGAGGCAGCCATCCTGGGGCTGGTCGGCGGCGGCCTGGGGATCCTGGTGGGCCTGATCGGCGCCGCCCTGCTCACCCCGCTGCTGGGGATCGACGTCTCGCTGTCCCTCCCGGCAACGCTGATCGCCCTGGGGGTGTCGGTGACCATCGGTCTGGTCGCAGGGGTCTACCCCGCATCGCGTGCCGCACGACTGGCCCCCATCGATGCCCTGAGGAGCGAATAGTGAAACGTCGCAGCCTGGTCGCACTGACCGTCATCGTGGTGGCGGCCGTGGTGATCACCCTGATCAGCTGGCCGCGCGAGGCCGACGCCGCCTATGTGGTGGCACCTGCGGCGCGCGGGACCGTGACCGAGACCGCCACCCTGGTCGGTCCGGTCACCAGGGAGACCCAGGCTGAGGTGTCCTTCGACACCCCCGGTCAGGTCACCTCGGTCCGGGTCGCCCTGGGCGATGAGGTCTCGGCCGGGGACATCATCGCCACCATCGATCCCGCGCCGCTGCGCCTGACAGTGCTGAGCGCACGGGCGGGCCTCGCCCAGGCCGAGGCTCAGCTCGATGCCGATCTCACCGCGCAGAAGAACGGGGACGTCTCCCCCGATCTCTCCCTTCCCGGCGCCGCTGACGCCCAGCCGATGGTGCTCCCGGCGCAGGAGGCCAGCGGCGGCAGCATCACCGGAATGGGTGGGAGCGGCGAGACACCGGCCTACCTCGCCGACCTGGAGTCGTCGCTGGCCGCCGTGCAGCAGGCGATCACCCGCCAGCAGCAGGTCTGTACCCCCGTCTTCAGCCAGATCCAGGAACTGCGCGATCTCGGCGAGAGCGTCGAACTGCCAACGGCGATCCCGACAAATCTCGCCACGCCCACAAGCCCAACACCGACGACCGCGACCTCCAGCACACCGGCGCCCAGCACACCCCCGGCCACCACCGATCCCGGTGGTAGCCCGACACCAACGGCCACCGCCAGCCCGACCCCCAGTGCAACCCCGACGCCAACCCCCAGCCCCACGGCGGCATCAACGCCGACTCCCCCACCCACCGTGCCGACCGAACTCCCCTCCGGCCTGCCCACCGACCCGGGCGAACTCGCCGACTTCCTGGAGGACTTCCAGGGCTGCTCCACCGCCATGGGCGTCACCGCCCAGGCCGAGGCCGGCGCAGGCGCAGCCCTGATGGCGGCCTCCCAGGGGATGGCCGAGGCGAATCAGGCCGCAGCCGAGGCGCTGGTCGCCGCACAGCAGGAGCTCGCCGCCGCCACCGAGCAGGCCTCCCAGGCAGCCATGGTCGCGGCCCAGAGTCAGGTGGAGGAACAGCTCGCCGCCCTGTCCGGCGGCATGGTGACCGACGCCACCATTGCGCGGGATCGGGCCGCCCTCCTCGAGGCCCGCCAGGAATTGGCCTCAGCGGAATCTGACCTCTCCGGCGCAACCCTCACCGCCCCGATCTCGGGGACGATCGGGCAGTTGGGTTTCGCCACCGGTGAGACCTCTGCCGGTGCGTCGGCAACCCTGGTGGGCGCGGGCGCCGCCCGCATCAGCGTCGAGGTACCCCTGTCGGTCCGGGGGCTGGTTGCACCAGGCACCACCGCAACGGTCGGGCAGGTGTCCGCGACCCCCACCCTGACCGGCCAGGTGGTCACCGCGAGCGTGCTGCCCAGCCAGACCACCGAGAACCCCACCTATGCGACCGAGATCCTCTCCGACGACCCGGATCGCACCCTCAACGCCGGCGCCTACGCCGAAGTCACCCTCGACCTGCGGTCGGCCACCGACGTGCTCACCGTGCCGGCCTCGGCCCTCACCATGGTCACCGACACCACGGGAACCGTGGAGACCGTCGACGGCGCCCGCGCAACCGCGGCTGAGACCGTCACCGTGGTCGTGGGAAGCCGCGGGCAGGGCCGCGTCGAGATCGTCTCGGGTCTGGCCGACGGCCAACTCGTCGTCCTCGCCGACCGGCGGCTACCGGTCCCCGGGGGCCTGGAGCAGTATGACGGTGGGCCGCCCTCATCGTCCCAGACGCCGGACTGATGCCTGCTCCTCGGGGCGGCCAGCTCGCCGCCGATGTCCGGGCCACTCTGGCTGACTTCGCCGCCCGAAACCCAGGTCGGCTCGTGGAGGTCAGGGTTCCCCCGTGGGCCGCCGTCCAGGTCGGCGTTGCCGGGGTGAGTTCGGCGCATCGTCGCGGCACCCCACCCCATGTCGTCGAGATGGACGCCGAGACCTGGCTGGCTCTCGTGCGCGGCACCCTGACCTGGACGGAGGCAGTCGCCTCAGCCCGCGTTCGCGCCAGCGGCGTCCACGCCGACCTCGCTCCCCTGTTCGGCTGAGTCCCGAGCCGGAGACGCTCAGAAGGCCAGCCCACGCGGTTCCGGGCCCAGCGGGGGAACCGTCGCATCGGGCACCGCGAAACCGTTGGCCCGATAGGTGGCGTAGTCGAAATCCTCGCACTCCTGGTAGCCCACGCGGTGGTACTCGTAGAAACCTTCCCAGTCCTCGTAACCGTCACCGAGCGAGGTGTCGAGGAACGCGTCGGCCATGGCCATGCCCAGCCGCGGGGCGATGAAGAACCCACCCATGGCCAGCAGGTTGCAATTGTTGGCCGCTGCGGCCCGGCGGGCCGCCGGCACAGTCTCGGCCACGGCAGCATGCACATGGGGGCATTTGCTGGCCGCTACGTGGATGCCCATGCCGGTCCCGCAGAAGGCGAGCGCCTTGTCAAAGGCACCTTCGGCCAACTGCGATCCGACCCGGAATCCCACCCGGTGGTACATGGGCAGATCGTCCCGGTCGGGCGTGAGGTCGGTCACCTCCCAGCCGCGACTCTCCAGATGCCTCTTCACGTGTTCCTTGAGCACGAAGCCAGCGAAGTCAGCTCCGACAACCACCTGGCGGTCCTGGGCACGCTTCATTCCTGGGACTCCTTTCTGCGCAGACGTCGTGTCCATCCCCGACCGATGTCGGAAGTGGAGATCACCAGCAACAGGACACCACCCCAGATGAGCGGCCGGTAGAAGTTGCTGATACCGGGGAACATGTTGAGACCCGAGGAGAGGATCTGCAGCACCGCGATGGCCAGGACGACCCCGATGAGCTTCCCACTGCCACCGTTGGGGTTGACCCCGCCGAGGACGACGATGAGCACCGTCAGCAGGGTGTAGGTCACCCCGTAGTCGGCCTTGGCCGAGTTGTAGTTCGCCAGCATCACCAGACCGGCGATCGAGGCGCACAGACCCGACATCATATAGGTGAGAATGAGCAGCCCATCATTGTTGAGGCCGCTGAACCGGGCGGCGGTCGCATTGGTTCCGACCATGTACAGCTTCTTGCCGTAGGTCATCCGGCGCAGCAGGAATCCGACGATCAGGGCAACGACGATGAAAATGATCAACGGTACCGGGACGACGCCGAACAGCCGGCCGCCGACCACCGAACTGTAGGCCGACGGCAGCCCGCTCAGCGGTTTTCCCTCGGTGATGATGATCGCGATACCGGTGAACAGCTCCAGTGTGCCGAGCGTGACCAGAATCGCGGGGATCCTGATCCTGGCCACCAGAATCCCGTTGAGCACTCCGGCGGCGGCACCGAGCGCCAACGACACCGCCACGGCGGCGAGAATGGCCAGGGTCGGATCGACCTCGGACCCCTGGGGAGCCAGGCTGAGCATCACCGAGGCGGAGGCGATCGCGGTCATGTTCGCGATGCCGACCACCGACAGGTCGATGCCCGCGGTGATCATGGTGAGCATCACCCCGAGCGCCAGAATTCCGTACTCGGGGAACTGGACGGCCATCGACTGCCAGGTGCGCACACTGGTGAACGGGCCCGGCTTCGCCACGGCGAAGAAGACCAGCAGGATCAGCAGCAGTCCGGTGAGTCGGGACAGGTGCGGATCGCGGCGCAGGAGGTCGAGGGGCCGGAACTTCGCAACATCGGTGGTCATGGTGTCCTCCTCAGACTTCCGCCACCAGGCGTTGGCGGCGGCGCCGCTGGGTCAACTGAACCGCCGAGATGCCGGTACCGACGATGATGAGCAGGCCGAGGGAGAACCGCTGCCAGAAGGTTGGGATACCCAGCAGGATCATGCTGTTCTGCACCATCACGATGAGCAGAGTTCCCAGCATCACACCGGTCAGCGACCCCCGGCCGCCGGTAATGGCGGTGCCGCCCAGAACCACGGCCGCAATGACCATCATCTCCCTGCCCAGCAGGTTGGTCGGGTGCATCTGGCCCATCATCGAGGCGCGGACCAGACCCCCGAGCGAGGCCGTCACGCCGACGATGACGTAGAGCCAGAACTTGATCCGACGCACCTTGAAACCTGCCCGTACGGCTGCAGCCTCGTCGCCGCCGATGGCGAAAATCCCCCGACCGAACATCGTGTACCGGGTGAGCAGGAAGGCCATCAGGACCACCGCAACCAGCACCAGGAACGACACCGGCATCGAGGAGGTCAACCCCGACTGGGGGTTCCGGGCCACGAACAGCGAGGCGAGCCCGAACTGTTCCATGGCAGGCGGCAGGGTGGAGATCTGCACCGACTTCAGCGCCCCCTGCATCACGCCGGAGAACACGTTGGCGGTGCCCAAGGTGATGATGAGGGTGGGAACGGCGAGTCGCGAGGTGAAGATCCCGTTGAACGCGCCGAGCACGGCCCCCAGCACCATCACCCCGAGGAAGGGCACCACCATCGATCCCTGATAGTCGTTGTCCACCAGGATCCGCGTCACCGCGTACACCGACAAGGAGGCGAGCGCGGGGAAGGAGACGTCGATGCCGCCGGAGACGAGCACCAGGTAGGTGCCGACGGCGAAGATCCCGGGGACCACCATGGCGTTGGCCAGATCGACGATGTTGTTCGCGGTGAAGAACTGGCCACTGCGGACCTGGATCGTCAGCGCGAGGGCCACAATGACCAGCAGCAGATAGAACTCGTTGGCCCTGACCAGGCCGGTGAGCCACTTCTCAGACATCGGCGGGCTCCGATCCGTTCGTTCCGGTGATCATGGCCGACAGTTCCGCCTCGGAGACGGCCGCCGGGTCGACCTGGGCGGCGATGCGCCCTCCCTTGAGGATCGCGATGCGGCTGCTCGAGTGGAGCAGCTCAGGGATGTCGTCGGAGATGATGATGATGCCCATCCCTCGGCGGGCCAGGTCCTGGAGGATCTGGTGAATATCGTTCTTGGAGCCGATGTCAACCCCCACGGTGGGTCCGTTGAGGATGAGGATGTCCGGCGAGGTGGCGAGCCACTTGGCCAACACCACCCGCTGCTGGTTCCCACCCGACAGGGTGGCGACGGCGTTGTGCGGATCCTCGGTGGCGATCCTGAGGTCGGACACCCAGCGATCGACCTCCGCGCCATAGGCCCCATCGTCCAGCAGACCGGGGCCTCGGGTGAGCGCATCGATCTCGGCGATGGTGATGTTGTCGGCGATGGAGCGTTCCAGCAACAGGCCTTCGGTGAGCCGGTCCTCCGGCACATAGGCGATCCCGGCCTCGATGGCGTCACGCACACTGCGCAGCGTGACCGGCCGACCGTCAATCTCGATCGTGCCACTGTCGGCAGTGAACCGGCCGAACAGGGTCAAGGCGAGTTCCGTGCGACCCGAACCGAGCAGTCCGGTGATGCCGAGGATCTCGCCGCGCCGCACCTCGAGCGAGACGTCGGCGAAGGCACCGGTGAGGGTGAGTCCCCGGGTGCGCAGCACGGGTTCGCCGTCGCCGACCGCCGCCACGAAGGGGGATTCCTCGACCTCGCGTCCGGTCATGTACTGCGCGAAGGAGCGGGCGTCGAGTTCATCGGGGAGGCTGGTCACCACCAGTTTGCCGTTGCGGATGATCGTGAACCGGTCGCTGATCTCGAAGACCTCGCCCAGCTTGTGGCTGACGAACAGGATGGCGATGCCCCGGGCCTTGAGATCGAGCACGACCTTGAACAGCGACTCGACCTCCTTGCTGGTCAGCGCGGTGGTGGGCTCGTCCATGATCAGGAGCTTGGTCGTGCCGATCAGGGCCCGGGCGATCGCGACCAGCTGCTTGTCGGCCACCGACAGGTCGCCCACCCTGGCGTCGAGATCGACGCGGAAGTCGATGGTGGCGATGGCTTCCTCGGCGATCCGGCGGAAGCGCTTCCAGTTGACCAGACGCCGTCGGTCGGCCAACTCGGTGTTCAACGCCAGGTTCTCCATCACCGTGAGGTTGGGAAAGATGGAGAAGTCCTGATAGATGACCTTCACCCCGGCGTGGATCGCCTCGATGGGGGTCATCCGCGTACGGGGGTTCCCGTCAAGTTCGATGGTGCCCGCGTCGGGGGCGTACACCCCCGAGATGGTCTTGATGAGCGTTGACTTCCCACTGCCGTTCTCCCCGGCCAGGCAGTGGATCTCGCCGGCGCTGATCTCCAGGTCGACCTCGTCGAGCGCCCGGACGCCGCCGAAGGACTTGCTCACGCCCTTGACCGAAATCACATGGTTCATGTGGCTGATCCTCTTGGATTGATCCCGATGGTCGCAGGTGAACGGGTGAGGCGCCCCACCGTGCACGCCTCACCCGTTCGCCGACCGATCAGAAGCCGAACGAGTCCACGTTCTCGGCGGTGATCACGATCCAGCCGCTGCCCTCGAGCACTTTGTCGCTGCCTTCGGCGAACTGCATGTCGGTGTAGCCCTCGACCCCGAGGTCCACACCGTTCTCGATCGCTTCACCCTCCAACACCTTGGTGGCCAGCGCCGCCAGCGCGTAGCCAGCATCGGCGGGATCCCACAGGGTCAGCGCCGAGACGGCGCCAGACTCAAGTATCGCCTTGTTCGAGGCGGGCATGCCGGTGCCGGAGGTGAAGACCTTGCCCTGCAGGCCGAGTTCGTCGATGGCCCGCGCTACCCCGGGTGCGTCGAAGGAGGAAGTGCCCATGATGCCCTTGAGATCGGGGTACTTCTTGAGCAGTTCCTTCGCCTTCTGATAGGCGACCTCACCGTCATCCTGCGACTCCACCCGTGGCTCGGCCTCGAGCAGGGTCATGTTGGGGTAGGCCTCTTCCTGATGGGCGACGCCACCGTCGGCCCACTCGTTGTGGGAGGCGTTGGTGACATTGCCCACCATCGTGGTGTAGACGCCCTCCTCGCCCATCGCCTCGGCGAGGTTGTCCATGATGAACGCCCCGTAGGCGGTGTTGTTGAAGGCCTCCATGTCGTACTGAGTGTTCTCCTGGGTGGCACCCTCGTGGGTCACGACGACGATCCCGGCGTCCATGGCCTCCTTGAGTACCGGCTCCAGCGCTCCGGGATCGACCGGGACGACGCCGAGGGCGTCGACATCCTGGGCGATGAGATCGCGGATGACCTGGGCCTGCATCTCGGCACCGAACTCCGAGGGCCCCTTCTGGTAGACGTCCATGCCGGTGTCGGCGGCGTAGCGGTTGACGCCCTCCTCCATCCGCACGAACCAGGGGTTCGTGGAGTCCTTGGGGACGATCACAATGGTGTAGTCACCGCCACCGGCTTCGCCCGTGCCGGTGGTGCCCGCACCGCCACCCTCGCTGCTACAGGCGGTGAGAGCCAGCACCCCGGCCAGTCCCAGCGCCGCCACGGTGCCGATCAGTCGTCGTTGCTTCATTGCTTCGCTTCCTTTCGAACGTCCCCTGCGGGGGTCGGCGCAAACGTCGGTCGGTCAACCACCCCCACCCCAGTGTCGGAGGTGCCATTAAAACGTTTGTGGGCCGAGGTTAACCCTCCCCCGGTTCCAGTGTCGACGGGTGCCGGGGATCGACACGGAACCGTTATCTCACCCGGATGCCGGCGTCCCGGTGAGATCCTGGCCCGACCTCGACAGCATGTCGCAACGGCGTCGGGGCCAGCGGGAACGGTGGTCACGAACGGTCCGGGTCCCGGCCCGTCGCTGGATCCGGAGCCTGTGCAGCCCCGGCCTCAGCGCTCATCGGCGGCGCCTCAGTAGTAGGTTGAGCCGCATGGGGTCAGAGCCGCGCCGGGACGCATCCCGGCGCGCCACCGCCCGAGCTCGCGTCGACATCCGCCAGGTGGCAGAGGCCGCCGGAGTGTCCCCCGGGACGGTCTCGAACACGCTGAATCACCCCGAGCGGGTCTCCCCGGCGACCCGGGCGGCGGTGCTCCAGGCGGTGGCGCGACTCGGCTTTGTCCCCAACCAACAGGCCCGGGTGCTGACCGGGGCCCCCAGCAACATCATCGGACTGGTGATCCTCGACGTCCGCAGCCCGTTCTTCACCGAACTCGCCCACGCCGTCGAACGAGTCGCCGCTGACCAGAACTACCTGCTGCTGCTGTCGAACTCGGAGAACGACCGGGACCGGGAGGCGCAGCTGCTGAGGGTGCTGGCCGCCCAACGCGTCCGGGGTGCGCTGCTGACCCCGGCACCCGGCGACGATCCGGTGGTCGACCGGCTGCCGGCGGATGTTCCGGTGGTTCTCATCGATCATGACGGGCCCGAGGACGTGTGCAGCGTGTCGGTGGACCACGTCGACGGCGGGCGCATCGCCGCCCGGCACCTGGTCGGCCTGGGGCACACCACCTTCGGCTTTGTCGGCGGCCCGGTCGATCTGCACCAGGTGGTCCAGCGGCGGGAGGGCTTCACCGCCGAGCTCCGGGCCTCCGGGGTCGATATCGAGCAGGCCCTGACCAGCGTTCATGTGCCCGGCATCGAGATCCGCGCCGGCGTCGAGGCAGGCCTGCGCCTGCTCCGTCGTCCGCTGCCCACGGCAATCTTCTGTGCCAACGACCTGATCGCCTTCGGCGTCTACCGTGCGCTGGCCCGGGCCGGGGTCACGGTGCCGGGGGATGTCTCGCTCGTGGGCTACGACGACATCGATGTCGCCGCCGACTGGGTGGTCCCGCTGACCACGGTGCGACAACCCACCACCGAAATGGGGCAGCGGGCTGCGGCGCTGCTGTTCGAGCACGCCGCCGGAGCCCCGGACCACCGCCACAAACAGGTGATCCTCGCCCCCGAACTGGTGGTGCGCGCCTCAACCCGCGCCCGCTGAGGAAACACTGAGCCGCTGGTGACCGGTCGGCGCGCCGCGAGTGTGATGATCGCCTGTATCCGGGGACAAGTTCCGACCCAGGTCTGGGGTCCGGCCCGACCCTCTGGCCTGCCGGAACCGATCACCCGAACCGGCCTGCCCCGAGCAGGCGATGATGAGCGGCTTCGTGACCGCAACGCGCTGCCGGTCCGGTTGCCGGAACCACGGCAGCTGTGTTTGGCTGACAGCGGTCGGAGGTCCGGACCCGACCGGGAAGCGGGGAGACGATCATGAAGGTTCTGCTGCTCGGGGAGACCTGGGTCTCCTACGGCGTTCACCTCAAAGGAGCGTCGGCCTACAGCACCGGCGAGTACGCCGAGGGCCACCAGCCGTTGACCGAGGCGCTGATGGCCCGCGGGCACACCGTCGAGGTGATCCCCAATCATCTCGCCACGACGACCGCGCCGTGGACGGCGGAGGACTTCGACACCTACGACGTCGTCATCTTGTCCGATATTCCCGCCGACACGCTGCTGCTGCATTCCGATGCGTTCGTCCGCGGACGCCGGACGCCGAACCGTCTGGAGGAGATCAGCCGCTGGGTGCGCGAGTCCGGCGGCGGACTGCTGATGATCGGCGGATTCATGTCCTTCTCGGGGTTCGAGGGCAAAGCCAACTATCACTTCAGTCCCCTGGCAAGGATCCTCCCTGTCGGGATGTTCGGGGTCGACGACCGGATGGAGACCCCGCAGGGTGTCCACCCGAGACCCCTGGGCGACCACCCGGTGCTGCGTGAGGTCGACCTCGACTGGCCTTACTTCCTCGGCTACAACAAGCTGCGGGTGATCGAGGAGGGAACCGTACTCGCTGAGTATGATGGCGACCCGTTCCTCGCCGTGCGCACCGTGGGTGCTGGACGGACCGCCGCCTTCGCCTCCGACTGCAGCCCGCACTGGGGAAGCCCGGACTTCCTGGCCTGGCGGTGCTACGGCCAGTTCTGGGACAACCTGGTGCGGTGGACCGGTGGTGAGGACTGATCGTCCCGACGGCGATCCGCCGTCAGGGGTTGCGCGCCGAACGCGATCGACGCGCCGCGAGGTCGATGACCTCCGCACCGGGTGACCGGTCCAGGCGACACAGAATTCCCTCGCAACGGGTGAAGACCTGCCCGGGCAGGGCGAAGTCCCGGGTGACCTCGACCATCCCGAGCGAGCGGTGGAGGCGTTGTGAGGCGAGGTCGGCGCTGCTCACCACGTAGTAGACCTCGTCCTCGCGGGCCAACGCCCAAGCGATGCGCGCCCGGGTGAGGGCGCAGCCCAAACCGCGTCGACGGGCTTCGGGAGCGACAAAGATCCCACTCAGGTACCACCCGTCGGGCGCTCCGTGACCCCCGCCGAGGACCGGCCGGAGGAAGGACACCCATCCGTAACCGACGACGATGCCGTCGACCTCAGCGACGAACAGGCGATGATCGGGATCGGCCAGGCGACGGCGGTGGTGGTCGACACACCGGCGCGGCTCGTCGGCTTCCCTCTCGGCTGCCAACGTTCCGGTGGCCCGGGCATCAGCCGAGGTCGCCTGCCGGATCACCACCCGCGCCGCAGACGGTGACCGGCGGTCAGCGTGGGGATCGGCGTCGAGGGTCATGCGGTTCACAGTGACACACGCCGACCCCGCTCAGGATCGCGTCTCAACCCTCATTCGGTGGATGTGATGACCCCCCGCTCACAGCGAGGGCAGCAGGGTCCTCAGTTCGAGCGGGGTGACCTGCCGGTGGTACTCGGCAGCCTCGGCGCGCTTGTTGCGCAGCACGAAGTCGAAGACGTGCTCACCCAAGGTCTCGGCGGCAAGTTCACTGGACTCCATCGCCTTCACCGCGGCATCCAGGCTGGTGGGCAGCGGCGTGATGCCCAACGCCGTCCGTTGCCGATCGGTCAGCGCCCACACATCGTCCTCGGCAGGTTCGGGCAGTTCGAGTTCGTGTTCGATGCCCGACAGCCCTGCGCTGAGGATGAGGGCATAGGCGAGGTATGGATTGACCGAGGAGTCCAGCGACCTGAGCTCGACCCGGGCCGAGCTCGGCTTGGTGGGCTTGAACATGGGCACGCGGACCATGGCCGACCGGTTGTTGCGTCCCCAGCAGACGTAGGTGGGCGCCTCGCCCCCGGAGGCGATGCGCTTGTAGCTGTTCGCCCACGGGTTGAGCACGGCGCTGAGTTCGGGAGCGTGGTGCAGCAGACCGGCGACGAACGAGCGGCCCGTCCGGCTGAGATTGAACTCGCTGGCGCCGTCGTAGAACGCGTTGGTGTCACCCTCGAAGAGCGAGACGTGGCTGTGCATGCCCGAGCCGGGATGGTTGCTCAGCGGCTTGGGCATGAAGGAGGCGAACAGGTTGCGCATCACGGCGACCTCCTTCACCACCACCCGGAAGGTCATGATGTTGTCGGCCATGGTGAGGGCGTCGGCATACCGCAGATCAATCTCCTGCTGACCGGGACCCCCCTCGTGGTGACTGAACTCGACCGAGATCCCCATCTGCTCAAGCATCGTGATCGCCGACCGCCGGAAATCGGTGCCGGCTGTCGCGGTGGTGTGATCGAAATAGCCCGAACTGTCCACTGGTTCCGGCTCGACACCCGGCACGATCGGCTGCTTGAACAGGTAGAACTCGATCTCGGGGTGGACGTAGAACGTGAACCCCATGTCGGCCGCCTTGGTCATCGCGCGCTTGAGCACATGGCGGGGGTCGGAGAAGGACGGCGAACCGTCGGGAAGGGCGATGTCGCAGAACATCCGCGCGGTGCCGCCGGTCTCCCCCCGCCACGGGAGCAACTCAAAGGTCCGCGGATCGGGGCGGGCGACCATGTCGGCCTCATAGACCCGGGCGAACCCGTGAATGGCCGAACCGTCGAACCCGATGCCCTCGCTGAGGGCGCCCTCGAGCTCGGCCGGGGCGATCGCCACCGACTTGAGGAAGCCCAGCACGTCGGTGAACCAGAGCCGGACGAAGCGGACGTCCCGCTCCTCCATCGTGCGGAGGACGAAATCTGTCTGCTTGTCCATGCCCCCATCCTGCCTGCGGGCGTGTTACGCCGGGGTTACAGCTGCTCCGCGGACCCGACGACCGCTCCTGGGGCGGGTTCGCGCCGGGGCCGGTGCGGGTGCCGGAGCCGCACTATGATCGCCGGGTGAGCGCCGTCAGACCTTTCCCCGTCAGCCCGATGCGATCGGTTCCGGCCGCCATCGTCCGGCCTTCCTATGTCGCCGATCCCGACTCGGAGGTCTACACCGGCTCCCACGTGCAGAGCGCCGAAACCGTCGAGAGGATGCGCGTCGCCGGACGGATCGCGGCCGGAGCGATGTATGAGGCGGCGAAAGCGATCGCGCCAGGAGTGACGACCGATGAGCTCGACATCATCGCTCACACCTACATGCTCGACCACGGCGCCTATCCGAGCACCCTCGGCTACCGCGGGTTCCCGAAGTCGAGTTGCACCTCGGTCAACGAGGTGATCTGCCACGGGATCCCCGACGCCCGCCCCCTCGAGGACGGCGACCTGGTGAAGATCGACGTGACCGCCTATTTCGACGGGGTCCACGGGGACAACTGCGCGACCTTCGGGTGCGGGGACCTCGACGAGGCCTCACGGTTGCTGTTGGAGCGGACCCACGAGGCGATGATGCGGGCTATTCGGGCGGTGCGGCCGGGTCGCCAGACCAACGTGATCGGGCGGGTCATCGAGTCCTACGCCAAGCGCTTCGGCTACGGCGTGGTGCGCGAGTACACCGGGCACGGTGTCCATTCGGCGTTCCACTCGGGACTGGTGATCCTCCACTACGACAACGACGTCTATCACGACGTCATGGAGCCGGGAATGACCTTCACCATCGAGCCGATGCTCACCCTTGGTGCTGCCGACAGCCACGTGTGGGACGACGACTGGACCGTGGCCACCAACGACGGCTCGCGCTGTGCCCAGTGGGAGCACTCCCTGGTGGTGACCGAGACCGGCGCGGAAATCCTGACCCTGCCCCCGGAGGTGTGAGCCGGGCGCGGGAGGCGCTTCGCTGAGCCGACCGAATCTCCGGGCACCGGCACGGGCCCTGCTGGCGCTCATCGCAGCGACGTCCCCAGCTGCTGATCGTCCTGAGCTGGCTGGCGGGCCTGGCCGTCTTCATGGCTTTCTCGTCCTGGCCGAGTTGCACCGGCTCGCCGACTCACCACGACCGGGGCCGACCCCGGTAGCCGACGCACCCCGACAGCTCACGCAGACGTGCCGGTAACCGTACTTGCACAATGTTTGTACAAGGTTTACGCTCTCATCTCGTTCGACCATCGAAGCAATCGGGAGGATCGAAGCAATCGGGAGGTCAGCGTGAGCACAGTCACCGCACCGGAGTCACCCCAGGCGCCCACGAAGCGCCCACCGCGCACACCCACACTCGTCCGGGTCGCCGCGGCCCTGATCACGCTGGTCTGGTTGGCGGTCGGCGGCCTCGGCGGGCCGAGGATCGGGCAACTGTCCGGTCTGCAGGAGAACGACTCCGGCTCCTTCCTTCCCGCCAGCGCGGAGTCGAGCCTGGCGTCGGAAGAAGCCGCGGCGTTCTCCGAGGCCGACAGCCTCCCGCTGCTCCTGGTCCTCACCCGGACCGGCGGGTTCGAGACCGACCAGATGACGGCGGTGGGTACCTTCGTCTCCGAGCTGGCCGACCTCGCGATCGCCGACGGCCTCACCCTGTCCGACGTGCTGGTCGAGGAGCCGACGGCTGCCATTCCCGCCGAGGACGGCGAGGCGGTGCTCATCCCGCTCGCCCTCGACGCCGAATCCGCCCGCGAGGACATCGAGGACGCCTCCACCATCCGGGTGGTCATGGACGCCGTCGCCGCTCGTGCGGCCGACGACCTCGGTGCGGCGGGCATCGCCGTGGCCCAGACCGGTCCAGCCGCCTATGTCGCCGACTTCAGCACCGCCTTCGCCGGGATCGACGGGGTGCTGCTCCTGGTCGCCCTGGCGGTGGTGTTCGTGATCCTGGTGCTGGTCTACCGCAGCCCATTCCTGCCGTTCGCCGTGCTCAGCGCTGCCGTGCTCGGCCTGTCGGCGGCGGGCTTCATCGTCTACGAACTCGTCAGTCGTGGATACCTATCGGTATCGGGCCAGTCCCAGGGGATCCTGTCCATCCTCGTCGTCGGTGCTGCCACCGATTACGCCCTGCTCATCGTGTCGCGCTACCGCGAGGAATTGCACCACACCGTCTCGGCCTGGCAGGCGATGATGCGCACCTGGCGAGGCACCGTCGAGCCGATCAGCGCCAGCGGCGCCACCGTCGTCGCCGGGCTGTTGTGCCTGCTGCTGTCCGACCTGGGGAGCACCCGCTCACTGGGGCCGATCGCCGCAGCCGGGATCGTCGGCGCGCTGCTCGGAGCTCTCACCTTCCTCCCGGCGGTGCTGGTGCTGGCCGGCCGGAGGATCTTCTGGCCGCGGATCCCCCAGGTCGACGCCCCGACTGACGAGGCCACCACCGGTGGCTGGACCCGCGTCGCCGGCTTCGTCGGCCGTCACGCCCGCGCCGTCTGGATCGGTGCCACCGTCCTCCTGGTCGCCTGTGCTGCCTTCGTCCCCACCTTCAAGGCCGACGGGCTCGGCAACAACGAGGTCTTCCGCGTCGACGTCCCCAGCGTCACCGGGGAGGCTGTCCTCACCGAGCACTTCCCCGCCGGAGCGACGACACCGATCACCGTGGTCGCCCCCACCGACGAGGCCGAGGCGGTGGTCACCGCCGCCACCGATACCCCGGGCGTCGAGGACGCCTCTGTCCGGCTCGAGGCGGGGCCACCCCCGGGCATCCCCGGCGCACCGGAGCCTGCACCGATGGTGGTCGACGACGCCGTCCTGGTCGAGATCACCCTGG
>JBKEBV010000105.1:0-1944 GCA_047973315.1 Propioniciclava sp.
TGTGGCCCAGCCCCTTGAGCCATTTCGCCAGCTTGCCTGCGAGCGTGGTCTTACCGGCGCCCTGCAGACCGGCGAGCATGATCACCGTCGGCGGGTTCTTGGCGAAGTTCAGTTGACGCGTTTCGCCACCGAGGATGCCGATCAGCTCCTCGTTGACGATCATGACCACCTGCTGAGCCGGATTCAGCGCGGCGGAGACCTCGGCCCCCTTGGCGCGATCCTTGATGCGCGCGACGAAGGCACGCACCACGGGCAGCGAGACGTCGGCCTCCAACAGGGCCAACCGGATCTCGCGCGCTGTGGCGTCGATATCGGCGTCGGTCAACCGCCCCTTGCCGCGTAGGCCCTGCAGGGCTCCGGTCAACCGGTCAGACAGGCTCTCAAACACGTGGTAAGCCTAGTACTACAGTTGTAGATCGGGTTTAGCAAGGAGCTGACCTGCGGTGATAGTGGCAGGCGCGGGCGGTGGCTTGGTGTTTTCGACGCCAGATTGACCATGCCCAGATGCTGTCGTGGGTGGCGGTTCGGGCGAGGATGAGTTGGTCGAACAGGCGCCGAATTTCGTTGAGGGTGAACGGAACCAGGCCCGGCGGCGTAGGTGTGTTGTCGCGTTCGTTGGCGGCGGTGACGGCCAGGAACGCCATGGCGAGCATGGCAAGGATCACCCAGCGTCGCCAGGAGGTCCAGGTGCGGACCTGATGCTCGTCGAGTCCGGCCTGGCCCTTGGCCGCTTGGAAGGACTCCTCGATGCTCCAGCGTCGCCCGGCCACTCGTGCCAGGGTGTGCAGTGGGACCGATCGCGCCGACCAGCACCGGTAGTAGGCGAGATCCCCGGTGGAATCATTGCGGCGCACCATGATCCACTCATGACCGGGCAATGCTGAGACGATGTCGATCAGGAGCCACGAGTACAGACGAGGTCCTTTGCTCCCCGGGCCGGCCGACAACTTCTGCCACCCGAACGCCGGCGTGGCCGCTGCCAATTCGTCGACGCGACACCCGGCGGTGACCACGTGGTGGTTGCGCGCCACAGCCAGCACGTAGCCGAGGCCCCGGTCGCGGCAGGTAGCACGCAGCCCCGAATCTGCTCCGTACACCTCGTCGCCGGACGCCCACGAGGCACACACCCCGGCATCGAGTGCCTCGATGATCATCTGTTGGGCCAACGCGGGTTTGGTGGCGAAACCGACGTCGTCGGGCACACCGGCGCAGGTCCGCCGGCCGGGATCTTCGGTCCAGGATTTCGGCAGGTACAACCGGCCGTCGATCAGGGCGTGGCCGCGGGCGGCGGCATACGTCAGGTACACCGCGACCTGGGAATTCTCGATCCGGCCGGCGGTGCCGGTGTACTGGCGTTGCACACCGACTGTCTGGGTGCCCTTCTTGAGATCGCCGGTCTCATCCACGACCAGCACCGCCTCGGGATCGATGAACGCCGTAGTCACATAATCGCGCACATCCCCGGCGACAGCTTCCTCATCCCACGACGCCCGAGACAACATGTGCTGCAATCCATGTGGTGTCACCTCGCCTCGTTGCTGGGCAATGGTCCAACAATTCTTGCGTTCCAAATTCGACATCAGGCCCAGCATCAAACCCGCGGCATGGCGCGCCGGCTCGTATCGGGCGAACCGGGGTCGGATGCGGTCCATCAGCGCGCCGAACTCAGCCCACCACCGGACAGGATCTATGCTGAACGCGGCGGTCAGCGCCGCAGTCTGAACTGTCTTCACAACCAACGATGATCGCCCGCTGACCGCCTCTACCAGCGCAAACACGCCGCACACCGATCTACAACTGTAGTACTAGGGCCGTACGCGACCAAGAGCAACCTTTTGGTTGCTTTTTCTAGATGGCGTCCGGATCTTCGGCGAACGCGTCCGCCGCCTTCTGCGCGAGCTCCACCGCGGTGCGCGCCCACTTCGCGGTGGCACCGGCCAACCC
>JBKEBV010000140.1:0-7506 GCA_047973315.1 Propioniciclava sp.
GGGCGGGGAGGACATCAAGGCGTTGCCCGCTCGATGCTCGGTGAGGTCAAGGAGGAGGGAAGGTCCGTGGGTGTCTTCCTGGTCATCGGTGGTGTCGGAATCGCCCTGCTGCTGCTCGCTCTTCTCGTGGGTGACGTGCTCGACGGAATCCTCGGCTTCGACGGGATCGATTCGATCAGTACCCTGTCGGCCGACCTTTTCTCCACCGCTGGTGTCGCCGGTTTGCTGGGAGGGTTCGGCTTCGTCGGCGCGCTGGGCCTTGCCGTGAGCGATTCCCTGCCGTTGGCGATCGTCCTCGGAGTGGCGGTCGGTGTCGGGCTGGGGGTCGGGGCCGGCAAGCTCACCGCGGTGCTGCGGCGTCAGGACTCCGGCGCGGCGCCACGCACCGGCTCGCTGGTCGGTCTCGAGGCGGAGGTGATCACCGCCATTCCTGCCGGTGGGCACGGACAGGTCCGGGTCCGTCGCGCTGGTCACACCCACACGCTCAACGCCAAGGCCGCGGTCGAACTGGAGGCAGGTGCCCGTGCCTGGGTCTCGGCGGTGCTCACCCCGACCTCCGTCGAGGTGCGCCCCGTCGACGCGGTGGAGGGCGCCTGACTTTGCCCTCCGGCCCCGGGCTCGGCGGTCAGCGGCGAAGCCTCGGTGGCAGGTTGCCGCGTTGTCGGTGTGCCCGAGCCGTGCTGTTCTGGTCGGCACCGGCGACGCGGGCCGGCCGGGGCAACGAGGTGTGGTTGGCGGTCGAGACGTCGGGCTTGTCTCGAACCCTGGGTCAGGCGCGGTTGCTCTGATGTCCTGCACTCTAAGATGAGGGCGTCCCACCACCTGAGGAGTGTCTCGTGAGCCCCAGCGTCGTTCCCAGCATCGGGCTGGTCGTCCTGGTCCGGCTGATCGGCCTGTTGATCGCCAGCCGGTACAAGGTGGCCGGTCCGAACGACGCGTTCATCGTCACCGGGCGCAAGGGTAAGGCGGTGCGCAACCCCGAGACCGGCCAGATCTCGGAGGACCTGTCCGGTCAGAAGGTGGTCATGGGTGGCGGTGTGTTCGTGATCCCCTTCGTCCAGCGCCTCTTCGTCATGGACCTCTCGTCCCGGCGGATCATGGTGCAGATCCGTGGGGCCGTCTCCGGGCAGGGCATCAAGCTGAACCTCGACGGGGTCGCCATCGTCAAGGTGGGCGGCAATGAGGACTCCATCCGTGCCGCCGCGCAGCGGTTCCTCACCCAGCAGAACGAGATCGAGGAGTTCACCCAGGAGACCCTCGCCGGCTCGCTGCGTTCCATCGTCGGTTCGCTGAGCGTCGAGCAGATCATCCGCGACCGGGCGGCCTTCGCCCAGCGGGTCGCCGACGAGTCGGAGTCCTCGCTCACCGGCCAGGGCCTGGTGCTCGACACCTTCCAGATCCAGGACATCACCGACGACGGCAGCTATCTCTCCGACCTCGGTCGTCCCGAGGCGGCCAAGGTGGGCCAGCAGGCCGCCGTCGCCGAGGCGGTCGCCCGTCAGGAGGCTGAGCAGGCGCGGATCAACGCTCAGCAGGTCATCGCCGTCCGCGAGCGTGAGCTCCTGCTCAAGCAGGCGGAGATCAAGGCAGAGACCGATGCTGCGAACGCCACGGCGGCTGCTTCCGGACCGCTGGCCCAGGCCGACCGCGACCAGGCGATCCTCACCGAGCAGGAGAAGGTGGCCGTGCGGCAGGCGGCGCTGAAGGACCGCCAGCTCGACACCGAGGTCCGCAAGCCCGCCGACGCCTCCCGCTACCAGCTGGAGACCGAGGCCGAGGCGCGCCGCAACGCCGCCGTCTTCCAGGCCGACGCCGACAAGACAGCCGCCATCGCCAAGGCTGAGGCCGAGGCCGAGAAGGCGCGGCTGACCGGTGTCGGCGACAAGTCCCGCCGGACCGCGCTGGCGGAGGCCGAGGCCATCGAGGGTGCCAAGCGCGGTGAGGCGGAGAAGGCGCGCCGTGTCGCCGAGGCCGAGGCTGTCCGCGCGGAGGGCGATGCCCAGGCGGCCTCGATTCTGGCCACCGGCCAGGCTGAGGCCGAGGCGATGGAGAAGAAGGCGGACGCCTACGCCCGCTACTCCGACGCGGCGGTCATCGAGATGCTCATCAAGGTGCTGCCCGATATCGCCGAGCGGGTGTCGGCGCCGATGGGTGCCATCGACAATCTCACTGTCATCTCCGCCGATGGGGCCAACCAGTTGCCCAAGCAGGTCACCTCGGGCGTGGTGGGGACCATGCAGATGCTCAAGGATGCCGCTGGCATCGATCTGGCCGCACTGGCCCGCAGCTACGTCGACAAGGCCGAGGCCTCAGCGGACACCGTCGAGCAGAAGTAGCCCGGCCGACCTGCTACTCGGCCAGGCCGTAGAGCCGGTCGCCGGCGTCGCCGAGACCGGGCACGATGTAGCCGACCTCGTTGAGGCGCTCGTCGACGGCGCCCACCACCAGGGTGCAGGGGACACCGGCCGGGTCGACCAGCCGGCGCATGTTCTCGATGCCTTCGGGGGCCGCGAGCAGGCAGATGCAGGTGATGTGGTCGGCGCCGCGGTCGACGAGGAAGGTGACCGTGCCGCCCAAGGATCCGCCCGTGGCGAGCATCGGGTCGAGCACGTAGCACTGGCGCCCGGACAGGTCGTGCGGCAGCCGCTCGGCATAGGTGAACGGTTGCAGGGTCTCCTCGTCGCGGACCATGCCCACGAAGCCGACCTCAGCGGTGGGCATCAGGCGCATCATGCCGTCGAGCATGCCGAGGCCGGCGCGCAGAATCGGCACGACCAGCGGCAGCGGGTGGGAGAGGTGGGTGCCGGTGGTCGTGGTGATGGGCGTGGTGACCTCGACTGAGTCGACCCTCACCTCACGGGTCGCCTCGTAGGCGAGCAGGGTGACCAGTTCCTCGACGAGCCGCCGGAAGGTCGGCGAGTCGGTCTCGACGTCCCGGAGCAGGCGGACCTTGTGGGCGACGAGAGGATGGTC
Source organism: Propioniciclava sp. (assembly GCA_047973315.1). Taxonomy (GTDB): domain Bacteria; phylum Actinomycetota; class Actinomycetes; order Propionibacteriales; family Propionibacteriaceae; genus Propioniciclava. Next base: position 2,974 of record JBKEBV010000140.1, read on the forward strand.
GGCAACGATGAGTTCCACGGCCGCATTCTTGCAGATGATCCGTGGTGCGGAACCTCGCCGAGTCTGACACGATGGGCATGCCGGAAGGAGGCCCCATGCCCGAACGTGACGACGAGTTCGACGCTCAGCTCGCCGATGCGGGGGATGATCGCGCAGGAATCGAGGATGTCGACGCCGTCGACCCGCTGGATGACCCGGACGGTGACGACGAGGACGACGACTACCCCGAGGATGCCACCGAGGAGGAGGTCGATCTCGTTGCCGCGCTGTACCGGGAGGACGGCGAGCCCAGCGGTGTCGCCCTCGCCGGGGAGACGGCCAATGATCTTGACGCGCTGATCGGTGCGCTCCGGCGGGTGCCCGGCGATGCCGGTGCGGTGGGCGTGGTCTCCATCGAGGATGACTTCTTCGTTTTCGTGCGGGTGCGGGGCAAGAAGGTGCAGGTGCTGCTGAGCGACGCGATCGCCGCCAACGACTGGCCGATCGCCCGCGATGTGGCCGACTATCTGGGTGCCGACATTCCCGATGACGAGGACGATTCCGAGCCCATCGGCGACCTCGACATGTTCGTCGACGTCGGCCTTCCCGAGATCGATCTCGAGGCGTTGTGCAGCGACCTCGACACCGAGCCGTTGGAGACGATCGAGGCGATCGTCGAGCGGCTGGGATTCTCCGACCCCTACGACAAGATCGCCACCGAGTTCGACCTGTGAGCGGTGCCACCGGCTGGCACGCCGCAATGGAGCGCGCCCTCGCGGAGGCACGCACGGCCGGGGTTGCCGGAGACGTGCCGATCGGGGCGGTGCTGCTCGCCCCCGACGGGGTCGAGGTGTCCGCCGCCGGGAACGAGCGTGAGCAGACCGGCGATCCGACTGCCCACGCCGAGGTGCTGGTGCTGCGCCGGGGGGCGGCGGCGCTCTCGGCGGCCGACCCGACCCGGCCCGGATGGCGCCTGGAGGACTGCACGCTCGTGGTGACCCTGGAGCCGTGCGCGATGTGTGCCGGCGCGGTGGTGAACGCCCGGATCCGGCGGCTGGTCTTCGGGGCCTTCGACCCCAAGGCCGGTGCGGTAGCCTCACTGTTCGATGTCCTCCGGGACCCGCGCCTCAACCACCGGGTCGAGGTGATCGGTGGGGTCCGGGAGGAAGCGAGTGCTGCGCTGCTGCGTGCCTTCTTCGCCGAACAGCGCTGAGAGGCACCCTGCGTCGATCCGATCCGGGCAGCGTGACCCGTGCGGGCAGGGTCGAACGGGGGTCGACGGCTTCAGCGGAGCGGGCTGCCGACATGAGTCACCTCGAGGATTGGCCCGAACCCGGCGGGGCGCGCTAATCTGAGCGACGGTGGCGTGTCCGAGCGGCCGAAGGAGCGCGCCTCGAAAGCGCGTGAAGGGTTCCGCCCTTCCGTGGGTTCAAATCCCACCGCCACCGCCGTTGTCCTCAGGACAGGGCAAGTCCCCGGAACCCTTCCGGTTCGGGGACTTGCTCGTCGGGGCCGGTCGTTGCGGGGTGCCGGTGCCCCCGGTTCAGCCGGCCAGTCGGTCCACCAGCGCCTCGTCGGCACCAGCAGCGTTGTCGTACACCACGACCATCACGCCGGCGTCTTCTGCTCCGGGTGCCTCCGGGTCGACGGCCACCGGAACCGTGACCGTGGAGCCTCGCGTCACCGTCTCGTGCATGCCGGTCGACACCGACGGACGCCACGGATCGAACGAGGCCCAGCCATCGAACTCATCGTTGGCCGCCTGGTCGATCAGTGAGGTGACCGAGCCGGTGTAGGAGAAGGTCGACGACCCCGCCGCCAGCCCGAGTTGGGACGCCCGCACCGGGATCAGCACCGTGCTGTTGTCGGTCGGCGAGATCGCGAGGAAGCCCGCACTCCTTATCACTGTGGTGCTGATCTCGTAGATGAACACCCCGTTGTTCCCGTCCTGACTGCCGGCGGTCACCAGCCCGGAGTCGGCGGCGAACACCACGTAGTCGGGGTTTCCGTCGCTGTCGGTGTCGATGGTGACAGCGGTCTGCAGGCTGGCGGCGTTCGACACCCGGTTCCATGAGTTCACCGCGAAGATCAGCACCCGGTCCTCCCCTTCGGCGAAGGTCTGGACGCCGAGGGACCGCAGGTCAGTACTGGGTCGGGTCGAGTCGCCCTGGGCATCGGTCAGGCCGAGGGAATAGAAGTCGGCGCTGGCGTCGAGGGCGCCGCGCCGGTTGCTCAACCTCACCGTGGCGGCGTCCTCCTGCGTGTCGGTCTGCGCGGTGACATCGGCCTCGGGGCGCGGGACCAGCAGGTAGGGCACCCGTAGGGTGTCATCGCCGGTGAGCACGATCGAGCCGGACACCTCGTGGAATGCGTGCCGGGTCCCGTCGAGGGTACTGCCCACTCGCTTCATCGAGACCGACATCGACACGGTGAAGCTGGCCGAACGCCCCGGTCTGATCGTGAGCGACCGTCGGCTGGTCCGGATCCTCGCCGGGGCCGACTCGGTGGTGGCATCCACTCCGATCCGGTACCGCACGGTCCGGCTCCCGTGGTTGGTGACGGTGATCCGCTTGCGCTTGCGGTAGGTGCCGCTCGCCTCGGCGAACCCGAAGCTCAGGCTGGGCGAGTCGATGGTGGTGTCGCCGACGTCCCAGGTGTCGCCGGTGGCGGTCACCGAAGTCGACACCGCTTGGGCGGTGTCGACGAGCCCCGTCCCGGCCAGCCGCTGGGCGTAGTCGCCGATGCCGTCCGGATCGGCGGTGTTCACCAGTGCCGCGGCGACCTCGCTGGAGGACCATTCCGGGTGCGCCTCGACGGCCAGGGCTGCGACACCCGCCACATGGGGTGCCGCCATCGAGGTTCCCGACTCCGCCGCCAAGCGGTTGCCCGTGCCGACCGCCGCTGATCCGGTGGAGACGCCTGGCGCGGCGATTCCCGGGGCCAAGCTCGCATCTCCACTCGTCGGGCCACTGGAGGTGAAGGAGGCCACCTTGGGGTTGGTCACCTCCCGACCGGCCAGCGTTGCCGGGCTGCCGTCAGCGGCGACCAGGGTGTCCCCGTCGGATCCGGAATCGGGCGGTCCCTGGATGCCCAGGAAGGGAATCGTGACCTTGGTGGTGTCCGAGGTGTCGCCGACGATCTCGCCCTCGAACGGCGGATAGTCCGCCGACGAGTTGACCATCGCGACGGCGGCGGCACCCGCCCGCTGGCCGGCAACCGCGCGGGCGACCTGGTCGCAGGACCCGCGCACGGTGACGGCCAACTGGTTGCCGCCGGCGACAATGCCGTTGGATTCGAAGGCGGCCCGGGTGCAGCCCAGGGCCTCGTTCTCGGCAGTGTCGGGATCGTCGGCCAGGACGGCCACCGTGAACGGGCCGGCTGGCACCGGGTCGATCCCGTTGGCGTTGAGCGCGGTCACGGTGACGTCGTCGGGCAGAGTGATGTCGATGCCGCGGAGGTTGGCCGAGGAGTCCTGTGCGGCCACAGCCACCACGCCACGACCGACAGCCGGCGAGCCGACCAGGTACGGGCTGTGCCCATTGTTGCCGGCGGACGTGATCACCACGACGCCGGCGGCGACGGCGTTCGACGCTGCCACCGCGGTCGGATCATCGGGTGTGCCATAGCTTGAGTACAGGGACATGTTGATCACGTCGATGCCCTTCTCGACGGCCCAGTCGATCGCCTCGGTGATCACATCACTGCTCCCCTCCTCGCAGCCGAAGACGCGCAGGGCATAGAGGTCGGCCTGCGGTGCCACCCCGGGACCCACCTTCCAGTCCAGGGAGGCAGCCGAGGAGTCGTACGGCCCGCGGTAGGCCTCGCCGGCCGCGGTCACGCCGCCACCAGCCGCAGTGCCGGCGACGGGAGTGCCGTGGCCGCCGCAGTCGAGCGGGTTCGGGTCGGGCTGTGGAACGGTGCCGGCGTCAGAGTCGTCGCCGACGAAGTCGTAGCCGCCCTTGACCCGCGGCGCATCGGGCCCGAACCAAGCCGGGTCGGCGGCGGTGGCACTGGCGGCTTTCGCGGTGGCGAAGGCAGCGGTGGTGCCGGGACCGCCGAAGTCGGCGTGGGTGTAGTCGATGCCGCTGTCGATAATCGCGATCGTGATGTTCTGGCCGGTATAACCGGTGTCCTGCCACACCTGCGGAACGTCGAGGTAGGGCACGCTGGTCGCGTTGCTCACCGTGTAGCGGGGGGCGGCGTGGACGGCCTTGACGCCGGCAGCTTCGGCCAAAGTGTCGAGGTCCGATTGCTTCACCGTTGCGCTGACGCCGTTGTAGGCGTCCTGCATCTGGGCGGTGACGGTGCCGCCGGAGTCCTCGACGGCAGCGACGACGGGTTCTTGTTTTTCGGTCAGCTCGTTGCGCAGCGCTCTCTTCTCCGCCCGCGACAGCGAGGTGGTGTTGGCCTCGACGACGGCAACCGGGTCGTCGCTGAGCTCGACGATCACCTTGACCTGTCGGGTCTTATCGACGGCGGCGGGGACGAGGTCGGAGTCGATCTTTGTCGCCTCCACCTTCTCGAATCGGTCGACGCCGGTCGGCGGTGCTGCCG
>JBKEBV010000209.1:0-23682 GCA_047973315.1 Propioniciclava sp.
GCGAAGGTGCCACGGGCGCGACGGGGTGCGGTGATCGCTGCCAGGACCTCATCGATCAGGCGACGGCCGCCCAGGATGTCCTGCCCGAGGCCCTTGCTGCCCAGCAGGCCATTATCGCGGACGCCGATGCAGAACTGGGGCGGATGGATGCTGAGCAGGAGCGGGCGATTGCCGATGCCCGGGCAGAACTGGAACGGGACAACGGGTTCTTCGCTCGCGAGAAGGTGCTGTTCGAGATGCTCATGGCGGACCGGCACCTGCTGTTCAAGTACCTGCTGATCGCCGGGATCCTGCTGGTTCTCGAGATGGCCGGCGTGCTGACGAAGCTCGTCGCCCACAACAACACCTACGAGCGGCACGTGGCGCGATCAGTGCGGATCGCCGAGCGTGCTGAACTGCTCCAGGCCAGACACATCAGCGCCAGGATGCACTGGCGAGCGAAAGGCAACATCGAACTCCAGAAAGCCAGCGACGTCTTCTACCGGGCGAACGGAGTCGAGTTGAACCCCGGGGCGCACGGCCGGCTGATGGCCGGCCAGCGGAGCCGGCCGGTGGGGGTGGCGGGCGTATCCCTTCGGAGGCGGGCGACGTCGTCACCGAGGTCCGGTTCGGCTCACTGCGGTGGCGTACGCCAGGTGCCGTCGGCGTGGCGGGCGAAACGCGGCTGCTCGCGAGCGTGGACCGGATCGTGCACCGGGGATTCCCAGCGCCCGAACTTCCCGGCCCGGTAGTCGTTGAAGGCCGCGGCCAAACCCTCGCGGGTGTTGTCGACGAAGGGGCCGTTCTGGACGACCGGCGCGCCGATGGGGCGGCCCTGGAGCAGCAGCAGGCGCACCGGCGCAGTTCCGGCCCGGATCGGCAGCGGCTCGGTCGCCTCGACGACGGCCGCCGCGTTGGTGAGGTGCTGCTTGGCGACCTCCAAGGTGCCGTCATAGACATAGAGCGTTCGGGTCACCGGCAGATCGGCTGCCGGAAGGGTGAGTTCGGCTTCCGCGTCGAGTTCGATGTGCCAGATGGCCACCTCGGTGTCCGGCCGGGCGGCCCAGGACGCGGGGGGAGGGGGCGGAGCCTCCTGACCGTCGAAGCGACCAGCGATGACCTTGACCCGCCCGGTCCGTCCAGCGGCGTCGGTCACGGTGACGATCGGGGTCTCCTCGGCCCACAGGATGGTGAAATACGGGTCGGCGGTCTTGTCCTCGGGCGGGAGGTTCAGCCAGATCTGGAACAGGTGCAGCGGATTGGGCTGGTTCTGGTTGACCAGGGGGAACATCTCACAGTGGGAGATGCCTGCGCCGGCGGTGAGCCACTGGGCGTCGCCCTGGCCGTAGCGCGCCTCGGCGCCCGCCGAATCGGTGTGATCGACCAACCCCTCCTCGACGAGGGTCACCGTCTCGAACCCGCGATGCGGGTGGGCGGGAAACCCGGGCACCGTCTGCCCGTGGTACATGCTCCAGCCGTCGGTACCGGAGAAGTCCTGGCCGAGGGTGCGGCCAGCGAGATCCGCCTCGGGCGCCATCTGCTCGTTGCCGCGCGGGTAGCGGTCGACATGATGGGCGGTGAACAGGAACGGATCGACCCCGGGCCAGGGGCCGTCAAGGGCGAGGGTCTGGATGATGGGTGAGGGTGCAGCGTTCATGAGGTCCTCTCGGCCGCTGGGGCACGTCGTCCTCACGGTGAGCTCTCCGGGACGACGTCTTCTGGTGGTGTCAGTCGGCTGAACACGGAAGGCGAAGCGGGTATTCCCGCGCCGCCGCTCGGGTGAGTCCTGTTATCGGGGCCGACGAGGCGGAAACGTCGCTGCGGGCCGCCGCAGCGCGCTGCTGCTCATCGCTGCCGCCTGCGAGCGATGGATTCGCCCCGGCGGGAACGGGGGCGTCCCGGTGGTCAGGGAATCGTAGCGAGACCGGCGCGGAGCGCATAGAGAACGAGGTGGACACGATCGCGCGACTGGGTTTTCGCCAGCAGGTTGCCGATGTGGGTCTTGATCGTCGGCATGGAGAGCCAGAGAGCGTCGCAGATCTCCTGATTGCTCGACCCGCGCGCGACGAGGGCGATCACTTCTCGTTCCCGCTGCGTCAAGAGGCCGACGGACCGGGCCATCGCCACCGAACCGGGCGCCACCACACCCCGAGCCTGCCGGTGGGTGGCCAGGAGTCTGCGCGTGGGACCGGGCGAGATCACGGCGTCTCCTCCGTGGACGGTCCGGATGGCGGCGATCAGGTCGTCCGGTGGGGTGTTCTTGAGCAGAAAACCTGCTGCACCGCTGCCGTCGCCAGAACGACCCGGTCGGGCCACGCAGCCCCCGGGAGGGTCACTGCTGAGGCGATGCCTCACACAGCGCCCGTGCCGGTGAGGACGGTGAAGATCCATCGGTAGGGCGACGATGTCCGGGTCTGCGCGGTGTAGACCGCCACGAGGCACATCACCAGGGCGAAAATGCCGGGACCGGGAACGAACAGCAGGTGGATCAGCAGCAGAGTGCCGATCGCGAGCAACGATGCGCCCGGCGCTCGGCGTCGCATGGCGACGGCGGCACAGCAGCCGACCACGATCAGCGAGTACCCGATCTGCGGCCAGGTGTCCCAGGAGACGTACGGCATGCTGAACACACCGAGAAGAGCCAGCGCCGCCGCCCCGGCACCATCACCGATCCACGGATGCTCGTCCAGGAACCGGAGCGTCGCACCTGCCGAGGTGCCGGGAGCGGCCGCAGCTGATTCCGTACCCCCCGACGATATCCGGGCCCCTCCGGTGGTGGTTCATGCCGCGGTATGAGTTCGGAGCTGCTGGCCGGTCACTTTCAGCCCGAGGACGTCGAGTCGGGCGAACGTGGTCACATCCGGTGTGGTGACCGGTGGGCACACAGCGGTCGGTGAGGTAGCTTCGTACATGAGCCTTGTTGTTGCTGGCGGCACCGGTACCGGGGTGTGGTCACGTGGAGCCAGGTCGTCTTCCGACCCACCGGGAGATGGGTGAACCGGCGAACCACATGATCATGAACACGCCCCGTGCTGCCACAGTCAGGGCACTGATCATCGGGGAGGGTCGGGCGGCAGAACAAGACCGTCTTGTCGGGCCAGACCTGGTGGAATCTTGCGTTCCTCGCGCTGCATGTCTGGCTCGCGGCGGTGGTGGACAACCAGCTCGTCAGCGTCGTTGCCGGAATGCTCGGAGGTTTCCTCGCCGTGTTCGGGCTGCTCATTCCGTTCACGGCGGGGAGGTTCCTTCCCTGGGGCTACTAAGCTGCCATCTCCCCCGTCGGGCAGCAGGCCGATTCCGTGGTCTACCTGGCCCCGCCCTACGCCTGGATCGCCGGGTTTCTCCTTCTGATCGCCGCCGTGTTCGTTGGTGCGACTCGGCGACTTGACCGACGCGAGAGGTGACTGATGTTCGCTGCTGAAATCCGTAAGCTCAAGCGGTCTGCCACCTGGGTTATCGCTCTCCTGCTGCCGCTCGTCGCCGTCACCACCGGCACCATCAATGTCGCGGCCAACGCTGCGGTGCTTGACTCGGGCTGGGGATCGCTGACCTCGCAGGTGACCCTCTTCTACGGGCTGCTTTTCTTCTCCCTCGGGATCGGGTTGCTCGCTGCGACCGTCTGGCGGACCGAACATCACGGGACGAACGGGAATTTTCTCCTCACGACCACCCGGAGACCTTCCCGGCTCGTGCTCGCCAAGATTGCCGCCATCGCCGTCCCGGTCGCGATCATGCAACTGGTCCTCGTCGCCGCCATCGCCGCCTCAGGAACCTTCGTCCTCGGCCTCCGGCAGCATGCCCTGGCCGTTCGCGGTGGTCGCCGTGCTCGCCCTCGTCGCGGCCATGCCCCTCATCGCCCTCCAGTCGCTGCTCTCGATGATGATGAGATCGCTCGTCGGACCGGTCGCGCTCTGCCTTCTCGGGTGCGTTGTCGGCATGGCGGCCGTCACTTCTGACCGGTTGCGGCCGTTGAGCCACATCGTTCCGCAAGCGATCAACAACCGCGCCCTCAACCTCGGAAGCGCGGCCCTCGAAGGCTCCGGTGGACTCACTCCCGCTGATGTCGGGCTGTTGCTGGGCCCAGCGATCGGGCTCACGCTTGGCGTCGCCGCGCTCACCCTCCTCGCGATCCGGGCGAAACTCCGCTGACGCACGGCGTAGACTCCCCCGTGATGACTGAGTCAACGACGCCCACGCCGACGCCCGAGGAAATTGAGGCCTATCTCGCGGAGATCCGTCAGGCGCCAGCCGACCAACTCCTGCTGCAGCCACTGCAGATGATGCTCAGTTTCGCCGAGGCCAAACTGGGCCAGCCGGACGCCCGACCGCTGATCGATGCCGCCAACGCCGCCGTCGCTGCGGCCCAGGACGCTCTCGGCGACGCCGCATCGCCGTTCCAGCGGATGATCGGGCAGCTGCAGATCGCTCAGGTCCAGGCGGAGACCGCCGCGCGGGTCCGGCCCACGACCCCCGACGTCGCCGAACCGGCCTCGGTGGCTGAGGGTGAACCCGCCGGAGATCTGTCCTCGCCGCAGGATTGACCGGTCCCTGTCGGACCCGCCGGGAGCGGCAATCCGGGCTCAGGTTGGTGAGACGGGTTCGGGAGCGGCTAGTCTTCGCCGCCCACCAGCCCATCATCTAGGCGCGGAAGTTGATAGGTCCCGATGGGGTCTGCTGCGCTGGATGTCGTAACGGCCGACCCGACCCGGTACCGTCCGGTGCCGGGTCGGTGGCTGCGTCAGCCTACGAGTTTCCGAGGGTGATCAGCGGGTCACCGGCGGTGACCACCGCGGTGCCCGCCACCTCCAAGGGCTCGTTCTCGGCTGTTCTGGTGAGCACCATCAGCACCGTCGGATCGAGTCCGTGAGCCGCGATGCTGGCCAGGTCGACGGTGCCCAGCAGGTCGCCGGCGGTGACGCGGTCGCCGGTCGCCACCGCTTGGGTGAACCCGTCGCCCTTCAGGGTGTTCGTGTCGATCCCGACATGGATCAGCACCTCGGTGCCATCATCAGCGCGCATCCCGTAGGCGTGCGGCATCGTCATGACGACCTCGCCGTCGACCGGTGCCCGCAGCTCACCGCTGCTGGGACGGATCCCGATGCCGGGGCCGAGCTTGCCCGCGGCGAACATCGGGTCGGACACCTCGCTCAGCGCGACCACCGAACCCGAGACCGGAGCGGCGAGCCTCAGCACCTCAGAGCGGACCAGCAGGCTGGTTCCGCCGCCGGCGGCCAGCGGTTCGGGGGTGGCCTCGACGGTCGCGACCGGGGCCTGCGGGGTCGCCGGCGTCCCGGTGGTGACCGCATCGTCGGTGTAGCGCTTGCGGTCGCGGGCACTGAGGCCGAATGTGAAGGCGAAGCCCGCGATCGCTGCCACCGCGATGGTCGCGAGGGCCACGGAGAAGTTGCCCATGTCTCCGTCCGGAGAGATGTAGACCGCGCTGGTCATCAGGCCCGGGCCCACCGGCTGGTACTGCTTCAGGTCGAAGATCGCCCCGAAGACGCCACCCACCGCCGCACCGGCCATGGCGCCGATCATCGGCTTACGGAACGGGAGCAGCACCCCGTAGAGGGCCGGTTCGGTGATGCCCAGCACAGCGGTGACGCCGGAGGAGCTGGCAATCGACTTCGTGTTGACCGACCGGCTGAGGAAGAACACTGCCAGCGCGGCGCCACCGATGGCGGAGTTGCCCGCCAGCGCCCCCGGGAAGAACAGATCGTCGTAGCCCTTCTCCAGCATGATGGGCATCTCGAAGCCGAAAAGGACCGCCTTGTCGATGCCGGTGATGATCCCGATCGGGCAGAAGGCCGCCCACAGGGCCGAGGCACCGAAGCGGAAGTGCTCCCCCAACCAGTTCAGGGCCACGGCGAAGCCCGATCCGATCCAGTCGCTGATCGGGCCGAGCACGATCAACGTCACCGGAATGACGATGAGCATGGTCAGCAGCGGCAGCATGAAGTACCGGATGGCCTGCGGGATCTTGTCGCGGAGGAACGTGTAGACCACGGCGAGCAGCGGAACGCTCAGCACGATCGGCAGGAAGGACCCGGTGTAGGACATGGAATGAACCGAGATGCCCATGAACGACAGGCCCGTCGCCCCCGAGATCTCCGGGTAGACCAGGATCATGCCGAGCAGGGCGCCCAGTGCCGGCTCGACCTTGAGCGTGTTGGCCGCACTCCAGCCCAGCGCCACCGGAGCGAAGGTGAAGCCTGCCATCGCGGCCGCGTTGAGGACGACGAATGTGCCCCCTGAGTCCGAGACGCCGAAGAACGTCGTCAGAACGGTCAGAAATGCCAGCAGCAGGCCGGAGGTGAGGTAGATCGGAATGACTGGCCGGACGGCCCCGCTGAGATAACTGAGGATGCCGTTGCCGACGTACTTGCTCCAACCACCGACGGTTGTCGGCCGTGCCTGCGCCTTCGCCGGAACCGTTCCACCGGCGGGCCCCGAGTAGTTGGCGGTGGTGACGAACTCCTGGTACACGTTGAGGACGTCGGTCCCCACGATGACCTGGACCTCGTTCTCATTGAGTGAGCGAACTCCCAGAACGCCCGGGATCGCCTTGAGCGCCTCCTCATTGAGCTTGGCGGGGTCCTTGACCGCCAGGCGCATGCGTGTGGCGCAATGATCTGCCAACTGAAGATTGTCGGCCCCCCCGATGTTGTCGATCACTCCCGTGACCAGTGTTTCGTATTTCATCATTGGCTCCTATGCCCTGATATTTCCAGCAACAATCACTCGATATTCGCGTGCAACGGAAAGGCCGCCTCGGTTGATATCCCTTGCGCGGCGGCCAGGGGAACGATGAGCGCATCGCCGAGCAGCAGCACGCTTTGTTCGAACAAGCCGCCGCCGGGAAGCACCGGTCTGGCGGCCTCCTCGAACCCGCCCTTGTCGGAGTAGGCGGGGATGCGGACGACGATGTCGGCCAGATCGACCAGTTCAGACGCGGGGCTGATGGTGAATGCCGCCACCGTCCCGCCGGCCTTCTTGGCGATCCGCGCCGCGTTGAGCACGCTCGCGGTCCCCCCGGAGCCGGAGGCGACGATCAGCAGGTCGGCGGCCTCGAACTTCGGCGTGGTGGTGTCTCCCACCACATGGCTGGTCAACCCGACGTGCATCAGGCGCATCGCCAGCGGGCGGAGCATGAGCAGCGACCGGCCGGCACCGAGAACGTAGGTTGCCCGGGCACGTCGGACCGCGCCGAGGAGGGAGTCGAGGCTGACCTCGTCGACCTCGGCGAGGGTGTCGGCCAACTGCTGGGCACCGGCACGGGCGATCGTGGGGATGCGAGCTGACTCACCGGCCATGGCGACCGATCTCCTCCCGCATGGCGATCGCCGCGGCGCGGATGTCGTCGGCGCTGTACAGGGCGCTTCCGGCGATGATCGTCCCCGGCCTGAGTGCCGCGTAGTCCTGGATCGTCTCCAGCTTCACACCGCCGGCCACGGTTGTCCGCTCCGGCGCCACCACCTCGACGAGCTCGGCCAGGTCTTTCAGCGGCGTCCGCCCGAGCTTCTGGACGTCGTAGGCCGTGTGGACGCCGATCAGGTCGACGTCGAGGGCGAGCAATTCCCGCGCGCGCCGTGGGATATCGCCGACGCCGATGAGATCGGCCATCACTTGGCGTCCGTACCCGTGGGCCACCTCGACCACTTCGGCGATGGTCTGGTCGGCGGCGTAGGCGAGAACGGTGACGATGTCGGCCCCAGCTTCGCAGGCGTCCCGGCTCTCCCCCTCCCCGCCGTCGACGATCTTCGAGTCGGCGAGAACGCACAGGTCGGGGAAGGCCTCCTTCAGGGCGCGCACGGGGGCGAGGCCCTCCTTGAGGATGACCGGGGTCCCGACCTCGAAGACGTCGATGACGTCGTGGACCTGGGCGGCGACCGCCACCGCCTTGGCGAGGCTGGCGACGTCGTAGGCGAGTTGCAGCTTCATGATCAGACCTCCGGTCGGGTGGTGGAATCGATGGCGGCCAGGTACGGCTCGGGGTGGTTGAGGAAGTCGTAGGTGGCCGGGTTCTCCACGTAGCTGCGGTAGCTGGACTTCCCGAACGTGATGCCCACCGCGGGGTTTGCACTCGGCCGCACGATCTGTGCCTCGGGAAGGTTCACGTAGTGCGGGTTGGGGACGGCCTCGAAGCCGTCGGCGGTGTCGGCCTTGACCAGGTAGTACGCCAAGCCGCGCCGATCCTTGACGCTGGCATAGTCCAGGGGGCAGCTGACGATGGCGAGGTTGGAGAAGAGCAGCGTCTCCTCGCCAATATTGACCGACCCGTGACCGTAGGAGGGCGGAATGGCAATCGACTCGCCCTCGTTCACGATCGCGATCCGCACCTCGTCGATGCGAAGTTCCTCCGCGGTGTGCGCGTTCACCGACTTCTGCAGGATGAAGGCGGCACGCCCCTGAAGCACCTCATACACCTCGGGGTAGGGGTAAACGGTGCCCGGGATGAATCCGTGGAAGTGCCCGGAGGTCTTCTTGAACTCGCCGTTGACGGTCCCGGTGCGGATGGCGGTGATGTCGTAGCGGGTGTCCTGCTTGGTGAAGGCCGGCCGGTCCGCCTCGTAGCCGATGTCGCGGTAGGCCGCGTAGGCGGGTTCGTCGTCGTCGAGGTCGGTCTCGTCCCTGAGCAGGCCACGCATCTGGCCAACGGTCTTGTGTGAGCTTCCCGCGCAGGTGATTCCTTCGGCGAAGTGGAGGACCTGCTGGTCGGCGTCGAAATCGATGGGCAGCTGGGATGCAGCAACCCGCTTCACTGTTGGGGTCATTCTGGCTCCTCCCCGGCGTAGGCCGGGCCTTGTGGCGGATCGGTGCTGGCGAGTGGTGTCCAGCCCGCCCCGGCGGAGCGCCGGGGTCCAAGGGGCGACGGGGCCCCGAAACCGAACCCCTTCGCCCCTCTGGGCGCAACAGTACAATACCAAACGCGTTAACACGAAGATTTCAGAAGTTTCGCTTACGTGCGGTTAGGCGCTACGTCCGGCGCGGCCCAGGCTTCGCTCCGTGACCGGTTGGTTTCGCTCCCGGATTGCGGAGGTCTAGGCTGCACCCTGTGAGTTCAATCCCGCGGCCCGCCTTCGCCGAGGAGCGGCGGCGCGCCATCGTCGAGCAGGTGTCTCAGGCGGGCAACGTCCGGCTCGCGGATCTGGTGGCCGCCCACGGTGTCTCCGAGCAGACCATCCGCAAGGATCTCGAGGAGCTCCAGCGGCAACACCTGCTCAAGCGAACCCACGGCGGCGCCATCGACGTCGAGTTCCGGTCCGAGCAGCCACCCCGGGAGCGCACCCTGCATCACCGCCAGGAGAAGCGCGCGATCGCCCGGACGGTGGCAGCGATGATCAGCCCGGGTCAGTCGATCTTCCTGGACAACGGCACCACCCTCGAGATGGTGGCTGAGGAGATCACCGCCACCAATATCAACGTCCTCACCAATGCCATCGGTGTCGCCCGCGCCCTCGCCGACCGATCCGGTGTCCGCCACACCCTGGTCGGCGGACAACTGCGCGACGTCAGCGGCTCTCTCACCGGCCCGGTCGCCATCGACACCTTGCGCAAGTTCTCGGTGGATATCGCGATGATCGGCGCCGGTGGGCTGCGGGATGACGGCTTCTTCGTCGCCGATATCGGAGAGGCTCAGGTCAAGATGACCGCCATCGACGGCGCTCGGTCGGTGGTGCTGGCCCTTGACAGCAGCAAGTTCGGGCACCGCGACTTCGCCCCCGTTGGCGAACTGGACCTGATCACCACCCTGGTCACCGAGCGGGTGACGCCGCAGGTGCAGGGATGGTGCGACCGTCACGGAACCGAGATCGTCCTCGCCCACTGACGCTGTCCCGACCTGCCCTGCCGGTGCGGCGCACCTGGCCCGTGATGACGCCACCGCGGGTTGGGTCCGGCTTCTCGCCTGAGGGGGCGAAGCAGGGGACGCTGATGCCCGATGCCGGCCGCGGCCACCTCGTGGCTGTGGCAGGTTATGAGGCGCGCCATCCCCGCGGATTGTCGCGCATCTCCGCGACCCGGCGGGTGAACTCCACCTGGAGATCCACGGTCGCCTGCGGGTAGCGCTCGGAGACGTCGTAGTTCTCGCCCGGATCGGCGTCGAGGTCGAACAACCACGGGCCCTGACTCGTCACCGAGATCCGGTCCGCGTCGCCGCTGGCCGCGTCAACATATTCGGTTGCGGCGTGGTACTTGAACCGTCCGTCGCTGACGGCGAGCAATGCGGTTCCGGAGTAGAAGTAGTAGTACTCGCTGGCGGTGTCGGTGGTGCCGTCGATGACCCCGGCCATGCTGGATCCGTCGAGGATCCGGTCGGTCGGTGCGGGAAGCTCCAGCCAGTCCAGGACCGTGGGGAGGACATCGGTGCCCATCGTCATCGTGTCCACTGTGCGCCCACCGGTGATGCCGGCCGGCCAGAAGGCCAGGAACGGCACCAGGAATCCGCCTTCGTGAACCGAACCCTTGCGGCCGCGGTGCTCGCCGGGGCTGCCCTGGTACCAGGGGCCGTTGTCGCTGGTGACGATGATGATCGTGTTGGTGAGCTGCTCGGTCTCGGCGAGCGCGTCGACGATACGGCCGATGCCGTTGTCGAGTCCCTCGACCACGTCACCGTAGCGCCCCGCATCGGAGCGGCCGAGGTTCGCCGCGTCGGTGGTGAGCGGTTCGTGGGGGTAGTGGTGGGCGAGGTACAACAGGAACGGTGCGGCGGCGGTGGCGCCGTCATTGACCACACGGACAGCCTCGTCGGTGTAGAGCGTGTCCAGACGGGATACGTCAACGCCGTCGATCGCTGCGCCGTCGCGGTACAGCACGAAAGGGGCCAGATCATGGGAGAAGAAGGATCCCAGGAAGGAATCGAACCCGAAGTCGGTCGGGCGTGACCCTGCGCCGTCGCCCAGGTGCCACTTGCCGATCATCGCCGTGCGGTATCCGGCCGCGTGCAGGGTGTCGGGAAGGGTGATCTCCTCGCCGGTCAGGGGAGAGGCGCCGGTGTCCTCGTTGAGGGAGGCGAAGTCGCCGTCGGAGGGGAACAGCACGGCCGGCACGTCGGCCCGTGGGCCCAGCCGGCCCGTGAGCAGACCGGCACGCGACGGGGTGCAGACAGCCGAGGGCGCGTGATAGTTGGTCAGCACGACGCCGTCGGCGGCGAGCGCGTCGAGGTTCGGGGTCGCGATGGGGGTGTCGGCGAGGAAACCGACGTCGCCGTAGCCGAGGTCGTCGTAGTGGACGATGATCACGCTGGGGGTGTCGGCCGCCAGACCTGTGGCGGCGACCCGGGCGAGGTAGGCGGCTTTGCCCTCAGTGGCGCGGGCAAGGGCAGCGTTCTCCGCAGCCGGTGGCCCGATGGTGTTGTCGGAACCCTGTCGCGTGGCCGCGTAGGTGAGGGCGCCGACGATCGCCAGGACCGCCAGGCCGATGACCATCGGCGTGCGGGCGCACCGACGGTGTGCGCGGGGCGCTGCGATGGATGCGTCCTCGTCGTCGCTCATGGCAGCAACGTAGCGACGCCGGGCGCCCGGAAGTAACCGGGCCGGGGCGCCAGCCGCGCAGCGGGCGCGATCGGGCCGATGGAGCCGTCGGGGCCGAGCCTTGGCCGCCGCCGGTCAGGAGCCGCATCGGGAAGGCCACGCATCCGTGGGCGCGCGGTGGCGGCGTAGGCGCTCCGCAAGCGCGTACCCACCCCTGACCAGCCCGAAGAGTCGTGGGTAGACCCGGTTCCGCTCGACGATCCAGTCAGCGAAGATCTCGCGATAGGGGGTGAGCCCGGAATCCGGGCCGAACAGCCGCTGCTCGACCTGGTTGCCCTTGAGGCCGACTTTCTGGCCGAGGGTCCCGGCAATGCGGAGGATCAGGTTGGTCGTCCGGCGGGCGGGATCGGTGCTCTTGATGTTCTCCATCAGGGTCCAGGCGTACTCGCCCAGGGCGGTCAGGTCGGGCATGCGGTGGGCGTTGTAGTCGGCGAACGGGGTGGCCGAACCCGACAGGAGATGCTCGACGAGCAGGTAGCTGTCCTCGAGGCCCGAGTTCAGGCCCTCACCGGTAGGTGGGAGCACGCTGTGGGCGGCGTCGCCGATCAGCACCAGCCACTCCTCGACGTGGAGGAAGGGACACCGCACCACCGCCCCGGAGAAGGAGTCGCGCGAGAAGTAGGCGACGTAGTCGTCGCGGGTCAGTAGGGGAGCGGTCGGGGCCGCCGCAGCTCGGACGTAGTCCTGCAGCCGGCGCAGGTTCTCCTCGGTGGCCTCGGCGGCGAGCAGCAGCTCCTCATCGGCAGAGCCCGTCCTCGCCGTGGTGGCGACCGTCCACACCTGGTCGTGGAGTGTTGCGGAGTAGACGCCCTTGTCGCCGAAGATGTAATGCCAGTACGGATCCATCCCCGGCGCCGTCGCACCCGCTTGCGAGAACAACACCCGGAAACGAACCCCCCACTCGCTCACCTCGGGCGCGAACCCGGGTACCTGCTCGGTCATCGCCGTCCGGGCGACCGACCGCACCCCGTCGGCGGCGATCACCCGGGCGTCTGCGGCCTCGACCGTCGCCCGACCCGACGGGGTCTCGAAGATGAGCTGGCGGGTGGCGATGCTGACCGCGGTGAGCCGGTGACCGGTGATCAGCGTGATCGCCTCCTGCTCGCGGGCGGCCTCGAGCAGCAGGTCGTTGACCTCACCGCGGGTGGCCGCCAGCACGGTGCCGCTCTCCAGTTCGGCGACCCGCCGCTGGCCGGCGTGGATCCGCCAGCCCTCGATCACGGCCCCGGCCCGCACGAGCCGGTCATGCAGTGCGGGATCGATCCGACGGAAGGCCTCCTGGCCGCGGGCGTTGACGCCGATCGGATAGCTGTTGGTCTGTTCGGTCGGGATCTCCGAGCGCCCCTCGTACACCGTGACCCGGTGGCCTGCTCCGGCAAGCAGCAGTGCTGTGGCCAGGCCGACCGGGCCGGCGCCGATCACGATCGCCGCGGACGGCTGGGGTGCTGACATCGTGGTCCTTCCGTAGGGCGAACAGGCACCGGGAGCGGTCCCCGATCAGCCCAGTATGGCCGGTACCCGGCCCCCGCGCTGCCGCTCACCTGAGCTGTCGCGCCGCCCGGATTCAGCGCGGTTTCTGCCGGCGACGGGCCACCTACTCGACGACGATCGTCGCGTTCTCGTGGGGTAGCTCGACGAAGGTTCTGCCGGGCGTCATCAACAGCGGGGAACCGTCGGTGAGGGTGAAGGCGAAGGGATCGGTCGCCGACGCCTTGGACCAGGTTCCGGTGACATGTCTGCCGCCGGCGGCATACAGGAAGTCGCCGGAGCTGTCGATCAGTTCCTGGATCGGCTCGGCGCCGCCGCCGCCGACGGCGAGCTTGTCGGAGTGCTGGCCGGTCTTGACGACTAGGACGTTGTCGGTGGTGACGCGGCTGCCGTCGGCAAGAATGTGCTCACCCCAGGGCATGCTGCGCAGATAGGTGCCCGAGGCCTGGTCGAAGTCGTAACTCATCAGGTAGCCCTCGCCTTTCCACGGCACGGCGACGCGTTCGGCCGGTTCGCCGGCGTCCACGCTCGGCTCGTCGACCGCGGTTGCGAACGGAAGGTAGGGGACTGGTGGCCCCTCCGGGAAGGCACCCACTACGTCGGCGAGAACCCTCGGGTGGCACACCAGTGCCCGGTCGTAGTAGGTGTTCCCCTGGTAGGTCCGTACCCGGGCCGGGTCGATCGAATACGCTCCTGTCCCCTTCATGGCGAGGTAGGTGCGGTCAGCGACGAGGACGTCGGTGAATTCCGCCAGATAATTCATCACCCATTCGGCGCCACCGCTGCTGCCGATCACGGCGGTCATCGGCGCCAGCAGGGGCACGTCGGTGGGGCGGATGGAGCGCACCGGGGCAGCGGACTCGGCCATCACCGAGTGGAAGACCGGCATCAGCCGGGTGCTGCTGTAGCCAGCGCTGTCGAGGTACCCCTCCAGCTGAACGAACACGATGTCGGCCTCATTGATGCCCACCTGCGGATGTTCGCGCTCGTTGTCGGGCACCTTGACGGCGACAGCCGCGTGCCGCACCGCGGTCTCGTCGTCGACCAGCGCGCCGGTGAGCGGCCACCGCGGACGCGGGTCGAGGGTCGGCGTCGGTGAGGGGGTCGGGCTCGGGGTGGGGGCGAGGGTGGCCGCAGGCTTGGCGCAGGCAGTGGCCCCGATGCCCCACAGCCCCGCTGTCGCCAGAATCATCCGTCGACTCACACCCATGATGTGCCTTTCTGGCGTGCCCCCGTGCCCTGATGGTAGGGCGCGGTATCGCCCTGGCTGCGCTGAACATGCCGGCTGACCCGGGTCTGTTCGTGAGAAGTGCTGGCCAGAGATCGCCTCATGCGGGCACCGGAGCGGCGCCCCGATGCCGGCTCGCGGGCTCGGTGGAAGAATCTCGGGTCCAGATCCAGAGGGGCGCTCCGCACTTCAGTCCCACGGGAGTTCCGGGGTGTGCCGAGGACTGGACCCGTGGTTCTTCCAGGTCTGCGTCGCCGGTCGGCGGGGGCCAGGGCCAGGACCACAGTGGGGGAACGGCGGCAGGTGGTGGGGGCAGCCGGTAGCCTGCACGGTGATCGTGCCTCACTCACGGCGCGCGCCCGACCCACGATGAGTGGTGCGTCCGGACGGGTGGGGGTTGTCTACACCCGTGGGCCGGGTCCCGCGGGCCGGGGGTGGTCTGATGCCGAACGGGTCCGGTCGCAGTCCTGCGCGCCCACGGATGGTCGATATTGCCCGCAGGGCAGGGGTCTCGATCACCACGGTGTCCCATGTTTTCAACGAGACCAGATTCGTCTCCGACGAGGCCCGGCGCCGCGTCCTCGATGCGGCCGCCGAGATGAGTTACACCCCGAACATCCTGGCCCGGTCGATGCGGACCTCGACCACCGACATGATCGGACTCGCGGCGCCGGCCCTGTCGAAGGTCGCCCTGGGTGACCTGGTGCGGTCGATCGAGGTGGAGGCGAAATCGCAGCACCTCAGCATCCTGTTCTCCGACACCGAGGATGATCCCGAGACGGAACGCTCGGCGATCCAGGCCCTCCACGAGCGCCGGGTGGACGGCATCATCATCGCACCGTCGGCCCCGGACTCGCCGGCGGTCCAGTACCTTCGTGAGCACGCGATCCCCACGGTGGTTGTCGACCGGTTCACCACCGGCGGCTTCGACCAGATCGGTTCGGAGAACATCCGGTCCACCCACCAGCTGACCGAGCACCTGATCGTGGAGGGCGGGCATCGGCGGATCGGGCTCATCACCAGCATGCCCGACCTGTCGACGATGGCAGAGCGGGTGAAGGGCTACCGTCGCGCGCTCAAGGCCCACCGCATTCCCCTCGATCCGGATCTGGTCTCGCCGGGTTTCGATAATGCCGCGACGGTGGACCGTGCCCTCGCCGGGTTCCTCGGCCTGCCCGAACCGCCCAGCGCCATCGTCTCGGCCAACAGCTCCACCACGATCAGCGTGATGCGTGCCGCCAACACCCGGGGGCTCCGGGTTCCCGAGGATCTGGCCCTGGTCGGCTTCGACGACTTCGAATGGGCTGACGTCTTCCATCCGCGTCTCACGGTGGTGAGGCAGCGGATGGAGGAGATCGGGCAGCGGGCCGTTCAGCTGCTGATGCGGCGGATCGCCGATCCCGATGCGCCGGTGTCGACGCGACGCGTCGCCGGTGACTTCATTCATCGCGACTCCTGCGGCTGCCACCTGCACCGGCCGCAGCCCGCGCCTGCCTGACGCCGAACGGGATGATTCTCCTCCGCGCGTCGCGGTGGAGTGCACTCGCCGAGCGCTGCTGGTGGTGAGGAGTCAGCTGCTCCTGGAGCCGATCTTCCTTGGCGGCCTGCCGCCGGGGAGTGACCACACCTCGGGGGCCGCGGTCAGCTGCTCCGGCGGTGATCCCCTCGCTGAGCGAGGCCGGTGTCACAGTGTGGACGGATGCAGGAAATCGATTGCGCAATCGATCAAGTCGCGGTCACACTTCAGCAACGGAGCAGCGTCGCCCTGCGGCAATTCGCGCTGGTCTGTTCAGCTTCACGCCCGACAGAGAGGTCAACCATGAACACGGCACGCCGCCCACTTCGCGCGCTGGGTCTTGCCATCAGCGCCACCGCACTCGCCTTCCTGACTGCCTGCTCCACCACCACGGCCCCCGAACCCGGATCAACCTCCACCGGGGGAGGCGCTGAGGAGACCGTCGGGGTGGCGCTGATCACGAAGGACTCCACGAACCCGTTCTTCGTCACCATGCAGGAAGGTGCTGAGGCCGAGGCGGCGACCTACGGCGTCGACCTGACCATCGCCTCGGGAAAGAAGGACGGCGACGAGGACGGCCAGATCCAGGCCATCGAACAGGCGATCGCGCGCGGCGACAAGGGCATCCTGATCCTGTCCAACGGCCCGTCGGTCGACAACGCGATGCGCAAGGCGCGCGACGCCGGTCTGTACGTGATCGCCCTGGACACCCCGCCGAACGATCCGAGCGTGGTCGACATCACCTTCGCCACCGACAACCGCGAGGCCGGACGTCTCATCGGCCAGTGGACCGCCGCCCAGCTCGACGGTGAGCCCGCCACCATCGCGCTGCTCGACGCCTTCACCGACAAGGTGATCTCGGTCGATATCGGTCGTGACCAGGGCTTCCTCGAGGGCATGGGAATCGACACCGTCGACCCGGAGAAGAACGGCGACGAGCCCAAGACCGGCAGCTATTCGGGCGGCAACTACACCATCGCCTGCCAGGAGCCCAGCGGCGGGGCGGAGGACGGCGGTCGGACCGGAATGGAGACCTGCCTGCAGAAGAACGGGGACATCAACGTCGTCTACACCATCAACGAGCCCACCGCTGTGGGTGCTCAGGCCGCTCTCAAGGCGGCCGGCATCACCGATGCGCTCGTCGTGTCGGTCGACGGTGGCTGTGCCGGAGTCCAGAACGTCAAGGACGGCGTCATCGGGGCCACCTCCCAGCAGTACCCGCTGAAGATGGCAACCCTCGGGATGGAGGCCATCGCCGAACTCGCCCGGACCGGCGAGAAGCCCTCAACCTCGGCAGGGCTGGACTTCTACAACACCGGCGTCGCGCTGGTGACTGACAAGTCCGTCGACGGACTCGACAGCATCAGCACCGACGAGGGCCTCGAACTCTGCTGGGGCTGACCTCGCGATGACGTCCTCTACCTCTGCTGCTGCCGCCGAGTTCGCCCGGCGGCAGCACACCCCCCTCGAACGTGTCCGCCATCTGCTCCACGGGCATCCGTGGCTGAGCCCGCTGCTGATCCTGGTGGTCACGACTCTCGTGTTCGCGGCGCTGAACCCCCGCTATCTTGCGCCGAGTGCGCAGTCGCTGCTCTTCCAGCAGGTCGCGGTGATCGCGTGCCTGGCGATCGGGCAGACCCTCGTCATCCTGACCGCCGGTATCGACCTGTCGGTGGGGGCATCGGCCATCCTATCGATGATGGTGATGGCCTCGCTGGCCGCCGATCAGGGTGTCCACCCGCTGGTGGCGCTGCTGATCGGCATCCTCCTCGCGGTGGCGGCCGGGTTCCTCAACGGGTTCCTGGTGACGGCGGTCAACCTGCCGCCCTTCATCGTCACCCTGGGCACGCTGTCGATCTTCACTGCGGTCGCGCTGCTGTACTCCGGGGGGCGGAGTATCCAGAACACCAGCCTTCCCGACCTGCTCAACTGGACCGGTACCACCATCGCGCTCGGACCGTTCCACGTGACGGTGGGGGTGCTCATGGTCCTGGCGCTCTACGCCGTGGTCGGATTTGTGCTGTCCCAGACCGCGTGGGGACGTCATGTGTATGCCGTGGGTGATGATCCCGACTCCGCGCGGCTGTCCGGTGTGGCGAGCAAGCGGGTACTGCTCTCGGTCTACATGGTGGCGGGGCTCATCTACGGTGTGGCTGCCTGGATCCAGATCGGCCGCGCCGGGGCCGCCTCGCCGAACGGCATCGTCGACGCCAACCTTGACAGCATCACCGCGGTCGTGATCGGCGGCACCTCGCTCTTCGGCGGGCGTGGCGGTGTCATCGGGACGCTGCTGGGAGCGGTGATCGTCGGCGCCTTCACTCTGGGCCTTTCCCTGGCGGGGGTCGACCAGCAGTGGCGGCTGCTCGCGATCGGCGTCCTGGTGATCGTCGCGGTCTCACTCGACCAGTGGATCAGGAGGGTCAAGGCATGAACGCACCAGAACCCCTGCCGGTGAACCTCGACGGGATCCCCGCCGACCGGCGGCAGGTCTACGCTGTCCCGCCGATCCTCAGCGCGCGGGACCTGCTGATCACCTTCGGCCGGGTCGTCGGTCTCGACGGGGTCAGCCTCGACCTCTACGAGGGTGAGGTGCTCGCCGTCATCGGCGACAACGGCGCCGGCAAATCGACCTTGATCAAGTGCCTGACCGGCGCCTACGTCCCACAGAGCGGGCAGCTCCACCTCAACGGGCAGCCGGTCACCTTCCGAGTCCCTCAGGACGCCCGGGCCGCCGGGATCGAGACGGTGTACCAGCAGCTGGCCGTCATCCCGGCGCTCGATATCGCCAGCAACCTCTACCTCGCCCGGGAACAGCGTCGGCCCGGTCTGCTGGGTTCGGTGCTGCGCATGCTCGACAAGACGGGGATGAGGCAGCAGGCCGGTCAGGCAGTGCAGCGGTTGGGCATCGAGACGATCCAGAACATGGGCCAGGCGGTGGAGACCTTGTCCGGGGGGCAGCGGCAGGCGGTTGCCGTGGCCAGGGCCGCCGCGTTCGGGAGCAAGGTCGTCATCCTCGACGAGCCGACCGCTGCCCTGGGCGTCAAGGAGTCGGCGATGGTGCTGGACATGATCAAGCGGCTGCGGGACAACGGCCTGGCCGTCATCCTGATCAGCCACAACATGCCGCATGTCTGGGAGGTGGCCGATCGGATCCACATCCAGCGCCTCGGCCGCGGAGCGGGGGTCATCACCCCTACCTCCCATGACATGGGGGAGGGGGTCGCCGTCATGACCGGCGCCACGACGCTGCCCGCCTGAGACCGGGTGCGCCACGTTCGGCCGACAGGCGTGGCGCACTCACCGGGCGCACATCTGTGTATGTCGACTTCCGAGGCGCTCCCGGGCGCCCCACCGCGACGTTGAAAGGCGGAGATGACCAAGGTGCACCAGGTGCGGGGCCGGTTCTCCCAGGGGTTCTCCCTCGGGGTCGACATCGGTACCAGCGCGGTCAAGGCGACCCTGCTCGGTGCTGGCGGCACGGAGACCTTCGTCAGCTCGCCGTACCCGCTCGACGCCCCGGCACCCGGATACGCCGAGCAGAACCCCGACCACTGGTGGGCCGCTGTCGGGGAGGTGCTCGACGCCGTGTTCGAGCGGTATCCGGACGTGTCCGGGGAGAACACCATCCTCGGATTGACCGGTCAGATGCACACCAGCGTGCTCCGGGACGCCGACGGCCGCATCCTGCGTCCGGCGATCCTGTGGTGCGACGCCCGTAGTTCCCCGCAGTGTGCGCGGTTGGCCGACTCCGGGGACGACTGGGTCGGCATCACCGGCTACCGGCCGCTGCCCGCCTTCACCTCGGCCCATCTCGCCTGGGTGGCCGAACACCAGCCGGACCTGCTGCGGAAGGCAGCCACCGTCGCTGTCCCCAAGGACGACATCCGACGCCGACTGGGAGCAGGCTGGTTCACCGAACCCTCGGACGCCTCGGCGATGAACCTGATGGACAACGCCACCGACCGATGGTCCGAACCACTCATCGCCCGGACCGGCGCCCGCCCGGAGATGTTCGCCCCGATCGTTCCGTCAGCGGCGGTGACCGGTGTGGTGTGCCGAACCCCACCCATGCGCCATGCCGACCGGCTGCGAGGGGCCCGCGTCATCGGTGGGTCGGCCGACCAGGCGGCCCAGGCCATCGCGCTGGGCGCCGATCGTCCCGGGCGGCTGGCGATCTCGGTCGGGACGAGCGGTGCCGTCTTCCAGGCCGTGCGGACGCCGCAGCCGGGTGCTTTCCGTCATGCCCGCCCGGGCCTGTGGATGGCCCTGGACGCGATGCATGCCGCCGGACTGGCCATCGCATGGTGGGCCGAGCTCGTCGGTCTGGACTATGGGGCGTTTCCGCATCACGTTCCGGCGCTCGACGCCCCGACCTTTTTGCCCTACCTCCAGGGGACCCGCCACGGAGGCGGGGCTCCGGGAACCCTGAGTGATCTCACCGCCGCCCACACCACCAGTGACATCGCTGGCGCCGTCGTCGAGGGGGTTGCGATCGAGTTGTACCGGCTGGCGGAGCGACTGACCGACGATCCGCTGGTGCCGGGTCCGGTGGGGGTGGGTGGTCGCGCTGCGGGCCTTCCTGCCCTCCGGGCCACCCTCGCGGTTGCCCTGGGAAGGAGGGTGGCCCATACTCCCAACGGACCCTCCTACGGGGCCGCGCTGCTGGCCGGTGAGGCCGCCGGATGGTCGAACGCCGACGACCCCGGGGGCGCGACGGCAACGGTGACCGATCCCGACCCCGGCCTGCGGCAGCGTTTTGAACAGCGCCTCGCCCGCTATCAGGATCTGGTCGGCCTCCTGGACCGTCCCCGCTGACCCTCGTTCCCAAGGGCGGGCTCAGCGGGTGAGGAGGTTCCCCATCCGCTTGGCGATGATCTCCATCGCGCGCTCGGGTACGAGCCGGGTGAGTGCGTCCATGGCGCGGGCGTCGGCTCCCACGAAGACGTGGTAGCTGCCCTTGGCCATTCCCTTGATGATGGTTGCGGCGGCCTCGGCAGCCGAGGTGGTCTTGTGGGCCGCCGCCTGGTCGGTGTCTGCGGCGGGCATGTCGATCCCACTGTTCCGGCTGATATTGGTGCCCACGGCACCGGGGAACACGATGGTGACCCTCACCGGGGTGTCCTGCAGTTCGGCGCGCATCCCCTCACTCATCAGCTTGACCGCCGCCTTGCTGGCCCCATAGATGGTCTGTCCCGGCACGGGAAGGAACCCGCCCATGCTCGACACATTCACCAGTGCTGCTTCCGGCCGCTGCAGCAGGTGGGGCAGGAATGCCTTCATGGTGGCGACCACGCCGTAGAAGTTGACGTTCATCACCTTCTCGATGTCGGCCAGGCTCAGTTCGGCGAACGGGAGGAAGCGCTGGATGATCCCGGCGATGTTCAGCAGGCCGTCCACCTGGCCGTGGCCGGCGAGGACGGCCTCCGGAAGGGCCGCGACCTGGTCGGCGTCGGTCACGTTGACCGGGTGGATGGTGAGCCGGTCGCCGGCACCGGCCAGCGTGTGGGTCTCCTCGAGGCTGTCGGCGTTGAGATCGACCGCAGCCACGCGGGCACCCGCGCGCGTCAATTGCACCGCGACCTCGCGTCCGATGCCGCTCCCGCCGCCGGTGACGACGAACACCTTTCCCGGGATCTGCATGAAATCTCCCCTTTCAGTTGGTTGCGGCGGCCAGGTGCCGACCGGCGATATGTCCGAACACGCAGGCTGGACCGAGCGTCGATCCGGGGCCCGGATAGGTACGCCCCATCACCGAGGCCGAGCAGTTGCCTGAGGCGTAGAGCCCCTCGATCACCGAACCGTCGCTGCGCACCACACGGGCGAACTCATCGGTGACGACACCGCCCTTGGTCCCCAGATCGCCTGCGACGATCTCGACGGCGGTGAACGGCCCCTTCTCGAGCGTCCCCAGGTTCGGGTTCGGTCGGCACAATGGATCGCTGTAGTAGCGGTCGTAGGCGGAGTTGCCCCGACCGAAGTCGTGGTCGACACCGGTGCGGGCGAAGCCGTTGAACCGGTCGATCGTGGCCTCGAGTCGGCGGGGGTCGATCCCCAGTTCCCCAGCGAGGGCGGCCACGCTGGGCGCAGTGTGGCGGATGCCGGCGGCGTCCATGGCCTTCACCGCACGCGGATCCAGGGCGTAGCTGCGCAGGTACTTGCGGGCGTGGCGGACATCAGACACCATCCAGTACCGGCCGGGCACCTGCTCGTTGTGCTCGCGCATGTGGTGTCCGAGGTCGACATAGGACTCCGACTCGTTGGCGAACCGGCTGCCCCGGGAATCGACGATGATGGTGTGCGGCACCGACCGCTCGCTCACCAGGAAGGCCGCCGATCCGTCAGCGGCGGTGGCGGGAATCGAGCCGCCCCACCAGGCGTCGTCCATCAGATCGACCGCGGCGCCGAGACTCTCGGCCAAGGCGATACCCGAGCCGGTATTGCTTCGCGCGCCGGACGAATGCGATCCGTCCACCTGCTGGTACTTCTCCCGCCAGGCGGCGTTGTGGTCGAAACCTCCGGTGCCCAGCACGACGCCACGCCGAGCGCGCAGGTGGATCGCCTCGCCGTTCCGGTTCGCCAGGACGCCGGTGACGCGTTCGTCGGCCATCACGAGTTCGGTCACCTCGGTCGAGAGCCACAGCTTCACGCCGAGGCGTTCGGCGGCGTGCCACAGGGCCGCGGTGAGTGCCGCCCCCATGCCGACGCGGCGCTCCCGGCGGAGCAGCATCAGCGGGATCCGGCCCATCACCCGGGCGCCGCGCAGGAATCCGCCCGGTGAGGACCATGCGCGCTGCAGCAACCAGAAGTCGTCGGTCATCACGGGGGCGGGAACGCCGTCCTGCCCGCGGGACGTCGCCCACCAGTCGCCGATGTCCTTCACATCGAACGGCTGCACCTCGAGCGCGCGGCCGATCTTGCCGCCGGGTCGTTCGGGGTAGTAGTCGGGGTAGTCAGCGGCGCGGGCGAACCGGACCCCCAGTCGCTGGGCCAGCGACACGAAGGGCTCCACGTTGTCGACGAAGGCCTCCTTGCGGGCCCGGGAGGTGGCCGGACCGGCGTCGCCGACGGTCTCCTCGAGGTAGGCGAGCGCCTCTGCACGCGAGTCACCGGCGCGATCACGCTGCATCAGGGGATTGTCGGGCAGCCACAACCCTCCGCCGGACATCGACGAGCTTCCACCCCAGCGATCACTCGACTCCAGCATCAGCACGCTGAGCCCGGCATCGGCCGCGCTGAGCGCACTCGCCAGGGCCGCGCCCCCTGATCCCATGACGATGACGTCGAACGCGTTTTCCTGGTTCATGGTGTGACCTCTCCCTAACCGGACATCAATGTCCGGTTGCTGTAGGGTCCCAGCATGCCCGCAACCAGTGACCGGCGCAACCGCGGCCCGGCCGCTGCCGCAGCGAACCGCGCCGCACTGATCGCTGCTGGCCGACGGCTGTTCGCCGAGCGGGGCTACCAAGTGGCGCTCAGCGCCGTGGCGCGGGAGGCCGGGGTTTCCCAGGGAGTCCTCTACCGCCATTTCCCCACCCGGGTCTCGCTGGCGCTGGCTGTGTTCTCGGAGAACATCGACGAGGTCGAGGCGCTCGCGATGCTCCGCCCGGGGCCCGACACGCTCGGGAGTGTGGTGGCGCGGCTGATCGACCTGGTGGTGGAGTCGGCCGCGTTCGTCGATGTGGTGGTCCACGGTCCGGCATCGGCGGACTGGGCTGATGGACGGCGTCTGGCCGAACTGCTGGCCGCGCCGTTGGCCCTGGCCCAGCGCGATGGTCGCGCCCGGTCCGACCTGACCCCGGATGACCTCATGCTCCTGGTCCGGATGGCCTACGGTGTCGTGGTCACCCGGGGCGAGACCGCTGCCCGCGACGAGGTGCGGCGTGCCCTCCAGCTGGTCGATCCGGCGCTCGCCGGCGCGCTGGCGAGCGCCGAGTCCGGAC
>JBKEBV010000019.1:0-8661 GCA_047973315.1 Propioniciclava sp.
CGGTGGGCCTGGCCGATGCGCCGAGGATGGTGCAACGCTTCGCAGGGGAACTGTCCGGTGGTCAGCGCCAGCGGGTCTGCCTGGCGGTGGCCATGGCCTGCCAGGTCGGTCTGATGGTGGCCGACGAGCCCACCTCGGCGCTCGATGTGGTGACCCAGCAGCGGGTGCTCGCCGTCCTGGAGCGGTACCCCGCCAGCGGGGGACGGCCAGCGCTGCTCTTCATCACCCACGATCTCGCGGCCGCTGCCCTGGTGTGCCAGCGTGCGGTCACGATGCGTGCCGGTGCCATCATCGCCGACGGGCCGGTGCCCGCCGTCAGCGACGCCCTCACCGTGCGGGCGGCGCCCGCTGTCGGTGGGGAGACCTCCGAGCGCCGGCCGTCGGCCCCGGACGGTTCGTTCCGGCTCAGCGGGGTGAGCCGGGTCTATCCGGCACCCCGGAGCAGCGGCGCCGGTTCGTCGGCCATCACGGCGTTGGCTCCGACCACCCTGCGCATCACCGCCGGAGAACGGGTCGGCATCGTCGGCATCTCCGGGGCGGGTAAGACGACCCTGCTCCGGCTGATGCTCGCTCTGGAGACGCCGAGCGCGGGTGAGATCAGCTACGACGGCCGCCGCATCCGAGCCGCCTCGGCCCGAGCCCTGCGCTGGTACCGGCGCCGGGTCCAGTACGTGCCCCAGGATCCTGCCGGCACGCTGCATCCGCGGATGAGCGTGGCCCGGCTGGTGCGGGAACCGTTGCTGCGCCTGCGGGTGCCCGGCCCCCATGAGGGCCGGGTCGCCGACGCGCTGCGCGCTGTCGGACTGGATGCGGCCCTGCGGCACCGCCGGGTCCACGAACTGTCCGGAGGGCAGGCCCAACGGGTGGCGCTGGCGCGGGCCATCGCCACCGAGCCGGATGTGCTGCTGGCCGACGAACCCGTCAGCGGGCTGGACCGGGCCCTCCGCGAGCAGATCGTCGAGGTGCTCGACCAGGTGTGCACCGAGCGGGGCATGAGCCTGGTCGTGGTCAGTCACGACCTCTCGGTGGTGGCCGATCTGTGCGAGCGAACGCTGGTCATGTACGCCGGCGACGTCGTCGAGGACCGCCCTACGGCCGACCTGCTGGCCCTCCCTCGGCACCACCACACCCGCGAGCTTCTCGACGCCATCGGTGCGCTGACCGGCCGGAAGGGCGCCGCATGACCGACGCCGTCAGCGTTGCACCGGTCGACGTCCGCCCGCTCACCGCAGGCGCCGCATCGGGGCCGGACAGCCCGGGGTCGGCCGCGGTGATCACCGCCACCGTGTCCCGGATCGCCAGCATCCTCGGCGTGCTCTTCGGGCTGAGCATCCTGCCGCTGCTGTCAGACCGGGACGTGGCGTTGTCGGTGTACCGGGCGCGGTATGCCGAGGGCGAGGTGAGTGAGGCGGCCCTGGCCGCGATCCGCCACGAGATCGGCCTGGACGGCAACCCGTTCACGGCGTTCGCGGCGTGGTTCGGCCGGGCGATCCAAGGCGACTTCGGCATCTCCTGGGTCACCCGGGAACCCGTCCTGCCCAGCATGCTGTCGTCCCTGGGAACCTCGCTGTCCCTGATGCTCGCCGCGTTCGCGGTCGCCGTGATCCTCGCCGGGCTGCTCGTCACCCCGACCATCCGGCGCGGGCTCGCCGGGCGGACCGCGCGTGGGGGTGGTGGACTCTCCGCGGCACTCACCGCCCTGCCCGACTTCCTCCTGGCCGCGATCCTGCTCATCGTCGGCGCGGTCTGGTTGGGCGCCTTCCCGCCGTTCGGCTGGGGAGGTCCGCGCTCGGCCGTCCTCCCGGCGCTCGCCATGGGAATCCCGACCGGAGGTTTCCTGGGACGGTTGCTCTCCGACGGCCTGGCGAGCACGTTCAACGAGCGCTGGGTCACCACCTGGCAGGTCGCCGGATACTCGACACCCCGGATCGTCGCTGCCGCGCTGCGGCGGACCCTGCCCGGGATCGCCGCGCCGGCGTCGCTGGCCCTGGTGAGTCTCACCGCCAGCGCAGTGGTGATCGAACAGGTCTATGCCATTCCGGGAATCGGTCGGGCGACCCTCAGCGCCGCGCACGCCCAGGACCTTCCCTCCCTGCAGGCGGGAATCCTGCTGCTCATGCTGCTGGCGGTGGCCCTGGGCGTGGGCGTCACCCTGCTGAGGGTCGCGCTGCTGGGGCCGGCGCTGCGGTCGGCCACCATGCCGACGCCAGTCCCCTTTGTTCCCAGTACCGCCCGGGCCCTGATCCTGCCCGCCACGATGCTCGTGCTGCTGGTCGTCCTGATCGCCGCCGGTGCGGGGCGCGACCCCTACGCCCTGGACTGGATGCGACTGCAACCACCGGCGTGGGAGCTGCCCTTCGGTGCCGACGCCACCGGCCGCGACCTGCTGGCGCGGGTCTCGCACGGCGCCCTGTCCACGCTCGGACTCGGGGTGGTCGTGATGGCGGTCTGCCTGGTCGTGGGTCTGGCCATGGGGCTGTTCCCGCACCTGGCGGCCGGGCCGATCGAGATCACCAACGCCGCCCCGCCTGTGCTCGCGGGCCTGATCGCTGCCGCGCTCGTCGGGCCCTCGGCGCTGGGCGCTGCTGTCGCGGTGGCTGCGGTGAGCTGGGCGCCACTCGCCTCGCACACCGCCGCCCTGGTCGCCGAGGCCAAGGCCCAACCCCATGTCCGGATCGCGCCCCTGCTCGGGGTCGGCCGGATCCGGATGCTCGTCGGGTACGTGCTGCCGAGCGCGATCGGCCCGGTGGTCCGGCACGCCTGCCTGCGGCTGCCCGGCATCTGCCTCTCGCTGGCCGCCCTCGGCTTCTTGGGTCTCGGTTCGAAGCCGCCGGCCCCCGACTGGGGCCTGGTGCTGGCCGAAGGCATGCCCTACGTCGAGCGTGCCCCCCTGCTGGTGCTGTTGCCGGCCTCCGCCCTGGTCATCCTCGGCGTCTTCGCCGTGTCCCTGTCAGCGGTCACGGTTCGCCTGCGACCGCGTTCATCCCCGACCTCACCCCCGGCATCGATTCCGATGCACCCACAAGAAGAAAGGTGACCCCATGACCCCGAGACTGACACCGGGTGCGCGAGCACTCGTCGGCCTCATCGCCGGGACCGGGCTGCTGCTCAGCGGCTGCGGCTCCCCGGCCGGAACGACCACGCCTACTGCCCCGGCCAGCGAGCGGATCCGGGTGGCGTTTATGCAGCCGCCCAAGTCAGCGATGAACCCCTTCAGCGATGACGCGTTCAAGTACTCCCGCACCAGTTCGGCCGAGACCTTGGTACGGCTGGACGAGAACGTCGTCCCCCAGCCGCTGCTGGCCACCGGTTGGGAGCGGACCGGCGACCTGACCTGGGTCTTCACGCTCCGCGAGGGGGTCACCTTCCACGACGGCAGCAGCTTTGACGCGGCCAGCGTCAAACACGTGCTCGATCTCGCCGCAGACGAGTCGGCCTCCCCGCGCGCGCTCGCCGGAATCACCCTGACCAGCGAGGTGACCGGCGACCACGAGATCACCCTCACCACCGACGTGCCGGACGCCATGCTTCCCAACCGGCTCGCCAGCCCACAGCTGTCGATCTTCACCGCTGACGCCTACGGGCCCGACGGCACCTTCACCCCCGAAGGGACCGGAACCGGCCCGTTCGTGATCACCGAGGTCGACGGCAGCAACACCATGACCCTGGACCGGTTCGACGACTACTGGGGGGATGCGGCGCTCGCAGCAGGGATCGACGCCTCCTTCGTGCCGGACGGGACCGCGCGTGCGGCGGCGATCCGGTCGGCCGAGGTCGACGTGGCCGAGACCATCCCGATCTCGCAGCTCAGCCTGCTCGAGGAGAGCCAGATCAACGAGGTCTTCATGCCCCGCACCACCCACCTGGCGCTGAACACCTCCTCGGGGCCCTTCAAGGATCCCGCCGTCCGGGCCGCCGCCCGGCAGGCGATCGACGCCGAGGCCATCGTCGACGGTGTCTACGAGGGACACGCCGACCCGGCCACCGGCCTGCTGGGACCGGCCGTCCCCTGGGCCGCCGACAAGCGGGGCGAGGTCGCCGCCACCGACGCCCCTGCCGACATCGACGGTGTGGAGATCACCCTGGCCACCTACACCGACCGTGCTGAGAACCCGGAGATCGCCGTCCTGTTGGAGGCGCAGCTGGAGGCGGCAGGCTTTGAGGTCACCCAGGACGTCCGCGAGTACGCCCACATGGAGAAGGAGATGCTCGGCGGCGACTTCGACGCGGTGATCATCTCGCGCAACATCATGCTCGACACCGGCGATCCGCTCTCCGCCCTGGCCCAGGACTTCGGTTGCGACGGCGGCTACAACATCTCGATGCTGTGCGATGACGGCGTCGACGCCCTGCTCGCCGACGGGTTGGAGTTCGAACCTGGCGCCGAACGGGAGGAGGCGACGATGGCGGCCGAGGCTGCGATCCTGCAGATCTCGGCGACGGTTCCGCTGGTTCACGAGCGGGTGATCCGTGGTGGCCTGGACACCTTCACCGAGGTGGTCAACGACCCGATGGAACGCACCCTCATCACGCAGTACACCACGCCGGTGGCGTGACCGGCTGACCACGGGGCGCACGGGGGTTGATTCTGCCGTGCGCCCTCGCGGTGTGCGCGGGGCCGCTGATCGGCGCGGATATCGGCCGAGGCTGGTGATAGGGGAGGGCAGGGCGAGAGCGATCGACGCCGCCGGGGCATGTTCGCCGCCACCGCGGCGCTGACCGCGTGACGTGCTCGGACCGCCGCACGGGACTGACGTCAGCGTTCCGGCACCGAACAGGTGTCGGTGAAACCTGCCGGTGGGATTCCGAGGGCCTGGATGGTGCGGGCCCAGTAGTTCACCTGGGCGGCGGTGGTGGCCAGGATGACAATCTCCCGTTCGCTGAACGCCAACGTGAGGCGGTCAGTGAAGGATGCCGGGAACTGCAACGGGGTGGAGGAGATCCTGCGGGCGTACTCGATAGCGATGAGTTCGCGCTCGCTGAAGGTGTCGACGGTCTCCGGCGAACTGGCCAGGACGGCGGTGAGTTCGGCGTCGGTGAGCCCGGAGCCGTCGTGTTCGGCGCTGTTCATGTCCACGCAGAACGCGCAGGTCGCTGTCACTGAGGCGGTGATCCGGACCAGCTTGAGCAGGCGGGCCGACGGCTCGTCATGGGCGACGAAGGTCTCCAGGATCCCGGAGCTCACCGCAGCGCGTGGGTACCAGGCGAGCAGCCGGGCCGGGTCCATCCGCCGGCCGGTCACCCGCTCGGCAACCCGGACGCCCAGGCGGAGCAGCGGGTTCATCCGCCGCGGTTCTGCGATCAAAGCCATACCCCCAGCATGGCTCATGCGAAAGAAACGTCGGTGGTCACCGGTCGGCCCGACCGCGCCGGCCCTGCTCGGGGGCCTGCTGTCTAGAATCCAGGCCATGATTCCCTCACCCCCGGACTCCGTCCCCCCCCGCTGATTCCCAGGACGCCTCTCGCTTCGGCGCCCTCGATCCCGGATTCATCATCGTGAGCAGTCTGACCGTCATCATCGGCCTGGTCGCGGCAATCGGGATGGCAGGGCAGTAACCGTCGGCCGTCGGCGACGGCAGCACGATCGGCCCCGAGGATGTCTGTCACATCTACAGCAGTTCAGGTGGTGGCGGTAGTTTCACCCGCGACCAGATGCTCGCCCGGTCGCAGGACAACCTCGAGACAGGAACCCAGCTCGGC
The DNA here is from genome assembly GCA_047973315.1 of Propioniciclava sp. Lineage (GTDB taxonomy): Bacteria > Actinomycetota > Actinomycetes > Propionibacteriales > Propionibacteriaceae > Propioniciclava. The sequence goes on from JBKEBV010000019.1 coordinate 5,701, forward strand.
GTCGTGGTCGCAGCGTTTCGGCCGGATCTCCCTGGAGGGTGACACGGTGGTGGTCGTCGACACCGCCGGCGCACAGTTCTGCGCTGTGGACGGTGCCGGATGTTCCGGTCCTCATCACCCTGGCCCGGGTCCTTACCGACGCCGGTGGCGGCCCCGCGTGCTGTCGGTCAGAAGTAGACCGCGACCTTACCGCGCGGCCCGTCGATCACGTCGACGGGGGTGTTGAAAACGCGGGTGAGCACCTCGGAGCGCATGATCTCCTCCGGGGAGCCGAACTCGACGACGACGCCGTCCTTGACCGCGCAGATGCTGTCGGCGTAGCCGGCGGCGAAGTTGATGTCGTGCAGCACGACGACGATGGTGCGGTTGAGTTCGACGGCAGCCCGGTGGAGGTGCTGCACCATCTGCACCGAGTGCTGCATGTCGAGGTTGTTCAGCGGCTCGTCGAGCAGGACATAGTCGGTGTCCTGGGCAAGCACCATCGCGACATAGGCGCGTTGCCGTTGTCCGCCGGAGAGCTCGTCCAGATAGCGCTGCTCCAGCGGCTCGAGGTCGAGGAAGTCGATGGCCGCCGAGATGTGCGCCTCGTCCTGGGCGGTGAGCCGCCCGCGCGAGTGGGGAAACCGGCCGAAGCTGACCAGCTGGCGGACGGTGAGGCGGGTGACGAAGTGGTTCTCCTGGCGGAGGATGGCAACGATCCTGGCCAGGTCCTTGGAGGCGGTCTCGGTGATGTCATAGCCGGCGATGGCGATCTGCCCCTCGTCCATGCCCATCAACCGACCGATCATGGTGAGCAGGGTCGACTTCCCGGCGCCATTGGGGCCGACCAACGCGGTGACTCCGCCGGCCGGGATGGTCAGATCGACCGGGCCGATCTGCACCTCGCTGGAATAGCGTCGGACAACAGACTCCAGGGTGATCACAGGCGCCCCTTCCGCAGGACGTACAGCAGGAAGAAGCCGCCGCCGACGACCTCGATGATGACGCTGACCGATCCGGCCGCGTAGAAGAGGTGCTTGAGGGTGAAATAGGCCCCGGCCAGGACCACGAACCCGGTCAGCCAGGCGACCGGGAGCAGATGACGGTGATCGTGGGTATCGGCGAGCTGGTAGGCGATCATCGCCACCAGGAACCCGAGGAAGGTCATCGGACCGACCAGGGCGGTCGAGGTGGCCATCAGCACCGAGACCAGCAGCAGCACGATCATCGTCTCGCGGCGGTGGGCTACCCCCAGGTTGACAGCGGTGTCCTTGCCGAGGGCCATCACGTTCAGGTTCGGCGCGCGCCACCACAGCACTGCGCCGGCGGCCGCCACCAGCGGGACCGCCCAGGGCAGATAGCTCGGGTCGGCATTCGCGATCGACCCGACCATGCGGGCGGTCAGCACATCGAACTCGTCCGGGGACAGCATCCGCTGCAGCAAGGTGGCGAAGGTTCCCAGGCCGGCGCCGAGGATGATCCCGACCAGCAGCATCACCTGCAGGTTGCCGTAACGCCCCGAGAGCAGCCAGCCGTAGAGCAGCGCGGCGAAGGCCATCATCGCGGCCACCTGCAGCAGGAACGCCCCCGCTCCCTGGACGATGGTGGCCCCGGCGACGCCCAGACCGAAGATCACCACGGTGTGGATCACCCGGTAGAGCGATTCGAATCCCATGATGCCCGGGGTGATGATCCGGTTGTTCGTCACGCTCTGGAAAGCCACCGTGGCCAGCGCCTGGCAGAAGGCGACCACCGCGATGACGGCCAGCGAGGTGGCGCGGAGCCGGGCGATGGTCCAGAACCCCTCCGATCCGAGGGGCATCGGATTGTCCCAGGCCAGCACCCCGACCGAGAACAGTACGGCCAGGCCGAGCAGGATGCCCACGACCGTCTGGTAGCGGCGCTGACTCCGTCGCGTCGGGAGCGGACCCGAGTCCCGGGAGGAGGTGTGGCGGGTGGCGACCGGCTCGGGAAGCGCCAGGTGCGGCGGGGTGGGGTGGGCGATCGGCAGGGTTCGCGAGGAGGCTCCGTTGATGGCAGGTGTCCGGCGAGCTGGTTCGGCGTGGCGCGGACGCTCGGAGCGGTCGAGGGTCGGAATCGTCGGGTCAGCCACGGCGGCGCTGCCTCAGCAGAAGGGTGATGAACACGACTGCGCCCACCACGGCGAGGATGAACGACACCGGGATCTCGAAGGGTGCGATGACGACCCGGCCGATGATGTCGCACGCGGTGACCAGGGCGGCGCCGGTGAGGCAGACCCACGGCAGGTTGGAGCGGAGGTCGTCGCCACGGAACATCGACACCAGGTTGGGCACGATGAGTCCGATGAAGGGAAGGTTGCCCACCACGACGGTGACCACCCCGGAGACGACGGCGATGAGCAGCGTCCCGAGCATCACCACCCGGCGGTAGTCGAGGCCGACGCTGGTGGCCAGGTCCTCACCCAGGCCGGCCACGGTGAAGCGGTCGGCGGCCAGGAAGATGATCACCACCACGCCCGCGACCAGGTACAACGGCTCGTACTGGCCTTTGAGCACGGTCGCGAAGGATCCCTGGAACCAGGTGCCGAGGCTCTGCAGCATGTTGGTCGACAGCGCGACATAGGTGGTGACCGCGCCCACGACGGCACCGAACATCATCCCGACGATGGGGACGATCAGGGACGACCGTAGGGCCACCTGCTGCAGGAAGGCGAAAAAGACCGTCGTCCCGATCATCGCGGCGAGGATGGCGCCCACCATCCGGCCCAGCAGCGGCGCCTCCGGCCAGACGAGCATGGTCAGCAGCAAACCGAGGGCCGCCCACTCGCTGGTCCCGGTGGTGGTCGGCTCGACGAAGCGGTTCTGGGTGATCAACTGCATCACCAGGCCGGCCATGGCCAGGGCGGCTCCGCAGAGCAGCAGCCCGACCGTGCGGGGGACCCGGGTGATGAAGAACATCTCCCAGCCGTCGTCGGAGCCGAGGATGTCGTAGGCGCCGACG
>JBKEBV010000064.1:0-23020 GCA_047973315.1 Propioniciclava sp.
GAGCCGGCGATCCCCTCCGATGAGGTGCTCTTCGGCGCGATCCGCACCGAGGAATCGCTGTTCTCCGGCTTTGCCCCGCTGCCCGATCTGACCGTGGCGTAGGGTGCTGTCGCAGGTGCCCGGCTCGCCGAGACGGCAATCGTGAGCCGGGGGCGGCCCAGGCACCCCCGGCGAGATCGACCAGAGAGGAGCCGGCGTGGAGATCCCGTTCGCTGACGACCTCATCAGCACCCTGGTGGCGCACCTGGCTCATCTTCCCGCCGGGGCCCGGATCCCCAGCGAACGGGCGTTGGCGGAGACTCTCGGCGTGAGCAGGACCGCGCTGCGGGACCGGCTGATGCGGCTCGAGGCGATCGGGGTCCTGGAACGGCGGGCCGGATCGGGAACCTACCTTCGGGAACTGTCCTCCAGCATGGCCGGGGACACCCTGGCCATGGGCATGATCGTCAGCCGCCTCCAGCCGGGGTCGATGGTGCCGGTGCGGGTCGCACTGGAACGTGAGGCTGCCCGACAATCGGCACAACGCCGCGACCACGTGAGCCACGCCCACATGCTGGTGGCGCTGGAACAGATGGAGAACGGCGCCAGTGAGAGTCAGCTACGCGAGGCCGACTATCGGTTTCACCAGGCACTGATGGTCTCCTGCGGGGAGCCGGGGCTGCAGTTCTTCTCCGACATCATGCGCGACATTCTGTGGGTGACGATCCGCGAGATCCCGGTCTCGGAACGCCAGGCGCAGCTGCGGCCGGTGCATCAGGCGATCTACGACGCGGTGGTTGCGGAGGACCCGGTGGCAGCCATGCAGGCGGTCGACGTGCATTTCGAGTGGCTGGAGCTCATGGTGGCCCAGGGGACGTTCCACACCCCGGAGCAGACCCGCTCGCAGGGGGACCGACCCGCCAGCTGAGGGCCACCCACCATCGAGCAGCCAGCGGGGTCCCGGTCGACACGCCGCACCACCAGCGGCGATCGGCGCCGTCGCCGGGCCCGGCCGATGGCCCGCGACGGCGACGACCGCCCGGCTCAGCGCTGCTGCTCGACCGCGTCGGTGACCGCTTGCGCCAGCGAGGTGGGTGCCCGCCCGATGAGGTCGGCCAGGTCGGTGGAGGAGGTGAACAAGTCACCCCGGGCGATCGAGGCGTCGACGGAGGCCCAGAAGCCTGCCGTACCCTCATCCAGCCCGCCAGCCACCATCGCCGCAGTGAGGTCGGCGACGCTGACCGGCGTGTAGAGCACCTCGGTGCCGGTCGCAGTCGTGATGGCGGAGGCCAGCTCGGCAAAGGTGAAGGTGGACCCGCCCAGCTCATACACCGCGCCGACGGTCTCGGCGGTGACGGCGGCCGCGGCTGCCTCGGCCAGATCGGCGCGAGTGGCGGTGGTCAGCTGAGCGTCCCCGGCAGCGGCGACGATCGCTCCGCGAGCGGTGTAATCGGCGATCTGGCCCAGGTAGTTCTCGGTGTACCAGGTGTTGCGCAGCAGAGTCGTCTCGATCGGCGAGGCGGCCAGCGCCTCCTCGGTGGCGACATGTTCGGCGGCGAGCACGACGGTGGAAGTGTCGGCCTTCAGCAGGGACGTGTAGGCGATGCGCTGCACCCCGGCCGCTTCGGCTGCGGCCAGGACGGCCGCGTGCTGGGTGGCGCGCTTGCCCACCTCGGAGCCTGACACCAGGACCAGCCGGTCGACGCTGTCGAGGGCTGGCGCCAGGGTCTCGGGGCGGTCGTAGTCGGCGAGGCGGGTGCGGACTCCCGCGGCAGCAAGGTCGGCGACCTTCGTGGTGTCGCGGGCGAGCGCGACGATGTCGGCCGGCGGCACGTGCCGCTCCAGCAGGGCACGGACGATCAGACGTCCGAGCTGGCCCGAGGCTCCGGTGACGGCGTAGGTGGTCATGGTGTGTCCTTTCGTGGCGGGCGCACCGCCAGACTGGGTGCTGTGGGCGACCAAGGAGGGAGGATTCTCTCCTGCGTCACCTGACTAACGAATCGATAGTACTCACTATTCCGCAGCAGTAAGCTGATCGCCATGTCTGCCGATACCACCTCCGAGGTCACCCCCGGGCCGAGCCCGGATCTGGTGGCCGACGTTTTCGCCGCAGCATGCAGTTCCCGAGCGGCCTTCGAGACCGTCACCGGGAAGTGGGCCTCCCTGGTGCTCCTCGCCCTGGCCGAAGGCCCGCACAGGTTCGGCGAGCTGCGTCGCCGGGTGCAGGGCGTCAGCGACAAGATGCTCTCCCAGGCCGTCCACGCCTTGGAACGCGAAGGACTGCTGACCCGAACCGATCGGCGCACCTCACCACCTCGGGTGGACTACGACCTCACCCCACTCGGCCGCGATATCGCTGAGCGTCTCCGCGGCATCGCCGACACTCTACAGGCGGCTGCCCCTGACCTGGAGAGCGCTCGCGCCAGCTACGACGCCCCCTGAGGCCGGGGCGGGACCGGAGGGACCGGTGCCGGACGAGACGCCGCCCGACCATAGGTGAGACGGCGGTGCAGCCGTTCGGCTGGGCCCGGATCTCCGCGCCGGTCGAGCAGCCAGGCCAGGCCAACGCTCACCGCCCACACCCCCGCCGCATAGGCGGTGCCGGTGGCGATGGTGAGATGGTCGATGAGCCCGAGGGTGAAGGCCGGCAGCGTGGCCAGGAACACCACCGACTGGAACAGATAGCCGCTCAACGAGCGCCGCCCCAGGGCCCGGAGCTGATCGAAGGGAACCCCGGCCGAGACGGCCCCGGCATCGATCCGTTGTTGCGGAGCCAGGCACCACAGCGCGATCAGGGCCACCGCCGCGACCCCGCCCGGCAACCCGGTGACCATCGACAACACCGTCGGGGTGAGCAGCCAGGGCAGTCCTCCGAGCAGGCCCATGTTCATCAGTCCGACGACCAGCCCACCCGACAGTGAGATCGCGATGCCCCCGAAACCCACCCGGCGCAACAGAGTGCGATGGCTCTCGGCGTGCTCGAGCATGCTCCGGCGCGCCGCCACGAAGCCGACCAACAGCACCGGACCCAGCAGGAAGAAGTAGCCGATGAACCCACCGAAGATCGTCGACACCGCCATCAGGAGCCCGGCCACCACCTGGGCCAGGTAGCCGAACTGGGCGAGCCCGGCCTCCCCCGGGGTGCCGCCGGCCATCACGACGTTCAGCCGTTCGATGACCTCGGGCATCGACGTACGCCCGAACATCTCGACGGCGAACACGAGCACGAGCACGACAACCATCAGCCCGTACAGGATGGCGGCGATCCGGAGCAGCGTCCGATCGGTGGCCCGCAGCATCAGGAGGGCGACGAAGAAGCCAAGAACGCCGTAGATGAGCAGGATGTCGCCGAAGAACACGAAGACCCCGTGCAGCAGCCCGATCACGGCCAGCCACAGGTAACGGCGTCGGATGAGTGCCCGGGTCTCGGCGAAGGTCGCGCCGCGGGAGGAGCCCCGCACCAGCAGCATGCCGATCCCGTAGCCCAGCAGGGTGGTGAACATCGGCAGCCCGCGCTGATAGACCACCATCGCGTTGAGGACCCCGACGACGGCATCGACGGGCCCGTCGGGCGCCCAGACCAACCCCACCGGCCCCGATCCGAAAAGCACCCATCCGGCGGTGGCGGTGAGGTTGGCGATCGCAATCCCCAGTAGCATCAGGCCGCGAGCGACATCGGGACTCAGGATCCGCCGGTGGGGCGCAGGGGGGTTCTCCATGGCATTCATCCTAGCGGCAGACGTTTTCGGCGGTTCGCTCGACCAAGATCTGGGAGGAACGGAGCAGAGCCGCCTGCCTCAGCCGAACGCCCGGACCAGCAGATCGTTGAAGGCTGCGGGCTGGCACACATTGACCAGGTGTCCGGCCTGGTCGAGTTCGACGTAGTCGTGCCGCGGCAGCAGCGCGGCCAGCGCGCGGGTTGCCGGGACCGCCGGATCCTGCGCGCCACCGACGACCAAGGGCGTTCCGGGGAGGCTGCCGGCCCAGGAGCGGGAGTCGAAGGCACCCACCGCGCCGCACAGGGCCGCGTAGCTGTGCCGATCCTGGGCGGCGAGCTCCCCCAGGATCTGCTCGGCGCGTTCGGAGGAGACCGCCTCACTCAGCCACCGCGGCGCATTGGTGGCCACGATCGGCGCCATCCCCCGTTCGCGCACCAGGTCCGCCCGGGCCTGCCAGTCGCCCGGCTCTCCGAACCTGGCCGCCGTCGCCGCCAGGATCAGCGTGCTGACCCGACCGCGCCGGGCCAACTCCTGGCCTACGGCGCCACCCAGCGAGATCCCCACGTAGCCGAACCTCGCCAGACCCAGATCATCGGCCAGTTCGGCCACATCGTCGGCGAGATCGGCGACGGTGACGCCCGGCTCGGCGGCCGGGGAGTCGCCGTGCCCGCGATGGTCGAAGGCGATCAGGCGCAACTGGCCGGCCAGCGCCGTGACCTGTTCGTCCCACATCCGGTGGGTGCTGCCGAGGGCCCCACCCAGCAGAACCACCGGCTTGTCCGCGGTACCCGTGTCGAGGTGATGGAGCATGCCCACAGGGTAACCCCGGGGCAGTCGTCCGCGCCCTCCTCGAACCGCTACGCTTCCAGCGATTCGTCGACCGGAGGTGGGGGATACAGGACGAGGCTGAACGCGATGAGCTGAAGCGGCTCCGCGAGGAGAACGCGCGCCTGCGGGCGCTCGTCGAGGGCCCAGTGACCGAACACGACGGCCCCGCTGGCGCGGGTGGGTCCCGGCCCTCGGCCTGGTGCTCGCCGGGCTGCTGGTCCCGCTCTCGATCGCCGGCGCGTGGGCACGGGTGCAGCTGGTGAGCGAGGAGGCATTCGTGCAGACCTTCGCCCCGCTCGCCGAGGATCCCGGGGTCCAGGACTTCGTCATTGACCAAACGACGGCCGTCATCCTCGAGCAGGTCGAGGTCGAGGCGCTCACCGCCGACCTCTTCGACGGGCTCGCCACGCTGGATCTGCCACCGGCGGCCCGCACCGCGCTCGGACTCCTCGAGGGGCCGACGGCGGAAGGGGCCCGGGCGCTCATCGGATCCACCGTCGAGACCACCGTTCGCTTTGACGCCTTCCCCGTCGTCTGGCGGACGGCGTTGGCCTCGAGCCATCGCGCCCTGGTCGCCGCGGCCGCCGTCGGTGACGGCGATGCCGTCGTCCTCGGCTCCGACGGCACCCGAGGAATCAACCTGGGACCCGTCGTCGAGGTGATCAAGCAGCGGCTGGTGGCGCAGGGCTTCGGCCTGGCGAGTTCGATCCCGCCGATCGATCGGTGGTGGTGATCGCCCAGGCCGACGGACTGCTTCTCCTGGCCGGGTTGTACGCCATCGCCGATGCCGTCGGGCTGCTGCTGCCCTGGCTGACCCTGGGCTTGCTGGTGCCCGGGATCGCGGTCGCTCGCCGACGCGCGGTCGGCATGTTCGGAGCAGGGCTGGCCCTGACCCTGGGAGCCGGCACTCTGGCCGGAGGCATGATCGGCGGCGCGACCTTCCTCCGGGCGTCCTCGCCGGGCTGGGGCGTGCCGCCGGAGGTCATGCTCGCCGTCTTCGATGCCGTCACCGGTGCTATGCGGGACAGCGCCGTCGCGCTGGTCACCTTGGGCCTGGTGGTGACGCTCGCCGGCTGGCTCGCCGGCGGATCGACCGCCGCCACCCACCTGCGCAGGACCGGCAACTCGCTGACGCAGAGTGCCCGCGCGACCTTGCAGCGCCACGGCCTGAACACCGGCCGATTCGGCGGTTGACTGCGGCGACAGCGGGTTCTGGTCGGCGTTCTCATCGTCGCCAGCGGCGTGGCCGGACTGATGGCGCTGCGACCGCTGTCCACCGGTGACGTCCTCGGTGTCGTCGCCCTCGGGCTCGCCGGGTGGCTCCTCACCACCCTGGCAGAGCGTGAGGCTGCGACGACCAGCGAGGAGTGAGGACCGCCGCGATCGGCGAGCAGTTGTCGAGCACATTCGTTCAGGCACGCCCCGCGAATCGTCCGGCCTGGGGGCCACCTGTGGAACGATGACCGACGAGGGAGGCAACGATGGCGGCAGTCCGACGCACCGACGAGAGCGATGCCGGACGGGCGCTCCGGTTCCCGCCCGACATGCTCTACCGCGGCGCCTGGATGTACTACCAGGAGGATCGCACCCAGGCCGAGATCGGCGAACTTCTCGGCATCAGCCGTGCAACGGTGAGCCGGCTCCTCGCCGAGGCCCGCGCCCGCGGTGTGGTGCACATCGAGGTGCGGGATCCTGCCGAGGGCGAGCTGCGAACCCTGGCGGCGACCCTGGAGGAACGGCTCGGTCTCGCTCGCGTCGTCGTCACCCCCAGCACGCTGGGGGCAGCAGCCGGAACCGTGCTTGCCCCGGCCGTGGCCGCCCTGCTGACCGAGGCCGCGCTGCGCCCCGGCGATGCTCTGGTGGTCGGCTCCGGGGCGACAATGCTCGAGATCTCCCACACCGACCTGATTCCGCTCCCCGGCGTCCTGGTGGTGCCCACCGTCGGCGGACAGGACGAACCCGAGGAGTACTACCAGACCAATGAGGTGACCCGACGGCTGGCGGTTCGGGCCGAGGCCACCCCGGTGCTGCTGCACGCCCCGGTTCAACCTGCCGAGCGCCTGTACCGGTCGTTGCTGCAGGACCCGGGCGTGAACCGGGTGATCGAGCTGTGGCGGCACGCCCGCTGTGCGCTGCTCGGAATCGGCCTCCCGCCCCGGATCCGGACCTCGCTGCCCGCAGTCCTGCGCCGCTCCGGTGCCGACCTCACCCGGGCCGAAGGCGACATCAGCAACCGCACCTTCGACATCGACGGCCATCCGGTCCCGTTTCCCGGTGCGGATCACATGCTCGCGATGGGCTTCGACGACCTCCGCCGGGTGCCACACTCCATCGGGGTCGCCGTCGGCCCCGGCAAGGCAACCGGCCTGGTCGCCGCCGCCCGGGGCGGCTACATCAACCGACTGATCACCGACGCGACCACCGCGCGCGCTGTCGCAGACCTGCCCACAGCCGACACGATCCGCCCGGCCCGGGGATAGCGGCGCTCAGCGGACGGCCGGGGCCCGCCGGCCCCAGAAGCCGTCAGCGGCGAACAGGCGGTCAGCCAGCGGCTCCAGCAGGGCAGCCTCGGCGAGAGTGTCCAGCACGGTGTAGCGGGACCGGATCAACTGGCTGCGGGTATAGGTCGCCCGGAACGCATCCCAGCCGAGGCCGATATCAGTCGGATGGATCGGCGCACCCGCCGCGCGCAGCATCGCCTCCAGTTCCGCGGCCGGAATCAGGTGCTCGCGCAGACGTTCCGACAGTGACGGCCAGGCAGCCGCGAGCGCCTCCAGGCGACGACCCACCGCGGGGGCGTCGACGTATTTGTGCATCGTCTGCTGCACCGCCGCCTCACGCAGGCCCGGCCGGGTGTGGTGGCCCAGAACCGTTCGTTCGAGGTCGGCCCGGGACGGCCACGCTGCCACCGCGGCATCAACGTCGAGCGAGGTGAGACCGTCGGCCAGCAGCACCTCGTAGAGCGCGGAGACCGCCACGCTGCCGACGGCCACCTTGAAGCCGTGGGAGAGCCGCCGCGGGGTGATGTCGACGCCGTGACCCTCCATCTCCCACAGATGGGAGAACAGATGCTCCGCCCCCGAGCCCGGCCGCGAACCGTGGTAGGCCTGCATCGCCAGTCCGGAGGTGACCAACCCCTCAGCGAGACCGCCGATCGCCTCCACATCGCCGGCGGCGAGCGCAGCCGGACGGGAGAGCGCCCGCCGCAACGGATCCTGGGCCAGCGCCCAGACGTCGGGATCGACAGCCTCGGCCCCGACCGCATCGGCCAGCAGCCAGTCCGCACCCGCCGGGATCTTGCCCAACAGGTCGGCATACCCGGCGGCGGTCATCGCCGAGGGTGCGCCGGCTAGGACATCGAGATCGGCCACCGCGACCACCGGAGCCGCGCCGTCGAGGGTCTGCTTGTAGCCGTCGACCGAGATCGAGGCACCGAAGGCGGTGTAGCCGTCCATCGAGGCGGCGGTGGCCACCACGGCGTAGGGCCGCCCGGCTTCACCGCAGGCCCGCTTGACCAGATCATTGAGCGTGCCCGAACCGACCACGACCGCCACCGCGTCGGGACGGGCCACCGTAGGCACAAGCGCGGCCACGTTCTCATACCGGGCATAGAGTTCGGGCTCGCCGGGAAAGACGAACGGCTCGAGAACCGGCACCCCGGCGGTGACGAGCACCTCGTGGACGGCGCGACCGGCCACAGCCATCGTGCGATCGTCGCCGATGACCAGCGCGGCGGCGCCCCCGAAGGCCTCGGCGAAGGCGGCCGGGATATCGGCCAGCACTCCGCGGCCGATGAGGGCGGCGCGGGTGTCGGTCGACACCGTCAGCGCCTCGGCGATCAGATCGTTCGCGGGTTCACTCATGCCACTCTCCTCGGGTCAGTCTCGGCGTCCGTCGGGGTCGGAGTCCGACCAGCCGCGTTCCTCCCATACAGCCGGGGGAAGGAGCCGATCGATCCGGTCGAGCACCAGGGTGGGAGCCTCTGCGGCGGGCAGGGCGGCCACGTCGGCTGCGGTCGCCTCGCCGGTGAGCACCACGGCCGAGACCATGGCGGCGTCGCGGGCCATCCGGATGTCGGTCTGCAGCCGGTCCCCCACCATCACCGAACGCTCCAGAGTCGCCTCCGGCAGGGTCGCCATCACCGTGTGGAGCATGATCGGATCCGGCTTGCCCAGACTCTGCTGGCACGTCACCCCGGTGCAGGCCTCGATCGCTGCGGTGATGGCGGCGCTGTCGGGTTCGCCGCGCCCGCCGGGGAAGGGACAGAACCGATCGGGATTGGTCTGGATCAGGAACGCCCGCTGGTGGAACCACAGCGCGTCGAAGGCGATCTGAAGCTTGCGGTAGTCGAACTGGCGGTCGTAGGAGGCGATCACGATGTCGATCTCTGCGGGGTCCTCGCTCATCCGGATACCCGCCGCCGCGAGCGCCCGGCTGAGCGGCTCCTCCGCGATGGGGAAGACCACCGCCTCCGGATGATGTCGGGTGAGCCAGGCCACGGTGGTGACCACGGTGTTAGCGATGTCGGCCACGTCGGTGGGCACCCCGAGATGGGCCAGCTTCGTCGCGTACTGCCCGGGATCCTTGGTGGGATTGTTCGACAGGAAGCGCACCGGGATGTTCCGGCGACGCAGTTCACCGATCAGCCGAGCGGCCCCCGGAAGGAGCTCATCGCCGAGATAGATGGTGCCATCGAGATCGAAGACGTAGGCGTCGTACAACTCGGCGGGATACCGGAGCGCACCAGAACGGTTGGTCACAGGGTCGATCTCCTCGGCGTGGTTGACGCGCATCTGTGCGTCAACGTGATGCCACGCTACCACGCCCTGAACGAACGTGCGCAGCATATGTTCACGAGGAGGAGCGGACGACTGCAGCCATCCACGCGCACCAGGTCACACCCCACCCCAGCCGGCCCCCGGGGCGGCCCCCCCGAAACGGACCGGTTGCGTTTCCGTAGACCTCAACGGCCGTCGGCAGGCGAACGACGGCCGGGCACCTACTTTCGAAAACAAAGATTTCTTCTCGCGATAACGAAGAAAACAAAGGACTATCGGTGAATACTCCCGAGCAGCTAGCCCAAAACCACAAAAAAACCTTAGGCTTGGGTCGCTCACCGAAGTGGGCACACGACGACGTGAGGAGAAGAAGCACCATGCTTTCCCGCAGAAGGACACTCGCAGCGGGCGCAGCGGCGGTAGCGCTGGCAACCACCGGTTGCGCAGGCGCGGCATCCCAGCCGACCACGGGCGCAGCCGAGCCCAGCAACACCGTCACCTTCCGCTCCTGGAGCCCGATCGAGCAGACCACGCAGCAGATGATCGCCGCCTTCGAGGCGGAGAACGCAGGCAGCAGCATTGATGCAGCCATCTTCAACTACCCCGAGTACATCGTCGACCTGCAGACCCGCGCCGGTTCGAACACCCTCCCCGACGTCATGGGCCTCCAGCCGGGCGCCCTGACCCAGCAGTACCGCTCCAACCTGATGCCGCTGCAGCAGTGCGCCGAGGACACCTGGGGCGCGGACTGGGAGGCGAAGTTCTATCCGATCGGCCTCGACCAGGCCCGGATGGGCAACCCCGCCGGCGACGAGAACTATTACACCCTGCCGCTGCTCACCCAGACGGTGAACCTGTGGGCCAACACCGAGATCTTCGAGGAGCAGGGGCAACAGATCCCCGAGACCTGGGACGAGCTGAAGAGCGTCACTGAGGCGATGTCCGGCAACGACTTCGCCCCGTTCCTGCTGCCGGCGAAGGACTCCTGGCTGCGCAACGTGGTCTTCCTGCAGATCGCCAACAACGTCGAACCGGGTCTGGTCTACCAGGCTGAGGACGGCGATGCCTCCTGGACCGACCCCCAGATCGTCAAGGCATTGGAGTACTGGCAGATGCTGTTCACCGACGGCATCGCCCAGAACGGCGCCATCGGGCTCGACGCCTACCCCAGCGGGGCCAACCAGTTCGAGGCCGGCAATGCGGCGATGATCCCCCTGGGTGCCTGGTGGATCCAGCAGTCCGACCCGACCAAGTCCGACATCCCGCCCTTGTCCCAGGGCATGGCCGGCTACCAGCCGTTCCCGTTCCCGACGATTCCCGGCGGTGCCGCTGAACCGCAGTTCGTCGGCGGCATCGACGTCGGTCTCGGTATCTCCAAGAACACCGCCAACCCCGAGCTTGCCTGCAAGGTGATGACCGACTTCATCGCAGGCGCCGGGGCGCAGAAGCTCATCAACACGATGAACGACGTGCCCGCCGTGACCGGCCTGTCGCCGGAGGAGTTCACCTCCGACAAGCAGCAGGCCATCTGGAACACGTTCGTCGATGAGTGGCTGCCGCAGACCCAGTACTCGCGGTACTTCAAGTCCCCGGAGATGGACCAGGCGGTCGGTGACGCCCTCGCCGCGGTCGCCACCGGCGACAAGACGCCCGAGGAGGCTGCCGCCGACATCCAGAAGGTTCAGGACTCCCTGAAGTAGTCCGACAACCGCACGGGTGGCCGCAGCCACAGAGGTCTGCGGCCACCCGCCTGGCAAGGAGATCCGATGTCTCATCCCTGGCGGGAACGGCTGGTCGGCCTGGCGTTCCTAATCCCGGCACTGCTGCTGTTCGCGGTGTTCGTGGTCTACCCGATCATCTACAACATCCAGGCGTCGATGCTCGACTGGGACGGCGTCAACGCCGGCGTCCCGATCGGTCTGGGCAATTACGCCGCCCTGGTCCGCGACCCGATCTTCCACAAGGCGCTGATCAACTCCGCACTGTGGATCCCGCTGACGATCATCCCCCAGGGCGTCACGGGCTTCCTGCTCGCGGTGGCCCTGAACCAGAAGCTCACCGGCAGCACCGTCTACCGCGCGCTGTTCTTCATTCCGGCGATCCTCTCCCCGGTCGTCGTGGGCATCGTGTGGCAGCGGATCATGGACCCGTTCAACGGGGTCCTCACCCAGGTGGGGAAGGCCACCGGGCTGGAGTTCCTCACCAACAACTATCTGTCCGACCCGAAGACCGCTATCTTCGCGGTCATCTTCGTCAACGTGTGGATGTGGACCGGGTTCTCGATGCTGTTCTACCTCGCCGGCCTGCAGCTCATCGATCCGAGCGTGCTCGAGGCCGCTCGCATCGACGGCGCCTCAGGTTTCCAGACCCTGACCAGGATCACGTTCCCGCTGTTGAAGTCCACCACCCTCTCGCTGATCCTGCTGGGCGTGATCGGGTCGCTGAAGACCTTCGAGCTGGTCTACGTCATGACCGAGGGTGGCCCCAACCATGCCTCCGAGATGCTGCCGACCTTCGCGTTCCTGGAGGCTTTCCGCCTGCAGAATGTCGGCTATGCCTCGGCGATCTCCATGGTTCTGCTGGTGATCGCGATCGTCAGCTCGCTGTCCATGGTGCGGGTCTTCGGATCCGGTTTCATCACAGGAGATGAGAAATGAGCCCGACCGCCGTCACCGCCCAGCGCGCCTCCCGGACCCGTCCGAAGCACCAACGCCACGGCCGGGGTGGCCAACGCGTCCCCCGCTGGCTCCACGCCGTGCTGATCCCGGTGGCCCTGCTGTGGATGATTCCGCTGCTCATGGTGATCAGCTGGTCGCTGATGCCGCCGGAGAACTCCCGCACCACCTTTTTCGGGATGTTCCCCGAGCAGTGGTCGGTCAAGAACTACGTCCTGATCTGGACCCAGAACCCGATCCTGCACCACCTGGTCAACAGTCTGCTCATCACGGTGCCGTCGGTGATCCTGACCTGCATGTTCGGCTCAATGGCAGCCTTCGCCCTGGCCAAGCTGAAGGTCCCGCTCAAGGCGGTCATCTTCGGCGCCCTGCTGCTGGCGCTGATCCTGCCGATGTCGAGCATCGTCGTGGCCACCTACAAGATCCTCCAGGCGATGAGCCTGTACAACAACATCCTCGGGCTGGTGCTGGTGTACACCGCCCTGGGGCTCCCGTTCGCCGTCATCACCATCCGGACGTCCTATCTGGCGATCCCCCACGAGACCTTCGAGGCGGCGCGCATCGACGGCTGCAACTCCTGGCAGATCCTGTGGCGGATGTACCTTCCGCTCGGCAAACCGGCGCTGGCCGTGGTCGCCATCTGGCAGACAATGATGACCTGGAACGACTTCCTGCTGCCGCTGGTGAGCATCAGCGACAACGACCTCAAGCCGCTCACCCTGGTTCCCCTCGCCTACCGGGGCATCTACCTCAGCCAGCCCGGGGCGCTGTTCGCCGTGCTGGTGCTGATCTCGATTCCGGTCATCGCCCTGTTCGTGGTGATCCAGCGCTACTTGGTCAACGGACTCGCCGGAGCGGTCAAGTGAGCATCCTCGGCATCGACATCGGCACCAGCGGCATCCGAGTGGTGGCCTTCTCCGCCGCTGCGGAACGGGTCGCGGTCGAGGCCTCCGACCTGACGCTGCTGCGACCGGCACCCGGACGGGTCGAACTCGATCCGATCGCGCTGCTGGGGGCCGTCGAGTCCGCGATCCGCCGCATCGTCACCCATCCGGAGCTGACCGATGACCCGGTGCGTGCAGTGTCGTTCAGCGTGCTGGGTGAGGCGATCCTGCCGACCGACGATGTCGGCGCCCCGCTGGCCCCGGTCATTGTGAGCATGGACGGCCGGGGCGCCGGCGTCGCCGCCCGGCTGGGGATCAGCCTGGGCGCTGGCCGCTTCCACGAGATCACCGGCCAGCCACTGCATCCGATGTTCTCGGTGTTCAAACTTGCGGCCGAGGACGGCCCCTGGAGCACCGCACCGCAGATCCACTGCGTCGGCGACTGGATCACGCTCCGCTGGACCGGCCGGTCAGCGATCGATTATGGCATGGCCGCTCGCACCGGCGCGTTCGACGTGACCGCCCGGCAGTGGAGCCACGAGATCATCGCCGCTCTCGCCGACACGGCCCCCTGGGTGCGCGCCGATCGGCTGCCCACCCCGGCCCCCGCCGGGGAACCCGTCGGCACGATCAGTCCCGAGGTGGCCGAACGCCTCGGCCTGCCCGATGGGGTCCTGGTGGTGACCGGGACTCACGACCAGGCGGCCGCCTGGCTCGGCTGTGGTGGCGACCCCGGGCGCCGGTCCTGCCTCAGCCTGGGTTCGAGCGACTGCCTCACCGTCGGCTCGTCCGAACGGCCCGAGGGCCTCCACGACACCGGACTGGCCAGCTACCCGGTCGACGAGCGCACCTGGGTGACCCTGGCCGGGACCGCCGCCGGCGGCTGGGCCTTGGAGTGGTTCACCACCTTGGTCGGGGCGGCCGATGTCGGTGACGTCTTCGACGACCTCAGCCCCGACCCGCCTGCACTGATCGTGGTCCCCTATCTGAGCGGCTCAGGCACGCTGGACAACCATCCGCTCGCGTCCGGCCTGGTCCACGGCCTGACCTTGGAGACGACCCGCCCCCAGCTGGCGCGGGCCTTCCTGGAGGCGCCCGGCTTCGAGTTCGCCAGGATCGTCGCCGCCTTCGGCTCTCGGGGCGTCGACCCCGGCGAGATCATTGTGACCGGTGCCGGCGCCAAGAACATCACCGGCCTCCAAGTCCGCGCGAACGCCCTGGGCCGTCCGCTCACGCCGGCGCCGACGTTCTCCACCTCCCGCGGGGCGGCGCTGTTGGCCGCGCGCGGCCTCGGGCTGGAGGCCGGCTGGGCCGCTGCGGTGACCCGCCTCGACGCCGCCGCGCTCACCCCCGATCAGACCGAGCTCGCCTGGTATGACGCCCAGCGCGAGCGCTACGACGAGTTGTGTGGTCTCAGCCGCACCCTCACCATCCGCAGATCCCAACCATGAAGGAGTACGCCCACATGAGTACGACCACGAGTTTCGACCTCCGAGCAGCACGGGAGGAGATCCTCGCCTACTGTCTGCGTTCGATGGAGTACGGGCTCAATTTCAACACCCAGGGGAACATCAGCCTGCGGGTGCCCGGCCCGGAGAACCTCTACCTGATCACCCCCACCGACCTGGAGTACGACAAGATGTCGCCCGAGGACATCGTCCTGGTCAACGACAACTACGAGGTGATCGACGGTCATCTCGAGCCGTCCTCGGAGGTGACGGTCCACGTGGCGGTCTACCAGCGGCGACCCGACGTCGGCGCCATCGTGCATTCGGAGCCGGTCTTCACCAATGTGTGGGGGGTCGTCGGCGAGCCGATCCTGGGGACCCTGGTCAACATGGTGATCTACACCAAGGGCGATGTCCCGATCATGCCGTTCGAACTGAGCAACAACGCCGCATTCGGCGAGCACATGTGTGATCTGATGGGCGACCTCAACGCCGTCGTGTGGGCCAACCACGGTCTGCTCACCGTCGGACCCGACCTGCGGACCGCGTTCAAGACCTCGGTCGCGGTCGAGTCAGCGGCCAAGGTTCTGGCCTATGCGCGGGGCATCACCGACCAACCGATCGTGCTCGAGTATGACAAACTCGGCATCGACCAGGCGCTCTGACATGGGGATCCTCACCCTCAGGCAGGTGCTCGCTGACGCTGAGGCGGGCGGATACGCCGTCGGCGCGTTCAACGTGTCGAGCCTCGATCAGGTGGTCGCGGTGATGGAGGCCGCCGCCGCCGAACGTTCCCCGGTGATCGTCCAGGCGATCGCCGGCATGTCTCCCTACCCCGACGAGGACGCCTGGTGGCGCCAGCTGCGTGCGCTGGTGGCCAGCCGGGCCGACGTCCCCGCCGTGGTGCATCTTGACCACGGCCGGACCGTCCAGGACTGCCGTCGGGCCATCGCCGCCGGCTTCTCCTCGGTGATGATCGACGCCAGCCGCGATCCCGACACCGACGCGCCCGCCGATTTCGAGGCCAACGTCCGGCTCACCCGGGCGGTGGTGGCGATCGCCCACGCTGCCGGGGTCAGCGTCGAGGGCGAGCTGGGAACCATCGGCGGCGCCGAGGCCGGGATCCAGGGGATCGTCGAGGAGATCGTGTTCGCCGACCCCGACTCGGCGGCCGACTTCGTCGCCCAGACGGGCGTCGACGCCCTCGCGGTGGCCGTGGGGACCAGCCACGGATCGGTGAAGTTCACCGACGATGCCGGCGGACAGCGGCTGCGGATCGGCCTGATCGAGCAGATCAAGGCCAAGCTGCCCGACACCTACCTGGTGCTGCACGGTTCGTCGTCGATCCCGGCCGACGCGGTCGCGACGATCAACCAGCACGGCGGCGAGGTGGCACCGTCCTACGGAATCGACACCGCCCAGAAGCAGCAGGGAATCCGCTCCGGGATCCGCAAGATCAACCAGGGCACCGACTCGCATCTGTCCTGGACGGCGGCACTGCGGACCTTCCTGGCCACGCATCCGGCGGTGGTGGAGCCGAGCGAACAGCTCATCCCTGCGATGGGTGCCTTCACCGCCATCGTGCGGCAGCGGATGCGCGAGTTCGGGTCATCCGGGCGGGCCTGACCCCGGGTCAGACCTGCTGAACGGCTACCCCGGCCTCCCGCAGCGGTTCGAGGTTCGCCTCTGGAGTCTCCACCCCGGTGATCAGCAGGTCGACCGACTCCAGGGGCGCGACCCGCGCCAGCTGGGTTTTGCCGATCTTGGTCGAGTCGGCGACCACAACCCGGCGCCGCGAGGAGTCCATGAAGCGACGCTTCATCGTCACCTCGTGCAGGGAGGAGTTGGAGACACCCTCCACCGAGATCCCGTTGCAGCCCACGAAGCACAGA
This sequence comes from Propioniciclava sp., assembly GCA_047973315.1. GTDB lineage: Bacteria > Actinomycetota > Actinomycetes > Propionibacteriales > Propionibacteriaceae > Propioniciclava. Next base: position 16,204 of record JBKEBV010000064.1, read on the forward strand.
TCCCCCCTGATCAGGCCCATGAACATGTCGCCCATCGGGTCAACCAGGGAGTGCTGCTTGTGGCGGACGGTGCCGCCGGTCACCCCGATGGTGAACTGCGGGTCGCCTGCCTCGAACTCGAAGGCGATCGTCAACGAGTTGGTGAACACGACCACTCCGGTGAGTTCCTCCCGGGTGAGCAGGGCGCGGGCGACCGATGTCGTCGTCGATCCGGCGTCGATGAGCACCGACATGTCGGATTCGACCAGTGCGGCGGCCGCATGCCCGATGCGCCGCTTCTCGCTGGTGGCACGCGTCATGGCCAACTCGAAGTCGGGCTCCTGGGCGAGAGCGCGGATCCCGGCGACCGCTCCCCCGTGCACCCGTTGGATGACGTGGGCCTCGGCGAGGGCATCAAGATCGGTGCGGATCGTCACCTCCGAGACGGCGAAGGCCCGGCTCAACTCGGTGACCCGGGCAAAACCCTGCCGTTCGACGAGGGAGACGATCTGCTCGCGACGCACCGCCGCGGGCAACGCCTTCGACCACTCCGCCACGGCGTCACTGTACCGTCACACCCCCGGGCCAGGGTTGCCTGCTCCGGAGCGGGCTCAGCTCCACCGAGCGGTTGTCTGGTCGCGATGCTCCCGCATGGCCGCCCCGAGAAAGCGGAACGACCATTCCTGGGCCAGCTTCCTGGTTTCGGCGAAGACGATCGGCACCGAGGGCACCCGGATCTGGCACTCGGCCAGCGCCTCGGCGACCAGACCGGCCGCACGTGGGTCAGCTTGAAGATGGCAGAGTACCGATCCTCCACGACCACCACTGCCCGGGGAACCTCCGCCAGTTCCTCCAGCCGGTAGATGAGCCGGCCCCCGGTCAGCGCGCCTGTCAGATCGGGGAGACTCTTCCGCTCGACGACGGCCAGCGGCTGGCCATCGGCGAGAACCGCGTAGTCGCCCACCCGCAAGGCCTCGCGTCGGGTGGACACCTGCTGGTCGGTGAACGTCCAAGCGTATTTCTCCCGGGTGTCGACGACGATCTCGAGGTCGTCCAGCCCAGAGGCCCGCGCTGTGGGCAGCCTCACCTGCGGGCGGGCGGCCTTGGCGGTGCGCGCGTTCTGCCAGAAGATCATCTCCCGTCCCCGCGCCCGGGTGATGACGAACTGGGAGCGGGATTCGCGGCTGCGATCGGCTCGATGCTGATCGCCGCACCCCGTCGGGTAGCTGCGCAGCGGAATGCGCTCGACGATCTCCGGCTCGTCGGGCCACGGCAGTCCGTGACGATGGCAGTAGATCTTCGCGGTCCGCGGCCAGGTGTCCTTCACGCGCAGGACGATCCCGCCGTCGAGCGGGATCAGGACGAGGTAAGGCAGGCTGGAGTCCTCCGGGTTCCGCGCGATCAACAACTCCACAGTTCTGACCTCACCCCCCGAAGGCCAGGACCGGCTTGCCGGGAATGTCGACGCGGGTGTGGAAGATGGCGCCAGCCCCCTCCTCGGGATCGGCGAGCTTCTCCCGTGAGGTGGTGATGAACAGGTCGCGCAGGTCGGGGCCGCCCAGGGTGAGCGCGGTTACCAGCTGCACCGGAAGGCTGAGCTCTTCGATGATCTCGGCCTCGGGGCTGTAGCAGCGCACCTTCCCGACCCGGTTCATCGCCACCCAGACATTGCCGACGGAGTCGACGGTGAGTCCGTCGACGCGCCCGCCGTCGGCGCTGTGGAACCGGCGCCGGTTCGTCAGACCCTCGGGCGAGGCGTCGTAGACGTCGGTGTACTCGGTCTGGGTGTCGTTGTAGTAGGCCAAGGTCCCCTCAGGGGAGAAGTCGAGCCCGTTGGAGGTGGTCACGTGGGGTTCGGCGACGGTGACCTCACCCGCCGGCGTGATCCGGTAGAACTGTGCCGCGCCCTCGACCTTCACATACGGCATTCCGCCGGCATAGAGGTTGCCCCACGGGTCACAGGCGCCCTCATTGACCCGGATCTTCGGGTCATTCCACAGGTCGATCCACGGCGTCGGCGTCTCCTCGGGACCGCCGGCCAGGGCGATACCGCGCTCGGTGCCGACCACGTACCCGCCGCGGGACCGCGGCCGGACGAACGCCGCGATCGGGCTCCCGACCCCCAGGCGGGTGATCTCCCCGGAATCGTGCAGGGTCAGCAGGTCACCGGCGAGCATGTCGACCCATCGGAGTCCACCCCAGGTGGGCGACCAGCAGGGTCCCTCGGCGTGGTAGGCGACGGCGGGTGTGATCTGGGTCGGCTGTTCCATGCACCCATCCTGTCGCCCGGTGATCGGGGCAGCAAGCACGACCGATCCGGCGTCGGGCCCGGCATGGTGATGATCGGGTCGCGCGGAAGGACACGGGGGCAGCCATCGGCGGCGCCGCGTCAGTGACACCGCGGCTCGGCCCGCTGGAGACCGACAGCCGGTGGTCCCGGCGAAGCGCGACCTACTCCGCGAGCACCCGGCCGTCGTCGATGATCAGTTCCCGGGTCGCCAGCCGGGCGATGTCGGAATCCTGGTGCGAGGTGAACACGATGGTCCGGCCCTCGGCGTGGAACCCGGCCAGCAGCTCATGGGTCCGATCCACACTGCCCCGATCGAGCGCATTGAACGGCTCGTCGAGCAACAACACCTGCTGGTCCTCCATGAACGCCTGCGCCAACGCAACCTTCTGCCGCATACCCAAGGAATACCGCGCCACCGGCGTCCGCAGCGCAGGATCAAGACCCATCCGTGCCATCGCCCCCTCAACATTTCTCCACGCCAGCCACTCCACGGATCGCAGCCAACCGGATCAGGTTGGTGCGACCACTAGCGGTCGGAATGAACCCGGGACGGTCAGCCAGCGCCTCACCAGGCATCACCTCAAAGGAGGCCCCCCGGATCACTTCCCGCCCCCCGACCCAGGAGGAAGCTCTCAGCAGCGCCTCCGGGGAGGCCGTCGCCGCGATCCGTTGCAGCACCGTCATCAGCCCGAGAGGCAGCAGCGCATACACCAGCTGGTGAGGGTCGAACCAGATGTCGATCAGCAGCGTCGACCGGGATGCAGCACCGGAGGCCGCCAACGAGATCCGGTCCACCACGGCCCACCCGGCGGTGACGACGACGAAGAGTGCGTGGGGCCAGCGAAGGTGACCCGTCAGGGCGGTCATCGCTACTGCAACCGGTGCAACCGGTCGGGTCGCACCAGCACGGCGACGACGAAACCCGTCGCGACCAGGATCAACCCACCGAGAGGTTAGGCGAGATTGGACAGCGGCAGCTGGGTGACATTGAACGGCATGATCAGGCTGGGGGAGAATCCCTCCAGCCCCACCAGCGCCATCCCGTACCCGACAACCATCTGCACTGCCCACGGCGCAACGAGCGCAACCACACGGCTGCGCTGGAGAATCGTCAGACACAAGGAGATCACGGCGTAGAGCGCCGCATTGATTCCCACCCAGAGACCATAAGCCACCGGAACTGCCCATTCCCCACCCGAAACAAATTGAGTGAAGGTCGAATCGGACAGCTCGGCCGCGCGAATCGACTCCGGAGTGAGGAGAAGATACTCCTCGGGCGCCAGCGTGTAACCTCCGAACACCATCGGAATCCCCGGCAGAGCGCCCACCATGGCGAGGGTGACTCCGGTGACCAGCCCACAGGCTCCCACATGCCCCGTCACCATGAGCCGGCTACTGGCCCGCACCCGGGCGTAGGTCAGAAACCGATGCTGCACCAGCCCCATGAACCCGAGGACGTAGGGCAGACACGCCACGACCGGAAGAACAAGAAAGGCGAGATTATCCGCCACCACGGTGGTGAACACAGCCACCGGATACGGCAGCGCGGAGCTGTCCAGATCACCTGCGCTGATGACCGTCGGGACGATCCCCGCCGCCACGATCGTCACCGCGACAGCGGACAGCGTCGATACGCTGAACACCTGACGATCCACCGTAGGAAGACACTCCGCCCTCACCGCAACGCCACACCTTGGCCAACTCCGTCGAATCGGCGCATCGGCTGCCCCAGCCACGATGCGCGGCATCGAGCGCTGCCAGGTGGATCCGGAGTCGATGCGGGGTAGCGGTGAGCATGCCGACCAGAACTAAGCCAACCACAATATTCTTCTCCTGCACATCAACTCCTGGGGTGACGGAATGAACGTCGTGAACGAACACGGCGCAGATTAGGACTCCCCCGCCGATGGCTCGCCGCCCGCGAATATTTCATACTTTCGTACCATCTGGCCGCGGAAACCGGCGATTTCCCGGGAACGGGACGCTTGCTGCCGGACAAGAGAACCCGGCGTCTACGGTCGCCCGAGGAACCTCAGCCCGGCGGAGCAGGCAACTGCGCCACGGCATCGGGAACGGCCCGGACCCGGATCTTGCTGGTGCCGGGACGCTCGGTCAGGCGGACCTCGGCGAGTTGCCCGCCGGGGAGCTCGACCCTGACCAGGATGTGGCCGCGGCGGACGTGCTCGGAGCGCACCGGAAGCTCGACGCCGCTGATGTCGGCGACCAGGCTCGACGGGCCGAGCCCGACCGAGCCGGTCGCAGCGAGGTCACCCACGCCCAGCGCCTCGGCGTCGGCTGCGGTGAGAAAGGTGCCGTAACCGAGGAACCGGGCGACGTCGGTGCTGGCGGGGCGTCGCCACAGCTCCTCCGGCGTGCCGATCTGGAGCAGACGCCCGGCATCCATGACAGCAATCCGGTCGGCCAGGGCAAACGCCTCATCCTGGTCGTGGGTGACGTGGACGGCGGTGGTGCGGGTCTCCCGCAGGACCTCGCCCAGGACGCCGACCAGGTGCTCGCGGAGCGCCCGGTCGAGCGCCGAGAGCGGCTCGTCCAGCAGCAGCATCCGGGGGTGCGGCGCCAAGGATCGGGCCAGGGCCACCCGTTGCGCCTGGCCACCGGAGAGGTCGGTGACCGGGCGGGCGGCGAACCCCGGAAGGCCGACCAGGTTGAGGAACTCCTCGACGACGCGCCCCCGCTCCCGCCGCGGAAGACCGTGCAGACCGTAGCCCACATTGCGGCCCACGGTGAGGTTCGGAAACAGCGCCGCCTCCTGGAACATCAGGCCGAAGTTGCGCTGGTGAACCGGCGTTCCGGCGAGGTCCTGACCGTCCCAGGTGATGCGTCCGCCAGCCAGGGGCTCCAGCCCGGCGACCGCGCGGAGCAGCGACGACTTGCCCGATCCTGATGCCCCGAGCAGGGCGACGATCTCCCCCGGCGCCACCTCAAGGCTCACCCGGTCGACGGCGGTGATGCTCGTCTCCGGAGCCCGGGGACGTTTCTGCGGCACCCAGGTGACCGGCCGCCTCCGGCTGGGGGTCGGCCGCTCGTCGGACGAGGTCACATAACGGACGATGACGTTGTCGACGGTCAGGGCGCGCGACCGGGGATCGTTCACCACGAGGTTGCCTCCACGGGTCTCATCCTCTCAGCCAGCGCCATCACCGTCGCGGTGAACACTGCCAACACCACAGCTGCGGCCATCGCCGTCCCCTGATTCTCCAGACCGGGCCGCCCGATGAGGCGGAAGATGACCACCGGGAGGGTCGGCTGGTCGGGTCGCGCCAGGAAGGAGGTCGCCCCGAATTCGCCCAGCGCGGTGGCGAAGGCGAATCCGGTGGCGAGCCCGAGGCCGCGGGCCAGGAAGGCCAGGTCGACGCTCGCCAGCACCCGCCCCGGCCCGGCGCCGAGCACCGCCGCTGCCTCCCGCAGCCGCGGGTCGACCGCGCGCAGCACCGGGAGCAGCACCCGCATCACCAGCGGGAGTGCGACGATCGCCTGGGCGATCGGCACCAAGATCATCGAGGTCCGCAGATCCAGCGGCGGCCGGTTGAGGGTGATCAGGAAGCCGAACCCGACAGTCACCGCCGAAACCCCCAGCGGTAGCATGAACACCGCATCGAGGGCTCCCAGCAGCCGGCGGCCGGCGGCAGAGCGGGGTCTGCGCGACACGACCAGGCTCACCGTGATGCCGAGAATCAGGGCGAGCACAGTGGCCAAGGTGGCGGTCCGCAGCGAAGTGGCCAGCGCCGTGGTGACCGGCACCGCCAACGGCCCGGTCGTGGTCGCCAGTGCGGCGTAGTGATCCAGCCCCCAGCCGGTGGCCGTCCGCAACGAGCGCCCGACCAGATGTCCGAGCGGGAGGACGATGAGCACGACGAGTGCAGCGGTGATCAGGGTGGGGAACCAGTCCTGTCGCAGCCGCCAGGCGGGGATCGCCCGTTCGTCGGAACGCATCCGCTGGGCCCGGGCAAGCCGCTGCTGCAACAGATTGGCCACCAGCAGACTGCTGATGACCACAAGAAGTTGGATGACCGACAGCGCGGCGGCGCCGCTGAGATCCAGCAGCTGGTTGGTGCGGAACCAGATCTCGGTCTCGATGGTCGCGTAGCCGACACCGCCGAGGACCATCACCACCCCGTAGGCCGATGCGCAGAACAGGAATACCAGCGCCGAACTCGACGCGATGGCCGGCCCCAGCGCCGGCAGGGTGATAGTCCACAAGATCCGCCGGGGCGAGGCTCCCAGGACGGCGGCGACCTCAGCCGGCCGGCCGTCGAGACCTGCCCACAGGCCGCCGACCGTCCGGATGACCACAGCGGCGTTGAAGAAGACCAGCGCGGCGACGACGACGGCGAACGTATGGTCGAGCCCCAGCCCGCCCAGCGGGCCGGTGGGGATGACCAGCGAGGTGAACGCGACACCGACCACGACGGTCGGGAGCACGAACGGAACCGTGACCAGAGCCCGCAGCGCCCCCCGCCCCCGGAACCGGGTCCGGTACAGCAGCCGCGCAGCCGGCAGCCCGAGGATGAGCGACCCGAGGGTTCC
>JBKEBV010000069.1:0-2120 GCA_047973315.1 Propioniciclava sp.
CGATGGCGTCGGCCCTCTCGTAGACCACCACGGTGTGCCCCGCCCGCGTCAGCTGCTGGGCGGCGGCCAGACCGGAGGGACCCGATCCGACCACGGCCACCGTCTTTCCGGTGTGCCAGTCCGGCACGACGGGGACGACGCGGCGGTCCTCCCACGCCTTGTCCGCGATGGCGACCTCGACGTTCTTGATGGTGACCGGGTCCCGGTTGATGCCGACCACGCAGGCCGTCTCACAGGGAGCTGGGCAGAGGCGGCCGGTGAACTCCGGGAAGTTGTTCGTCGCGTGCAGTCGGTCGGTCGCCGAGCGCCACAGGTCCCGGTGGATGAGGTCGTTCCACTCCGGGATCAGGTTGCCCAGCGGGCAGCCCTGGTGGCAGAACGGAATGCCACAGTCCATGCAGCGGCTCGCCTGCTGGACAATGATCGGCAGCACCGCCCGCCCGGGCGTGCCCGGATACACCTCGTGCCAGTCCTGCCGCCGATCCTCGACCGGGCGACGTTCGGCGACCTCGCGCGGGAACTTCATGAACCCTCTGGGGTCACCCATGGGAGGCCTCCATCATCTTCGTCACGGTCTCGCCTGCGCTCAGGCCCGACAGCTCCGCCTCGGCCCGGGCTTCCAGCACCCGCGCATAGTCGCGCGGGAGGATCTTGGTGAATCGTCCGCGCCAGGACTCGGCTCCATCGGAGAGGAACCGCTGCGCCACCGCGGACCCGGTTTCGGCCCCGTGCTTACGCAGCAGTTGCTCGACGCGGGCCACGTCAGCCTCGGTCATCGCGACCGGGTCCACCAGTTCGGTGTTGAGGCGGGCCGGGTCCAGATCCAGGACCCAGGCGATCCCGCCCGACATCCCGGCGGCGAAGTTGCGGCCGGTCTGACCCAGGATCAGAGCCTCGCCGCCGGTCATGTACTCGCAACCGTGGTCACCGACACCCTCGACGACCGCAACCGCACCGGAGTTGCGCACGCAGAAGCGCTCCCCCACCCGCCCGCGGATGAAGATCTCACCCGAGGTGGCGCCGTAGGCGATGACATTGCCTGCGATGATCTGCTCCTCGGGGACGAACGACGCCGCAGCGTCCGGCCGCACCGACAGTCGTCCGCCGGAAAGCCCCTTGCCGAAGTAGTCGTTGGTGTCCCCCACGAGCCGTAGCGTGATGCCCCGGGGCAGGAAAGCGCCGAAGCTCTGCCCGCCGGTGCCGGTCAGGGTGATGTCGATGGTGTCGTCGGCAAAGCCCTCGCCGCCGGTGACCTTGGTCACCTCGTGGCCCAGAATCGTGCCGACGGTCCGGTCGATATTGCGCACCGCGGTGGAGAACGCGACCTTCTCCCCGCGCGCCAGCGCCGGTTGCGAGCGGTCGATCAGCTCCCTGTCGAGCTTGGCGTCGAGCCCATGATCCTGGGTGGTGACGCAGTGCAGTGGTCCGGGCACCGCGACCTGATGCAGGATCGGGGTCAGATCAAGGCCCTGCGCCTTCCAGTGGTCGACGGCCTGCTTGGTCCGCAGCACCTCGACGTGGCCGACAGCCTCCTCGATCGAGCGGAACCCGAGGCGGCTGAGGATCTCACGGACCTCCTCGGCGATGAACTCGAAGAAGTTCACCACGAAGTCGGCATGACCGGAGTACTTGGCCCGCAGGTCAGGATTCTGCGTGGCGACGCCCACCGGGCAGGTGTCCAGGTGGCACACCCGCATCATGATGCAGCCCGACACCACCAGCGGAGCGGTCGCGAAACCGAATTCCTCCGCACCCAGCAACGCGCCGATGACCACGTCACGGCCCGTCTTGAGCTGGCCGTCCACCTGCACCACGATCCGATCGCGCAACCCGTTGAGCAGCAAGGTCTGCTGCGTCTCGGCCAGACCCAGCTCCCACGGCCCGCCGGCATGCTTGAGCGAGGTGAGCGGCGCCGCGCCGGTACCGCCGTCGTGACCGGAGATCAGGACGACATCAGCCTTGGCCTTCGAGACGCCAGCCGCAACCGTCCCCACCCCAACCTCGGCCACCAGCTTCACGTGGATCCGGGCGACCGGATTGGCGCACTTGAGGTCGTGGATCAGCTGCTTGAGATCCTCGATCGAGTAGATGTCGTGATGGGGCGGCGGGCTGATCAGGCC
>JBKEBV010000100.1:0-3204 GCA_047973315.1 Propioniciclava sp.
CAACCCGGTGTGACGTTCCCGGTCACGCCTCAATCAAGCAAGGACCCGAGAGATGCCTCCTAAGAAGAAGGTGGCAACCGTTGTCAAGGTTGCCCTGAACGCAGGCTCCGCGACGCCTGCACCGCCGGTCGGTACCGCACTGGGCCCGCACGGTGTCAACATCATGGACTTCTGCAAGCAGTACAACGCTGCGACCGAGGCCATGCGCGGCAACGTCATTCCCGTCGAGATCACCATCTACGAGGACCGGACGTTCTCCTTCATCACCAAGACCCCTCCGGCTGCGGAGCTGATCAAAAAGGCCGCCGGCCTCAAGAGCGGTGCGGCCAACCCGAGCAAGGAGACGGTGGGCACAATCACGCGGGAGCAGGTGCGTGAGATCGCTGACACCAAGCGTCCTGACCTCAACGCCAACGACATCGACGCCGCGATGAAGATCGTGGAGGGCACTGCCCGGTCGATGGGCGTCACGGTCGCCAACTGAGCCCAACCCGATCTTGTGGCAGGGCCGGCGCGGCCCACACCACACCTGGTGAAAGGAACCAGACATGAAGCGCAGCAAGGCCTACCGCGCAGCTGAGGCAGCCGTCGACGGCGCGCAGCTGTACACGCCGGACGAAGCACTGGCCTTGGCCAGGAGCAACGCCCGGGCCACGTTCGACGAGACGATCGAGGTCGCGATGCGGCTCGGCGTCGATCCCCGCAAGGCGGACCAGATGGTCCGTGGCACGGTGAATCTGCCTCACGGCACCGGCAAGACGGCACGGGTCCTCGTCTTCGCCACCGGTGAGAAGGCAGCCGCAGCCGAGGAAGCGGGAGCCGACGAGGTGGGCGCCGACGAACTGGTGGAGAGGGTGGCCGGCGGCTACCTCGACTTCGATGCCGTCGTCGCCACCCCGGACATGATGGGCAAGGTCGGACGTCTCGGGCGCGTGCTCGGCCCCCGCGGTCTGATGCCCAACCCGAAAACCGGCACGGTCACCATGGATGTCGCCAAGGCGGTGTCCGACATCAAGGGTGGAAAGATCGAGTTCCGCGTCGATCGGAATGCCAATCTCCACTTCATTGTCGGCAAGGCGTCTTTCTCCGAGCAGGCACTGTCGGAGAACTTCTTCGCCGCCTACGACGAAATCATGCGGCTCAAGCCGTCCTCGGCCAAGGGGCGCTACATCCGCAAGGCGACGGTCAGTTCCACGATGGGCCCCGGGATCGGTGTCGACACCGGACGGCTCAAGCAGGTCGAGTCGACCAACTGACTCCTCGCCCGCGACTCACGTCGATATCGGTGCCCCCGGCCTGGAGGCCGGGGGCGCTGGTGTTTCGGGGCGGCTTGTCTTCCCGAGCACTCTGTCGGGGGCGCCGGGCCTGGGATCTTCGCGACGGTGAACCTTCCTGGGTCGAGCCGAACGGTCGCCTCAGCCCGCGGGGGATCCCGGGACCGCGGCCTCCCCAGCCCGGCTCACCCGATGGTGGCCTCGCCGAATTTTGACTCGGTGGAGGCGGCGAGGTTCGGGTGCCCCTCGCGCGAGCTGATCAGGTACCACGAGCCTTGGCCCTCGGCGATTCCGGCACGCTCCTCCGCCTCCTGGGCCGCACGGTACAGCGCAGGGCCGGTGAGGTCGGCCAGGGCCATGGGCTCCTCGCTGCCGCCGCGCTCCCAGCAGAGCATCGTGGCGGCCTGACCGTCGAGGGCCTGCCACGGGATCGGTTGGCAGGTGCCCGAGGCGTCGGCGTCGGAGAAGGTGAACGAAATGCGGCCGTCGCGAATACTGATGCTGTTCATCTGGCCGGCTGGTGAGAGCATCACCAGCTCGTCGGCGAGGGTCTGCCAGGATGCGGAGGTCCACGGGCCGCTGAGGTCGCCCAGGGGCCGACCGTTCAGCAGGGATGCGACAGCGGCGGTTCCCGGGTCGCCGCAGGTCACCGTCGTCAGGTGAGCACTGCTGGTCACCGCTGCGACCCGTATCCGATAGTCCCCACGGGGACAGACAGCGGCGAGTTCGGTCACCTGTCGCTGGAGTTCGTCGGGATCAAGGTCGGTTGAGTCGACGATCGCGAACCGGTCGAACGAGGGCTCGGTGTCCAGATCGGGCCACAGCTGGCGGCGCACGGCCTGGCCGGAGGCGACGCCGTGGAGGATGATCTTCGACCGCGTGACGTCAAGGGCGGAAAAGCCCTCGACGTCGTTCAGGGCTGCGGAGAGCGTCGCCGAGACCTGATCGGTTGCGGGCTCGGCACGCGCCCGCACCGCCGTGCAGCCGCTGGCGCTCAGAATCAGCGGAAACACCATCGCGGCTGCAACGGCCCTGCAGCGCCGGGGGCCGGGGTTGACCATGCGCGAACGCTAACAGACAAGAGCCCCACCCGACGAGATCCGGCAGAAGGCTGCCCGCCGGCCAGCGACCGCCTGCCAGCATGGCCGTCATGCGGGGCATCGATTCCGTGCCGGCTGCACCAGGCCGGCCGGATACCAGGGCGGCGGGGATCTCGTTCCCGGCAGGACCCCTCCGCTACGGACGGGGCCGGAAGCGAAGCCGTCGGGAGCCGCTCGCGACGGTGCTCACCGACGGACCAAGCTGCCCTCCGGTAGATCCGGCCCCGCGTGCGGGGAAGGGGTTGCCGCATCAGGGACGGTTGGGTCCTTGGCCTCGATCCGGCCCCGCGTGCGGGGAAGGGGTAGCTTCGACGCTGATTCCGAGCAGCACCCCCGCGATCCGGCCCCGGCGTGCGGGGAAGGGGTGCGTTGAGGACGGGAGGGGTTCAGCGCGCTGGTGGACGAGGGGCGTGTCCTTCCCGTGAGGACGGCACGCCCGACCACTCTGAAGGGTGAAACGGGGGCCGAGTTGGAGACCTGCCCGAAGATCCGCTACTGTTTGTCCTCGGGCCCACGGGAAACCGAGAGCCCGATCCTGAGGGGATTCTGCCCCCGAGAGCGACGGCGAGCTGAGGCTCGATTTGACCGCCGAGATCGGACAGGGTAAGGTTCATCAGGTTGCCTCCTCGGAGCGGTGAGAGCCGGTTTGGGTTGGGGTGTTGGTGGTTTGAGAACTCAACAGCGTGCTTAGGTCAATGCAAGTTGCAGAAACTGTTTTGGTTGTTGTTTTGCACATTTTATGCTAACTGTTTTGGTTGGTGTTGTTTGTGTGTCCCGTGCCTTGTCTGCCTGTTGTGGGTGGGTGGGGTTTGGGTTTCTTTGAGATTGAT
>JBKEBV010000190.1:0-10300 GCA_047973315.1 Propioniciclava sp.
GACGACTTCCCGTTCCTCCTGGGTCACGAAGCGGCCGGCGTCGTCGAGTCGGTGGGCGCCGGGGTGACCTCCCTCGCCCCGGGCGACTTCGTGGTCCTGAACTGGCGTGCGGTGTGTGGCAACTGCCGAGCCTGCCGGCGCGGTCAGCCGTGGTACTGCTTCGCCACCCACAACGCCACCCAGAAAATGACCCTGGACGACGGCACCGAACTCAGCCCCGCGCTGGGCATCGGCGCCTTCGCCGAGAAGACGCTGGTCGCCGCCGGGCAGTGCACCAAGGTCGACCCGCAGGCGCGTCCGGCAGCAGCAGGCCTGCTGGGATGCGGGGTGATGGCCGGCCTCGGTGCGGCGATCAACACCGGTGCGGCCGGCCGGGGACGCTCGGTCGCGGTGATCGGCTGCGGGGGCGTCGGGGTGGCTGCAATCGCCGGCGCTGCCCTGGCCGGCGCCTCCCCGATCATCGCGGTGGACATCGATGCCAAGAAGCTCCAGGCGGCCACCGGCATGGGCGCGACCCACACCGTCGACTCCACCCACGAGGACGTGATCGCCCGGGTCGGAGAGATCTGCGACGAGTACTACCCCGGCGCAGAGGGGGCCGATCTGGTCATCGACGCAGTCGGCCGACCCGAGACCTGGCAGCAGGCCTTCTATGCCCGCGATCTGGCCGGGACGGTGGTGCTGGTAGGGGTCCCGACCCCTGACATGAAGGTCCCCGACCTGCCGCTTGTCGACGTGTTCGGCCGCGGCGGAGCCCTGAAATCGAGTTGGTACGGGGACTGCCTGCCGAGCCGGGACTTCCCGATGCTGATTGACCTGTACCGGCAGGGCCGCCTCGATCTGGACGCTTTCGTCACCGAGGAGATCGGCATCGGTGAGGTGGAGGCCGCGTTCGCCAAAATGCATGACGGTGACGTGTTGCGCTCGGTGGTGGTGCTCTGATGCCCGCCCGGATCGACCACACCGTCACCACCGGCACCTTCAGCCTGGACGGGCAGACCTTCGACGTCGACAACAACGTTTGGGTGGTTGGCGACGACAGCGAGGTGATCGTCATCGACGCCCCCCACAGCGTCAGCGACATCCTTGCCGTCGTCGGCGGGAGAACCGTCCGCGCGATCGTGCTCACCCACGCCCATGACGACCATGTGCGGGTCGCTCCAGCGCTGCGGGAGGCCACCGGGGCGCCGCTGTGGCTGCACCCGGCGGACGAACCGTTGTGGCAGCTGACCCATCCCGAACACCGGTGGGACGCCGACCTCGCCGACGGTCAGGAGATCAGCATCGCCGGCAGTACGCTCACCGTGCTGCACACGCCGGGCCACGCTCCCGGTGCGGTCAGCCTGTACGCCGCCGACCTGGGTGCGGTCTTCACCGGGGACACCCTGTTCAACGGGGGCCCGGGGGCGACGGGGCGGTCGTTCAGCGACGCCGATCTGATCGTCGCCTCGATCCGCTCGCGGTTGTTCAGCCTGCCTCCGCAGACGGTGGTGCACACCGGGCACGGCCCCGACACGACCATCGCGGCCGAGCAGCAGGCGCTCGGCTGAGACGCTTCTCTCGGCCGCTGTGTCAGCCGCAGCTGGTCAGCCCAGACCGTCGTCGGCGACATCACTGGGGTCGAGATCGGTGCGGACCCGCTGGTAGGACGGTGCGCGGAGCCTGAGTTCGCGCGACAGCCCCATCGCGGCGATGTCGATGACCAGCAGCGGATCGACCCAGTGGGCACCCGGCAGGTCCTCGCGGGGGACGGGTGTCACGAACGGGTTGGTCGCGGTGCCGATCGACTCCAGCACCTCCTGCATCGCCTCCCCCGCACGACCGGCCAGTCCTGAGCCGACCTTCCCGCGGAAGGCGAGCCCCGAGCCCCGGGGGACTCCCACCAGGACCGATCCCAGCCGTGACGGGGTGTCGGTCTCACCGTGCCAACCGCCGATCACGTAGCTGGCGAGGAAACGGTGGGGGAACTTCAGCCAGGCGTCGCTCCGCGCGCCCAGGACGTAGCGCGCCGTGCGCCGCTTGCTGACCACACCTTCGAGTCCTTGGGCGCGGGTCGCCTCGTACAGGCCCGGCCCGTCATCGTAGGTGGGTGGTGTCATCCAGCGGGGGCCCTCCAACTCCAAGGACTCGAGAAGTTCGCGCCGGTGCTGCCAGGGCAGGCCGGCCACCTCGAGCCCGTCGAGCCGGAGCACGTCGAAGATCAGCAGCGTCGCCGGGAGGCGCACGGCAGCCTGAGCGGCACGCGCGGCCGAGGTGATGTTCATCCGGTCCGCGATGGCGGCGAAACTCGGGATGCCGTTCTCGAACACGACGATCTCGCCGTCCAGGACGGTGTTCTCCGGCAGGTGTCCGAGCAGGCCCTGCATCTCCGGGTAGGTCACGGTGACGTCGTTCTCCCGACGGCTCCACACCCGCAGGGCACCACCGGAGACCTCGACCAGCGCACGGACCCCGTCCCACTTGACCTCATGGACCCAGTCGGCACCAGTCGGGACCCGATCACCCCGCGCGGCAAGCATCGGCAACATGGGGCCAGTCTGGCAGCACGGGCCCGCACCTCGTGCCACCGACGGCAGGTTGGCCGGTATCACCGCGGTGTCGTCGATCGCCCGGCACAGCCAGCGCGCCGGTGTCAGGAAGGCGCACTGCGCGCCGACCGGGTCGGCCCCGGCTTCACCGGTGGCTCGGCACCGTCAGCGCAACTGTCCCGGCACGTGGAGCCGAACATCGTGCCCGGCCCAGAACAGAAAACCCTTGATCACCAGCGTCCCGTTGGAGCCGTCCCCCTGGGTGCCGCGGTGAATGTCGTTACCCGCCATGATGGCGAACGACTTGTCGAGAACGCGAACGCCGGGCGGAACCAGGATGTCGTGTCCGGCCATGACCGACGGCAATTCCAAGGTGACCACCACGCCGGGACCCATCACCTGCGTCAGGTCGAGGTCCAGGCCGCTCCACACGCTGAAGGCCCGGTAATGCGTCGTGCCCGGCTCCAGGAGGATCGCCTTGCCACTCATGACCATCCCAGCCGTCCGCCGCCGGCGCGGGCGCCACCGGCCCGCGTGGGGCAGCGACCACGGCGCCCGACCCGGGAGCCGGGCTCTCCTCGGGAAGATCGGCGACAAGCTCAGCCAGCTCGTCAAGGTAGGTCGCCTCCAGCGCACGGCCCTGACGCTGCGCGAGTTCCTCCACATCGAGGCGCCCGGCGGCATGGGCCTCACGAAGGACATCCAAGGTCGCGTCCCGATCCCGGTCACCAGCCCGCGAACGCCGTGCCGGAACACCTGGATTCGTCATGGGGGCAGCCTACCGACCTGCCACCAGCACAGACACCCCTAACCCCGGCACGCCCCCCACCGGGGACACCTGCCCACGTTTCGGCCAGTCGCTCCATCGTCAGACCTCCATGTAAGGATAGGCCCCGACATCGCAGCTAAAGGAGACACGATGACGTACCAAGCGCCACCACCCGGCGGACCGCAGCCCCCCTACATGGGCGGACCCACCCCTGATCACCCACGCGCACAGACGCTGCTCATCACGAGCATCATCTCCCTCCTGTGCTGCGCACCGGTGAACATCTGGGTGCTCATCACCGCCAACGGCATCCTCAACGCCCCCGAGGGCTACAACACCAGCAAGGTCAACACCGCTCGCATCATCGCGATCGTCTCGCTGATCCTGTGGGCCCTCGGCATCATCGTCAACCTGGCGACGGGCACCCTCACTGGCCTGTTCGGCTCCTGATCGCGCGTCGATCATGCCAGCCCCGGTGAGCGGGGCCGGACACCCCGGTCTCGCCACTGAGCCGCCTCCATCGGCATCGGCACCCGCCGTCGGCCGGTGGAGGCGGTTGCGCACCCCGCTCCTGGCCGCCGCCGGAGTGGCGGCCGTCACCATCGGCACCACGGTCCACGACCCCAATGTCGAGGGAAGCTGGCTCACCTGCCCCTTCCTCCTCACCACCGGATTCCTCTGCCCGGGCTGCGGCACCCTCCGTGCGCTCCGCGCCCTCACCGAGGGCGACATCGTCACTGCCTGGCTGTTCAACCCAGCGTTGCTGGTCGCCATCCCCCTGTTCTTCGTGGTCTGGGTCACGACGCTGCGGCGCGCCTGGTTCGACATTCCCCGCTGGTGGACGCCCGGCCCACGCCTGCTGGGCGTGATCCCGGTGGTGATCACGCTCTACTGGGTCGGACGGAACATTCCCGGCATCACCTTCCTCGGCCCCCTGGCCTAGGAGGCTGTCCCAGCCGCCGCCTGGACGCTCTGGTTCCTGCGCTCGATCGTGCTGTACCCGTTCCGCGCGGCTGGCCTGTTGAGCGACCTCCGGCCAACAGCACCGTGGTTGCCCCTCACCGTGGTCGGGTCGCTCGGGCTCATCGTTGCGTTGGGCAGCAGACCGGTGCGGACCCCGCCGCCGGCGAACGCCTGAGCGCGCCGTGCCGCCCTCTGGTTGAGCCTCGTCCGCGGTGGCTGTTCGCCGATCCGGATCTGGTGAGGGATCGCCGCCGATCCCGAGCAGACGGTCAGTCCTGGGCGAGGGTTGCCACCAGCACCGCCTTGATCGAGTGGAGCCGGTTCTCGGCCTGCTCGAACACGAGGGACGCCGCCGAGGAGAAGACCTCGTCGGTGACCTCCAGTTCCCGCATCCCGGTGAGGTCGTGCACCAGCCGCGCCGTCGACGTCTTCAGGTCGTGGTAGGCGGGCAGACAGTGCAGGAACCGGGCGTCAGGCCGACCCGTCGCCTCCATCACCGCCCGCGTGACCCGGTAGGGGGCGAGCACGCGGCACCGCTGCGCCCAGACACCCTTGGGTTCCCCCATCGACACCCACACGTCGGTGTGCACGAAGTCGGCACCGGCCACACCGAGGGCCACGTCGTCGGTCACCGTCACCCGGGCCCCGGTGGCCGAGGCGATCTCCCGCACCGATGACACCAGCTGTGGTTGCGGTTGAAAGGCCTTCGGGGCGACGATCCGGACGTCCATACCCATCATGGCGCCCATCGTGAGCAGCGAATTGCCCATGTTGAAGCGGGCATCCCCCAGATAGGCGAAAGCGATCTCCTCGGCCGGCCGAGCGGCCGCCTCGACCATGGTGAACGCATCGCACAACGCCTGGGTGGGATGCCATTCGTCGGTCAGTCCGTTCCACACAGGGACGTCAGCATGCTCGGCGAGCTCCTCGACGGTGTCCTGGGAATCCCCCCGGAACTCGATGCCGTCGTACATCCGCGACAGCACTCGCGCGGTGTCGGCCGCGGACTCCTTGACACCGATGTGGGAGCCGGCCGGGTCGAGATAGGTGGTGTGCGCCCCCTGGTGACGCGCGGCGACCTCGAAGGCTGCCCGGGTCCGGGTGGAACTCTTCTCGAAGATGAGCGCCAGGTTCATCCCACGCAGCCGCTGTCGCTCGGCTCCGGCACGACGTTCGGACTTCAACGTGCCGGTGAGTTTCACGAGGTGGGCCCACTCCTGCGGCGTGAAATCGACCTCCTTGAGGAAGTCTCTGCCTGCCAGACCGATCACGCGTCACCTCTCTCAATGAATCCGGACCCACCAGGGGGGTGTCCCGGACAACCCGGAGGGACCATTCTGCCGCACGTGCGAGGATGGGGCCCGTGATCGTACGATTCCTGGTCAGCGCACTCGCCCTGGGTGTGGCCACTTGGCTGGTCCCGGGGCTGTCGCTGGACAGCGTCGATGCACGGCCCGCCGACTCCGCGGTGACCATTCTTCTGGTCGCGGCGATCTTCGGCGTGGTGAATGCTGTCGTCAAACCGCTGTTCGTCTTCGTGACGTCGCCGTTCCTGCTGCTCACCCTGGGGCTCTTCCTGCTGTTGGTGAACGCCTCGCTGCTGATGCTCGTCGGCTGGGTGTGTTCCCAGTTGGGAGTCGGCTGGAGTGTCGCTGGCTTCTGGCCGGCGTTCTGGGGTGCCCTGCTGGTCAGCGTGGTCAGCTTCGTGCTCAACTCGATGCTGACCTCCCGCGGCGAGAGGCACACCTGATGAGCACAGCTGTCGACGTCATCTTCGTCTGCTGGGGCAACATCTGCCGGTCCCCGATGGCCGAGCGGGTGGCCCGCCGCGCGGCCCATGACGCCGGCATCACCGACGTCAGGTTCACTTCGGCCGGCGTGAGCGCCGAGGAGTCCGGGAACCCCATCGACCCCCGGGCGCGACGCATCCTCACCACCCACGGCTATGACCCCGACCACCATCGAGCCCACCGCATCACTGCAGCCGAAATTGCCGATGCCGACCTGGTGATCGGCCTGGAGCAGCTGCACCTCGATCGGATGCGCGCGCTGGCACCGGCTGCGGACAACCTCGCTCTGCTGACCGACTTCGATCCCGACGCCGTTCCCGGTTCCGGGATCGACGACCCCTGGTACGGCGGTGAGGACGGTTTCGCTGACACGCTGGCGGCGGTCGAGGCGGCTGTGCCCGGCGTGCTCAGCCGGGTGAAGAGCCTGCAACACCGATAAGGTGGCCCCATGCACATCCTCGTCGTGGACGACGACCAGGCCGTCCGGGACTCGCTGAAGCGGTCCCTGCACTACAGCGGCTACGAGGTCGCAACGGCCGCCGACGGGGTTGAGGCACTCGCCCACCTCTCCGCACACAAGGCGGACGCGGTGATCATGGATGTGATGATGCCGCGACTGGACGGGCTCGAGACAACCCGGATGCTGCGCGCTCAGGGCAATGACGTTCCCATCCTCGTCCTCACCGCACGCGACGCGGTCGGGGATCGCGTCGACGGGCTCGATGCCGGCGCCGACGACTACATGGCCAAGCCGTTCGCGCTCGATGAGCTGATGGCGCGGCTGCGGGCACTCACCCGGCGTTCCCGCACCGAGGCCGAGGGCGATGACGGCGCCGATCCGGGTACCCAGGTGCTCACCTTCGAGGACCTCCGCCTTGATCAGGGCAGCCGCGAGGTCTGGCGCGGGAATCGGCGGATCTCGCTGACCCGCACCGAGTTCGCCCTGCTGCAGACGTTCATGGAGCATCCCCGACGGGTGCTGGAGCGCTCCTGGCTGCTCAACGAGGTCTGGGGGTTCGACTTCCCGACCACCGCCAACTCCCTCGAGGTCTACATCGGATACCTCCGCCGGAAGACGGAGGAGGGTGAGGAACCGCGCCTGATCCACACGGTGCGCGGCATCGGGTACGTGCTGCGCGAGTCCGCTCCGTGATTGACCTGCGCGACTACGTCACCACGGCCAACCGTCCGCTGCAGGATCGCTTGGCCCTGCTCATCGCCTCTGCTGTCGCCGCCGCTGTCGCGATCACCGGTATCGCCGCCTACTTCCTGACCCTGCTCACCGTCTACGACCAGCTCGACGCCGAACTGGTCGAGGTGGCGAACATCACCTCCAGCCGGGTCGCGGAGGATCTGGAGAACATGGGCGGCATCGACGCCTCGACCCTCCGCGCGGCGAATGTCACGGTGACGCTGATCCGCTCCGACATCAACACCTTCGCGATGCCGGGCCGGGAGGCCACCCTGGAGCTGGGTTATCCCGAGCTCGCGGTCGCCCGGACCTCCCTCGGCTCGAGCGCCCGCACTGGGTTCGACACCAACCAGCAGCCGATGCGGATCGTCGCGGTGCCGCTGGTCCACGAGGACCAGCGCTACGCCCTGGTGCTGGGACGCCCGCTCGGGCCGACGTTGTCCATCCTCCGCACCACCGGCTTCTCCCTCATCGTGTTCGGCGGCATCGGAGCCACCATCGCCGCCGTGGCCGGGTACGTGATCGCCCGGTCGGGGATCCAGCCCATCCGCAAGCTCTCCGACGCCGTCCTGGAGATCACCGCGACCAACAAGCTCGTCCCGATCGACGTCCAGGGTGACGACGAGGTCGGGGAACTCGGGCGGGCCTTCAATGACATGCTCGGCGCCCTGGAGAACTCCCGGGAGCGCCAGCGGCGCCTCATCGCCGATGCCGGCCACGAACTGCGCACCCCGCTGACCTCGATGCGCACCAACGTTGAGCTCCTGGTGGCCGACGAGCGTCAGGGGATGCTGCCCGAGGGGGCCCGTTCGGACATCCTGCGTGACGTCGCCGCCCAGCTCGGCGAGTTCTCCACCCTCGTCGGAGACCTGGTCCAGCTCTCGCGCGAGGAACGCGTCGCCCCGGCACCGGAGCCCATCGATCTGAGCGATGTCGTCGAGAGCGCCCTGGAACGGGTCAAGCGCCGTGGGCCCGGGATCCAGTGGCACGTCCACACCGAACCGCTCTACCTCGAGGGGGAACCTGACGCGCTCGAGCGCGCGGTGACGAACCTGCTCGACAATGCGGTGAAGTTCTCGCCGGCCGACGGGACGATCGAGGTTCACCTGGTCGGCGACCGGCTCCGGATCCGCGACGAGGGGCCCGGCATCACGCTGGCTGACCTTCCGCACGTGTTTGAACGCTTCTACCGCTCCGACGACGCCCGCAACACTCCCGGCTCAGGGCTGGGACTGTCCATCGTGGCCCAGACCATCCAGGCCCACGGAGGCTGGGTCAAGGCCGGCCAGGCCCCCGGCGGCGGCGCCGAGTTCATCGTGCGCCTGCCCGGGTCCACCACCCCGCCGGAGGACGCCGAACCTGCCGAGGGCTGAACCAGCTGCCGACCCCGGTCCCTCGGCGCATCACCGAGGAGCAGGGCCCGCCCCGCGCTGAAACCCAACGGCGCGCCGACGGCGCAGGTTCCCCTCAGGAGGTGAGCCGGAGCAGCAGCCGGACCGACAGCGCCAGCACCGAGATCAGACCGATCCCGCCCAGCACGTTCTGCCACCAGACGTTACGCATCCGCCCCATGAGCGCACTGTTGTTCGCCATGATGATGATCAGCGCGGCCAGCAGCGGGGCGACGAAGATGGTCATGGCCTGAGCGATGACGATCAGCTGGATCGGTGAGGACTGGAACACCAGCGCGATGACCAGCCCGAAGGCGAGGATCGTCCCGCTGACGATCCTCGCCGTGCCGGAGCTCGACGTGGCACCCCGACCCAGCGCATCGGACAACATCGTGCCGCCGGCGGTCGCATTGGCCACCATCGAGGAGAACGCCGCACCGGAGAACCCGAGGGCGAAGATCGTGGATCCGACCTGCCCGGCGAGCGGCTCGAAGATCCCGGCCAGCGCGACAATGCTGGTCGCCGCCTCGCCGGTCCGACCGAGCACCGCTGCGGCGACGACGATGACGAGGCTGGTCATCATGCCGGGAGCGATGATGCCGGGGATGGTGTCAACCATGGTGACGTCGCGGTACTGAGCCTCGGTGCGCTGGCGCTCCTTGGTCCCGTAGGCGGTGTAGAAGGCCGCATTCACCGAGAAATTGGTGCCGACCAGCGCGATGATGAGCAGCCAGGAGCCGTCCGGCACCGTGGGGATGAGACCGGTGGCCGCCTGGCTCCAGTCGGGATGGGCGATGAACGCGCTGGCGATGAAGGCAACCGCCATCAGCGCCACCACCACCACGAGGACCTTCTCGATCACCTGGTAGATGTTGCGCAGCAGCAGCAGTGTGGCGACCCCGACAGTGCAGATGGCCGTCCACATCACCGGATTGCCGCCGAAGAGCATCGACAGCCCGAGCCCGGATCCGACCGCATTCCCGACCGAGAAGGCCAAGGTGATCAGGAAGACCCCGATCCCGGCGAGCACGCCGAGGGGCCGGTTGAGGTGGGTCTTGATCGAGGTGATGAGTGAAACCGGTGAGCGGATGCCGAGGCGGACGCTCATGTCGGTGAGGAAGATCATCAGGACAGTGGAGATGACCACCACCCAGATCAGGCTGTACATGAAGCCGCTGCCGGCCTGAACCGCGGTGGTGAGATTGCCGGGGCCGAACTGCCAGGCGCCGGCGACGAAGGCAGGACCAGCAAGGGCCAGGGTCCGCCACCAGGAACGGCCCTCGGTGGTCGAGTCGATGATCCTGGCCATGGTTCCGGTGTCGACGCGAGCGTCTCCGGTGCCGGGGGTGGGGGGCTTGTGTTCGGTGTTCTTGCTGCTCATGGGTTCTCCCAGTTCAGCGGCGGTCGCCGCCGGTCGTCGTTGACTCAGGGCCGCATCGGTGCGGCACAGGCGTAGCACGCACGGGTCACCGCGGTGGGTGGGCAGCCGTGCCTGCCCACCCCCGGCACGGTCAGGCCGGGACGGTGACCCGGCCGAGGCCGGCCAGGCTCATCGCCTCGGCGATCTCGGCGTCAGCGCCGTCGGCCAGCGGAAGCAACGGGGTCCTCACGGTCGCATCGTTGAGGATCCCTCGGGCGACCAGCGCCCACTTGAGCGCGACGGTGCC
>JBKEBV010000122.1:0-4769 GCA_047973315.1 Propioniciclava sp.
TGATCACCGTGACGGCCAACCTCCAGCTCAAGTACGGCTGGGACCTGCTGCCGGCCGAGCGCCTCGCCCGGTCGACGGCCATCTCCCACGCCATCGCCGGGGTGACCCACGTCGCCCCGAACGCGCGGCAGCCGTATGTGGGACATTCGGCGTTCGCTCACAAGGCCGGACTCCACGCCTCGGCGATCAAGGTTGATGCCAACCTCTACCAGCACACCGACCCGACCCTGGTCGGCAATGACATGCGGATGCTGGTGTCCGACATGGCCGGGCGCGCCAATATCCAGATCAAGGGCTCCGAGCTCGGATTTGACCTGTCCGATCGCGATCTCGCCTCGCGGATCACCGACAAGGTGAAACAGCGCGAGCATGAGGGCTACTCCTACGAGTCGGCCGATGCCTCTTTCGAACTCCTGCTCCGTCGGGAGACCGGCAGCCTGCATCCTGCGTTCGAGGTGATCCGGTGGCGCGCCCTTACCTCGGGTGAGACAACTGAGGAGGGGGACTCCGAGGCGACGGTCAAGGTGCGGGTGGGGGACCGGACCCGCTGGCGGGTGGGTGAGGGTTTCGGCCCGCTCAACGCGTTGGACAAGGCGCTGCGGTCGGCCTTGCAGGCCACCTACCCGGGAACCGAGCGGTTCGAGCTCACCGACTATCGGGTGCGGATCATCGAGCAGGGGCACGGCACCGATGCCATCGTCCGGGTTCTCATCGACACCACCGATGGCGACCGGAACTGGACCACCGTCGGGGTTGGCACGAACGTGGTCGAGGCATCCTGGGAGGCCCTGCACGACGCCTACCTGTGGGGCCTGATCGAGCGCTGAGCGCCCCGCTAGACTGCACCAGTATGGAGGCCGACAACGCGCACATCCGCATCGGCCACGCCGAACGTGATGCCACCGTCGAACAGCTGCGGGAGGCCGCTGGTGATGGTCGGCTGACGCTGGACGAACTCGATGAACGCATCGGTGTCGCCATGGCGGCGCGAACCCGGGCCGACCTCCGCCCGGTGCTCATCGACCTGCTGCCTCCGTCCGACGTCGAGATCACCGTCAATCCGCATGCCGTGGTGGCCCGGGCAGGTGAGCCGGGCTGGAGCTGGCAGGATCCGCTGGTGCTCACCGCACGTTGGGACGACGTCGTCCGGGCCGGCCCGTGGGCGGTCCCGCCGTTCCTGGAGATTCACTCCGGCGCCGGAAACGTCAAGCTGAACTTCATCGACGCGCGGGTGAGCGTGGACCGGATCGACCTGGTCATCGACGGTGGGGCCGGAGACGTGATCCTCATCGTCGACGAGGGCTGGGGCGTCGATCTGTCCCGCCTCGATCCGGGAATGGGAGGCCTGAAGACCTCCGTGGCCCCGACCGCCGGCGAGGGGCGGCCGACCATCATGGTGCGTGGACGATCCCGCCTCGGCACGGTGAAGGCGCGCCACCCGAACCGCTTCGACCAGTGGCAGCGACGTCGTCGGCTGGCCCGCGGGGGCGGGATCCACGCCAAGAACTGATCTCAGCCGATGCGGTCGAGCACGACCGGACCCCGCTCAACGCGGTCATCACCGATCCTCACCGCGCCGGCAAGTGCCTCGCGGGCCCGGTCGAAGCGTTCGGGCGTGTCGGTGCTCAGGATGAATAGCGGTTCTCCGGCCCGAATCGGTTCTCCCACCGATGCTGTCCACGTGACGCCGGCGGCCGCCTGGACCGGGTCCTCCTGGCGGGCCCGTCCGGCTCCGAGCCGCCAGGCGGCGACACCGACGGCGAGGGCGTCCATCGCTGCGATCGTGCCCGTCGCCGGGGCGGTGACCACCTCGGTGTGCCGGGGTCGGGGCAGCGGAGCCTCGGGATCGCCGCCCTGCGCGCGGATCATCCGGCGCCAGACGTCCATCGCCGCGCCGGAGTCGAGGGCGCGTACGGGATCGGCATCGACCCCGGCCGCAGCCAGCATCTCGGTGGCCAGGGCGAGCGTCAGCTCGCGGACATCGGCAGGCCCACCGCCGGCGAGGATCTCCACCGACTCGGCGACCTCCACCGCGTTGCCGGCCGAACGGCCGAGCGGGGTGTCCATCGCCGTCACCAGGGCGACCGTCGGCAGCTCGGCATCCCGCCCGAGGCCGACCATCGTCTCGGCCAGGTCGACCGACCGTTCCCGGGAGGTCATGAAGGCCCCCACGCCGGTCTTCACATCGAGGACCAGCGCGCCGGTGCCCTCGGCGATCTTCTTGGACATGATGGAGCTCGCGATCAGCGGGATCGACTCGACCGTGCCGGTCACGTCGCGCAGCGCGTAGAGCTTCTTGTCCGCCGGTGCCAGCCCCGGGCCGGCGGCACAGATGACAGCGCCGACCTCCGCCAACTGCCGCAGCATGGCGTCCCGGGACAGCGAGCCGACCCAGCCAGGAATCGCCTGGAGCTTGTCGAGAGTGCCCCCGGTGTGACCGAGTCCACGCCCGGAGAGCTGGGGGACCGCGACCCCGCAGGCAGCGACGAGCGGGGCGAGCGGCAGCGTGATCTTGTCGCCGACACCGCCGGTGGAGTGCTTGTCGGCCGTCGGCCGTCCCAGGGAGCGGAAGTCCATCCGTTCCCCGCTGTCGATCATGGCGGTGGTCCAGGTCGACAGCTCAGCCGGGGTCAGGCCGGTGAAGCAGATCGCCATCGCCATCGCCGCCATCTGTTCATCCCCCACCAGGCCGCGGGTGTAAGCACCGATGAGCCATCGGATCTCAGCGTCGGACAGGGTGCCTCCGTCCCGCTTGCAGCGGATGAGGTCAACGGCGTCAAAGGTGCTCACGCACGTGATTATGGCAGGCTGGCAGATATGCCATCGGTCGCAGACGCGGACGCGCGGGCGCAGACCGCCGAGTCATCGGTCACCAGCCGCCATCTGCGGCCGGTCCCCTGGTGGCCTGCGGGCCGGTTGGGGGCCATCACCTGGCCCACGCCGGCGCGACACCGGTGGTTTCTCGACCTCAACTACTGGTGGCAGGCCCACCTGATGGACTGCCTGCTCGACGCGGAGAAGCGCCGTCCGGCCCCGCGCCGGCGTCGGGTGCTGTCGTGCTTCCCTCGGGCATTGTGGGCGGCCAACCGGGCGACGGTGGTCAACGAGTACTTCGACGACATGGCCTGGCTCGCCCTTGCCCTCGGCCGCGCCCGCGTTGAGTTGGGCGGCGGCCACCCCCGATGGGAACGGCGGCTCATCGGCATTCTCCATGACCGTTGGCATGACGACGACGGTGGCGGCGGAATCCCTTGGCGGCGCGGGGATGTGTTCCGCAATGTCCCGGCCAACGGTGCGGCTGCCCTGGCCCTGGCCCGGGCCGGGCTCACCGAGAGGGCCGCAGCCACCGTCGACTGGATCTACTGCCACCTCCATGATCCGGGGACAGGGCTGATCCTTGAGGGCCGGCGCCCCGACGGTCGCGATGAGCGGATCTTCAGCTACAACCAGGGGCTGGTGATCGGCGCGCTGCTGGAACTGGTCGACATCGACGACAACCGGCGGCGGTTGCACGCGCTCGTCGCTGCCGTGGACCGCCACCTCGCCGGCGCGGGTGTACTGCGGGGGTGCGGCGGTGGTGACGGTGGGTTGTTTGCCGCGATCACGGCCCGCTATCTCGCTGAGGTGGCTCGCCGGCTCGGGGGGCGTTCGGAGGCTGACCGCGCCACCGCAGCGACCGCGGCCCGGATCGTGCTGGCCTCCGCAGAGGCGGCCTGGGTGAACCGGGTCGAGCGGGAGGGCGCGGTCTGGTTCGGTCCGGACTGGCGCAGCGCAGCGGTGGTGCCCGGGGCCGACGGTCGTGCCTCGTCGTCCGGGATGCAGTCGTCGAGCCCGCCGGAGCGGGATCTGTCGGTGCAGCTGGGGGGCTGGATGGTGCTGGAACTCGCCGCTCAGCTTCTCCGTGCCGGGCCCGCCAGCGGTTCACGATAGCCTGATGCCCATGCGCATTGCTCGTTTCGTGCACGAGGACGCGATTCACTTCGGATCGGTCGAGTTGCTGGTTGACGGTGGGGACAACCCGGAGACGGTGTCGGTGCTCTCCGGAGACCCGCTGGTGGCCCCGGTCCAGTTCACCGGTGAACGCCATCATCTCGATGATGTGCGCCTGCTGGCCCCGGTGATCCCGCGGAGCAAGATCGTGGCAATCGGGCGGAACTACGCCACACACGCCGCCGAGTCGGGCAACGAGGTTCCTGAGGTTCCGATGATGTTCCTCAAGCCGAACACCGCAGTGATCGGGCCCGGTGAGCCCATCGTGTATCCCACCCAGTCCACGCACGTGGAGCACGAGGCCGAGTTGGCGGTTGTCATCGGCCGCATCTGCAAGGACGTGCCGGCCGACCGCGCCGGCGATGTCATCTTCGGATACACCTGCGCCAACGATGTCAGCGCCCGTGACCTCCAGGCCTCCGATGGTCAGTGGGGACGCGCCAAGGGCTTTGACACGTTCTGCCCGCTCGGCCCGTGGATCGTCACGCATCTGTCCGTGGAGGACGCCGGTGACCTCGCGATCGGCGCTCAGATCACCGACAGCGACGGGAACACCGTCGAACGCCAGGCATCCTCCACCGCGAACATGACCCATGCGATCGCGACCCTGGTGGCGCACGTGTCGTCGGTGATGACGCTGCTCCCCGGCGATGTCATCCTGACCGGGACCCCCGAGGGGGTCGGGCCCCTGCAACCCGGTGACACCGTCGGCATCACGATCGCCTCCATCGGAACCCTGTCCAACCCGGTCACCGACGCATGAGTCGTCGCCGGCCTCA
>JBKEBV010000227.1:0-14608 GCA_047973315.1 Propioniciclava sp.
CGCTGCGGCCTTCTTCTTGGCCGCAGCCTTTGCTGCGGCTGCCTCACGGGCCTTCTCCTCCGCCTTCAGGCGGGCGATCTCGCCCTGGATCTCGCGCTTGAGCTTGTCCTCCTCGTTGACCAGCGCGCGGTAGGCGGCCTCATCGGCGGCTAGTTCATCCGAAGCGGCAGTGTGGGCGGCCTCGTTGGCTGCCACCAGGTCGGCGACTGCAGCGCGTTGGACCTCGGCTGCGGCTTCGAGCTCGGCGACACGCTGCACGTTCGCCTCGGACTCAGCCTTGGCCTGCGCCACTTCCTTCTCCAGGGCCGCCGCTTCGTCGCGAGCCTTCTCCAGACGCTCCAAGATCTCGTCGAGGCGGACCTTCTCCGCGGCCTGGGTGTCGAAGATCGTCGTGTTCCACTGGATCCGCTGGCCGAGTTCCGCCGTCGAGCCAGCCTCGAACACCACCGTCAACCCGGTGAGATTGGTCTGCTGCTGGTAGGACTCGGTCACGGCACCGACGATCACCGCCTGCTGGGCCTCCACGTCGGCTTCGCCTTGGGTGACCTTCGCCTTCGCCCGCTTCAACTTCGCCCGCGCCTGAGCCAATTCCTCGGCGAGTTCTGCGTCACGTTCTTTCGCAGCCTGCAATTCAACCTGGAGGTCGGCGAGGACGGCGCGTGCCTCATCGAGCTGCACCTGGGAATTCTCAAGTTCCTGAACGGCCGAAGACAGATTTTCCCGGGCTTGGTTCACCTCGTTCTTGGCACCGGTCTGGCTTTTCTGCGCGGCGGCACGCTTGGCTCGCAGATCCGACAGAGTGTCGGCATGTGCGGCCGGGGCGATCAATGCGGCGCTGAGCACGACCGCCATGACGGACGTGGTGACCCTCAGGCAGCGGCGTGCACGCTGGTGCGCGCTCGGTCCGGCTGTCGTTCGATCCACTGGGCTTCCCCTCGTTCGGTCGGCAACGCGACCGTCAGGAGGGTCACACCCGGAGGTATCGACGTGTCGCAATCAACGTGGGGATCATAGAAAGAAGGACCGCCACGATGACAAGCCCGAGCATCGCCCAACCGACATGTTCCCAGCCAACCCACTGCACGGTCTCAATGGCAGGTTTAGCCTTGTCCAGGATCACGAACTTCTCCAGACCCGCCAGCGTCGCACACGCCAGCAGCGCTCCACCGAGGGCCGCGACCAGCGATTCGATGAGGAACGGAGCCATGATGTAGAAGCTGCTGGCCCCCACCAGACGCATGATCCCGATCTCCCGGCGACGGCTGAACGCGGCCACCCGGATGGTGTTGCCGATCTGGAGTGCGGCGGCCAGCAGCAGCAGGGCCGCTGCCCCGACCGTCAGCCACTGCGCAAGATTCAGCCACTCGAACAACGGGTCCAGATACTGCCGCAGGTCCTGAACCGCTTGGACGCCGTCAAGACCGACCACAGCTGAACGAACGCCTTGATATTCCTCAGGATTCACCAGCTTGATTCTGAAAAGGTCCTGCATGTTCTCAGCAGACATTGATGCCAGCACTGGCGAATCGGCATAGGCCTCTTTGAACTCCTCAAAAACCTCGGCCTTGCTCTGATAGAAGACCTCCGCGACCTCGGGATTGGTGTCCAAGGCCTGGCGCACGGCGGCCCGCTGGGCCTCGGTAGCGTCCTCCCCGGGCGTGCAATTGGGCCCGCTGGAGTCCTGGGTGCACATGAAGACGGTGATCTCGATCTTGTCGTACCAACGGCCCTTGATCAGCTCAACCTGCTGGGCGGCCAGCAGCCCGACCCCGAACAACGACAACGAGACCCACATGGTGACGATGACCGCCACCGTCATGGACGCATTGCGACGGAGTCCCGACCAAGCTTCGCTCAGTGTGTGACGCATGTCTGTCTCTTCTCTTCTCCCACGTGCCCGATCACTGGTACCCGTACACGCCCTTGCTCTGATCACGGACCAGCTGACCCGTGTTGAGCTCAAGGACGCGTTTGCGCATCTGATCGACGATGGTGGAGTCGTGGGTGGCCATGATCACTGTGGTGCCCCTGCGGTTGATCCGGTCGAGCAGCTTCATGATGCCGACGCTGGTGGCCGGATCCAGGTTCCCGGTGGGCTCGTCAGCAATCAGGATCGGCGGCCGGTTGACGAAGGCACGGGCCAAAGCGACCCGTTGCTGCTCACCACCGGAGAGCTCATCGGGGAGCCGGTCCCCCTTGTCCCCCAGCCCCACCAGCTCAAGAGTCTCCGGCACAGCCTCGCGGATCACCCCACGCGACTTCCCGATCACCTGGAGGGCGAAGGCGACGTTCTCAAACACCGTCTTGCCCGGAAGCAGACGAAAGTCCTGAAACACCGTTCCGACCTGCCGGCGCAGTCCGGGGATCCGCCACCCAGGCAGCCGCCCGACATCGTGGCCCGCGACCAGCACGTGGCCGGTCGTCGGCCGGTGTTCCCGCAGGATCAGCCGCAGAAAGGTCGATTTCCCGGACCCCGAGGCGCCGACGAGAAAGACGAATTCCCCCTTGTCCACCTCAAGGCTGAGGTCCGACAGCGCAGCCCTCTTCTGTCCGGGATACGTCTTGGACGCGTGGTCGAACGTGATCATGCTCACTCCCGGCCGGGTCGACGATGGGGAAGGTTCCTGAGAGATTCTCAGCCGGCCACCAGCGAGTCTAGGCGACCCCGGAACACACCCCGACGAGGGCGCGCCGCGTGTCCCGACCTCCTGCGTCAGCCGGGGGTCGACTCCGACCGCTTCCGCCAGCGGATGCCGGCATCGATGAAGCCGTCGATGTCACCGTCGAACACCGCATCGGGATTGCCCACCTCGTGCTCGGTACGCAGGTCCTTGACCATCTGGTACGGATGCAGCACGTAGCTGCGCATCTGGGACCCCCAGGAGTTGCCCCCGTCCCCCTTGAGGGCATTGAGCTCTGCCTCACGGTCGCGCCGGGCCTGTTCGAGCAGTCGCGACTGCAGGACCTTCATGGCGGCGACCTTGTTCTGCAGCTGACTCTTCTCGTTCTGACAGCTCACCACGATCCCGGTCGGCAGGTGGGTGAGCCGAACCGCCGAGTCGGTGGTGTTGACGCTCTGTCCGCCGGGGCCGGAACTGCGGAACACGTCGACGCGCAGATCGGCCTCCGGGATGTCGATGTGATCGGCCTCCTCGGTGACCGGGAGGACCTCGACGCCGGCGAAGGAGGTCTGCCGACGGCCTTGATTGTCGAACGGGCTGATCCGGACCAGGCGGTGGGTGCCCTGCTCGACCGACAGGGTGCCGTAAGCGAACGGGGCGCGCACCTGGAAGGTCGCCGACTTGATCCCCGCCTCCTCGGCGTAGCTGGTGTCATAGACCTCGGCGGTGTACCCGTGCCGTTCCGCCCACCGCAGGTCCATCCGCAGCAGCATCTCAGCAAAATCAGCGGCATCCACACCGCCGGCCTCTGACCGAATCGTCACCACCGCGTCCCGCTCGTCGTACTCCCCCGACAGCAGCGTCCGAACCTCCAAGGCGTCCACGTCGGGCCGCAGGAGGGCGAGCTCACGTTCCGCCTCGGCCAGCGAGGCGCTGTCATTCTCCTCGGCCGCCAACTCAGCGAGAACCTCGATGTCGTCCAGACGCCCCTTCAGTGCTGCCAGCCGTTCGAGCTCGCCCTGCAGCGCGGAGAGCCGCTGGGTGACACGCTGGGCGTTTTCCTGGTCATCCCACAGGTCAGGCGCAGCAACCTGCTGTTCCAGCGCGGTGATCTCGCTCTGCTTCGCCTCGGGATCCACCACGGCCTCGATGCTCGCCAGCGCGCGGGACAGGGACGCGACCTCACTCGGAATATCGATGGTTGCCACGACGCGACACTGTACCGGGTGCGCCCCCCGGGTCCGGCACCGGCAATTCGGTTACCCTTGCACCGCTGATCGTCCACGAGGGGAGCATGAGGTGAGCACGCGGGTGTCTGCCGGACTCCGCCGGGCGGCTCCCCCGCCTCGGCCGGGCATCGGGGCGGCGCTCATCGGCCTGATCAGTGACCTCCTCATCACCACCGGCGCACTCCTGCTCCTCTTCGTGCTCTGGCAGCTCTTCTGGACCGACGTGGTCTCCGACGCCGCCGCCCGCAAAACGGTAACCGAACTCGAGCAGGACTTCGGAACTGAGGCCGCGCAGCCGCCCGCACCTGATCTCGGCGAGGCCTACGCCATCGTCCACATCCCCCGTTTCGGTGAGGACTACGCCCGCCCGCTGTACCAGGGGACCGATCGCGAGACCCTGACCGAGGGGATCGGCCACTACGACCAGACCGCCGGACCGGGCGAGATCGGCAACTTCGCCATCGCCGGGCACCGCACCACCTACGGCAAGCCTTTCAACCAGATCGACGACCTCGAATCCGGAGACGTCCTCATCATCCGCACCATTGACCAGTGGACGGTCTACCGGGTCACCTCCAGTGAGATCGTGCTCCCGACTGCGGCCGAGGTCATCCTCCCTGTGCCCGGCAATCCCACCGCGGAGCCGACCGAGGCGTTGATCACCCTCACCAGTTGCCACCCGGAGTTCAGCGCTCGCGAGCGCTACATCGTCCACGGGGTCCTGGAGGCCACCTACCCCGCTGACGCCGAGGTGCCCGCTGACCTGTGGAAGGTGGATTGAGGTGTTCTATTCCTGGCTGTGGCGGATCCTGCCCGGACCGACGGTGCTCAAGCTGCTTCAGGCCGGCATCCTTGTCGCCGCGGTCGTCGCTGTGCTGTTCACTTGGGTGTTCCCGCAGATCGCCCCCCTGCTGCCCTTCAACGAGAACACGGTCGGCTGAACCGAACCATTCCGCTGCACGGCCACGACCCTCAGAACAGGCTTCGCCCCTCCACCGGCGTCGGACGGTCGAACAGGGAACTCACCGATTCCCCGTCGTGGATCCGTCGGATGGCCTCGGCCACAACCGGGGCGATCGAGAGAACCGTGAGCATCCCCGGTGGAGCGGCGGCGGCCTCGGCCGGATTGATCGGCACGGTGTTGGTGCAGACCACCGAGGTCACCTCGGGAAGGTCACTGATCCTGCGCAAGGCCTCGCCAGCGAACAGACCATGGGTGCAGGCAACCTGAATCCGACGGACCCCCTGCTCGCGCAGGACGCGGATGAGCTCGATAACCGTGCTGCCCTTGGCGATCTCGTCATCGAGGACGATGACATCACGGCCCTCGATGTTCCCGATCACCGAGGTGATGGCGACGCGGTCGTCGGGATAGCGCTGTTTGGCGCCCGCGGCCACCGGCACTCCCAACAACCGGGCGAACGCGGCCGCCTCCTTGGCGTTTCCGAGGTCGGGCGACACCACGACGCTGTTCGCCAGGTCCTGCCCGGCGAAGTGCGCGGCGAGCTCGCCGAGAGCGTTCAGATGGTCCACCGGAACGCTGAAGAAGCCGTGCACCTGCGGCGAGTGCAGGGTCATGGTCAGCACCCGGTCCGCACCGCTGGCCACCAGCAGATCGGCCATCAGACGCCCACCGATGGAGATCCGGGGGGCGTCCTTCTTGTCCGAGCGGGCGTAGGCGTAGTGCGGCATCACGACCGTCACCCGCCCTGCGGACGCCCCGCGGGCGGCGTCGATCATCAGAAGCAGTTCCACCAGATTCTCCTGAACCGGCGCCACCAGCGGCTGGATCAGGAAGACGTCACGCTCGCGGCAGTTCGCCTGGAGCTGAACCTCGAGGCAGTCATTGGCGAACCGGGTCACCCGGGACGGCTGAACCTCAAGGGAGAGTTCGGCGCAGATCTCGGCCGCGAGCGCCGGATGCGCCCCTCCACTGAAAACGGCAATATCGCGCAAAGCCTGGCCCCCCTCGCCGGGACTGTCCTCGACATCGCACGCTACCTCATCACGGACCCTCGTGCGGATTCGGTGGGGTGCGGTGCAGATCCCAGAAGTTAAGGTAGGTTAACTCTGGTGAGCAGTGAGGCCGGAACCACCCCGCTGGTCGCACCGCGCCAGCGCCGTCTCCGCTGGCTCTGGGGGCCGGCCTTCGTCGCCGCGATCGCCTATGTGGACCCGGGCAACGTGGCGGCCAACCTGACCGCCGGTGCCCGCTTCGGATATCTCCTGGTCTGGGTCCTGGTGGTCGCCAACGGGATGGCGATGCTGGTGCAGTACCTCTCGGCCAAGACCGGACTGGTCACCGGACAGAGCCTTCCCGAGATCCTCGGCCGACGGCTCTCACGCGGACCCCGGATTCTCTACTGGGCCCAGGCCGAACTGGTCGCCATTGCCACCGACCTGGCCGAGGTCATCGGCGGAGCTGTCGCCCTGCAGATCCTGTTCGACATCCCGCTGCTCCTGGGTGGGGTCATCGTCGGTGCGGTGTCGCTGGCGGTGCTGTCCATCCAGAACCGGCACGGCCAGCGGCCGTTCGAGTACGTCATCATGACCCTGCTCGGCGTCATCGCTGTCGGCTTCCTCGCCGGCCTGGTGGTGAGCGATGTGTCCTGGCGAGCGACCTGGGAGGGTCTGGTTCCTCGCTTCGACGGACAAGAGTCGGTGCTGCTGGCCGCCAGCATGCTCGGCGCCACGGTCATGCCGCATGCCATCTACCTCCATTCCTCGCTGGCCCGGGACCGGCACACCGACCCGGAGGTGAGCCTGCCACGTCTGCTGCGCGCCACGCGGTGGGACGTGGTGACCTCGATGCTCGTGGCCGGTGCGGTGAACATCGCCATGCTGCTGGTGGCCGCGGCGACGCTGCCCCAGGTGGCCGGGACCGACTCGATCGAGGGTGCCCATGCCGCCATCACCACCGCCCTCGGCCCGGTCATCGGCGCCCTGTTCGCTATCGGTCTGCTCGCCTCAGGACTCGCCTCCACCTCGGTCGGCGCCTATGCCGGCGCCGCCATTATGGCCGGCCTGCTCCGCCTGCGGATTCCGCTGCTCTGGCGTCGCGCGATCACGCTCGCACCTGCCCTGATCATCCTCGGTACCGGGGTGAACCCGACCTGGGCGCTGGTGCTGAGCCAGGTCCTTCTCAGCCTGGGGATACCCTTCGCCCTCGCGCCCCTGGTCCGGCTCTCCAGTGACCGCGCGGTGATGGGTGAGCACGCCAACCGAACCCCCCTGACGGTGGTGGCGTGGATTGTCGTCGGCCTGATCGTCGCCCTCAACAGCGTCCTGATCATCCTCCTCTGGTCTGGTGCCTTCTGATGGATGTCGACGACCTCAGCCCGGTGGCCCAGGACTACCTCAAGGTCATCTGGTCCGCCGTCGAATGGGGCGATCCCCCCATCACCACCACCGCCCTGGCCGCCCGGTTCGCCACCAGCGCGGCGGCGGTGTCGGCGACCATGCGCCGGCTCGCCCTCCAAGGCCTGGTGCACTACCGGCCCTATCATCCGGTCACGCTCACCCCAGGCGGGGAACAGCTCGCTGTCAGCATGGTCCGGCGGCATCGTCTGATCGAGACCTTCCTGTCCGAGATCCTCGGCTACGGCTGGGATGAGGTGCATGACGACGCCGAACGACTCGAGCACGCAGCCTCACCCCGGTTCCTGGACCGGATCGATGCGCTCCTCGACCATCCCCGGGAGGATCCCCACGGAGACCCGATTCCCGGTTCGGCGACCCCGGATCCGCTGCGGCCGTCGATGAGGCTGCAGGATGCGAGCCCGGGCAGCTATGTTGTCATCCGCGTGGCCGATTCCCGGCCTGACCAGCTTGTCCGTCTCGGTGCGGCCGGTATCCGCCCGGGAGCGCTCATCAGCGTGGCGGGACCCTCCCGGTACCTCGACCCGGCCGCGGAC
The DNA here is from genome assembly GCA_047973315.1 of Propioniciclava sp. Lineage (GTDB taxonomy): Bacteria > Actinomycetota > Actinomycetes > Propionibacteriales > Propionibacteriaceae > Propioniciclava. The sequence continues at coordinate 7,765 of JBKEBV010000227.1, forward strand.
CGGCCGCTGGAGCTCGCCGAGGCTGACGCGAGGACTATCCGGGTCCGCCCGCACTCCCCCGGCGGCGGTACCAACTCATTGGACCATCCTGCCTAGCCAAGGCCATACTGGCCACGTCCGCCAGGAGGCGCCATGGTCACCTTGTCCCGCATCACCGATGCGGTGGTCGTCGTTCCCGGCCTGCTCGGAAGTGCCCTGACCGACCGAGACGGCACCCTCGTGTGGGGGATGCGTCACCCGTGGTCCCGGGCGGCCCTCGGTTCCGTGTACGCGGGCCTGCACGTGTCCGACGATGAGCTCTCCGGGCGGCCCCGGCTCCGGCCGAGCGGACTGATCACTCGCACGGGGACGCTGTCCCGGTTCGGAGCCCAAGGACCCTACGGCGAGCTGGTCCGCAGGCTCACCGGCGCCGCCGCCGACACCCGCGCCGTGACCAGCTTCCCCTACGACTGGCGGCTGTCCATCGAGCACAATGCTGACCTCCTGCTGGTCAGTGCCCTGACCCACCTCGAGCGGTGGCGGGCCGTCGTGGCCGAGGATGAGATACGCACCGCCGGTCAGCGGGTCGACCCCGAGACGGTTCGGCTGAGCTTCGTGGCGCACTCCCTGGGTGGATTGATCGTCCGGTATGCCTCCGGCCACAACGCCCTGGCGGCGCAGACCCGGCAGATCGTCTCCCTGGGCACGCCGTACTGGGGAACAACCGCCATGGTCACGCTGTTGCGCCCGCCTACCGACTGCGGCGGACCGCCCGATGAGCAGAGCGCCCGACAGCTGGCCGCCAGCTGCCCCTCGGTCTACGACCTGCTGCCGCGGGAGAGATGCGTGGAGACGCCCCGGGGCTGGCGGGTCCTCGACCACGGCGACATCAGCGCCATCGGCGGCAGCGGCACCCTCACCGAGCAGGCCGACCGCCGCTGGCGGAAGAACCACCCGCAGACAGCTCCGATCTCCGTCCCCACCACACAGCTCGCGGGGTCGACGGTCCCCACCGGGTGGAGCGTGAGCCCTGACGCAGGCTGGCAGCCTCGGGCGCAGACCCGTGACGGCGAGGCCTCATGGGGCGATGGCACCGTGCCGGCATCGACGCCACTGGACGACGCCCACACCCTGTTCCACGTTGCCTCCCACGACACCATGATCGACTCGGTTGAGACGATCGGTACCGTCATCGACCTGCTCCGCCGTCCCGGACGGACCCCCCGCCCCCGGGGCAACCGGCCCCGGCTCGGAATCATCGGGCCGACGTCGACGTCGCCGGGGAAAGTTACGGTGGAGGTGGTCCGGGCGGGGGTCAGCCTGGACACTCGCGACCAGGTCACCGTCTCGAGCCGTCAGGAGTACCAGGCCGGGAAATGGCACCAACCGCTGGTGTGGACCCACGAGGCCCCCCGTGAGGGACGGCTGCGGTTCAGCGCCCTGCTGCGTCCCGGGGTGTACCGGATCACTGCCCACAGCTTCGACCAGCCGAGCATGGCCATCACCGTGACGGTGTTGTCCCGATCCTGATCGCGGTCAGCCGGTCAGACCGTACCGGGCCAGCGCCTCCGCGACCCCATCGGTCTCCGGGGTGCCGGTGACATCATCGGCGACCGTCTTGACCGCCTCGGGCGCGTTCGCCATGGCGATGCCCACCGCCACGTGCTCCAACATTTCCAGGTCGTTGTAGCTGTCCCCCAGAGCGAACGTGTCGGACAGATCAACACCGAGGTGGCCGAGCACAGCGTCGATGCCGGCCGCCTTAGTGATGCCGGCCAGAGCCAACTCGCCAGCGGACTCCCCCAGTACCGAGACCGACGCCGGCACCACCTCCAGGTCGGGAAACGCAGCCCGGATCGCATCGATCGCCACCCGGGCCTCGAAGTAGATCACCTTGGAGACCTCCACCCTCGCCGGATCGGCGTCGGTCACGATGGTGTCGATGAAGGTGAAGGCCCCGTCCCGGGGGACCGCGTCGTGTTCCACCCGTGCCCACAGGCGTGCTTTGGCCTCGGCGGAGGCGTAGTTCGCCGCGTGACCCTGGAGGAAGAAGGTGCCGACGCCGGCGTCGAAGTAGTCCCGGATCCGCCGGATCTGATCCTGGCTCAGATAACGCTCCAGGAGGGGCTCACCGGCGACCTCCACGTAGGAGCCGGAGGCGCAGACCATGCCATCGAATCCGATGGCGAGGATCTCCGGCCACAGCTCACCGACCGACCTGCCGGTGGCGAGGAAGACCCGATGCCCACGCTCCCGCGCCCGGCGGATCGCCGTCACGGCGCTGGCAGGAAGCTGGCCCCGCTCGTCCACGAGGGTGCCGTCGACATCAATGAACACTGCCTTGCGCTGCATGGGGACCCTTCACCGTGTTTCGCCTGCCCCGCCAACCTACCGGTGCCGGCGCGAGCGCCCCAACCGTTCTCAGCGCCTGCGCGACGCCGCCCTGGCACGGGGAGGCCACGACAAGGTCGGCGGCGGCCCGGACACTGCGCGGGGCGTTCCCCATCGCCACCCCGGTGCCCACGTAGGCGAGCATCTCGATGTCATTGGCGCTGTCGCCCAAGGCGACGGCGTCGGCGCGGTCGGCACCGAGATGGGCGAGCACGGCCGCTACCCCGGAGGCCTTGGAGACGCCACGATCCACCATCTCGCCGGCGCTGACACCGCCGGACTCCCGGGCGGCCGGGACGACAGCGAAGTCATCAAAGGCAGCCTCGATATCGGCCAGCGGCACCGCAGCCCCGAAGTAGCCGACCTTCGCCACCGGTCCGGCCACCGGCAGGACGCCGACCTGCATCGTGGCGAGGAATCCGAAGCTCCCCCGCTCCACGACGGTACGCTCGGCCCCCTCGGCGATGCGCTCCTCGCACAGCCCGCGCAGGATTGCAGCCGCGCCGGGGGTCACCCAGGTCATTCCCACTCCCTGGAGGCAGTACTCGCCGACCCCACCGCCGAAGAAGTCGCTCACGCGGCCGAGCTGATCGGCGGTCAACGTCCGACACAAGATCTGCTCGCCATCGACGATCACCTGGGCGCCGGACGCAGCCACCGCCCCGTCGAAACCCACCTGCCAGACCTCCGGCCAGATGTCGTGGGCTGAACGCCCGGTCGCGAGCATCACCTGATGCCCCTGCTGCCGCGCGGCCCGGATCGCGCTCACCGCGCTCACCGGAATCCGACCGAAATGATCCACCAGCGTGGCATCGATATCCACGAACAGGACCCGCGTCCCAGCCATGACCACTCCTCCATCAGTGATGGACCTGCTGATCAATTGCTGGCGAGGGGTGGCGGACGGGGATCACCCGATCCAGAGCACCCGGGATGCGATCGATCAGCGGTTCCCTCACGCCTGGTGAGAGCGTAGGCAGCCCCCGACCGGCACCGCGTGATCCGGGAAGGTCGACTTCCGGCGTCCGCACACCGACACCACCGTCATCCCCTCAGAAGAAGCCGAAGCGCCGCCGCGAACCGGCTGAGCAATGACCACCGGCCATGCCGCCCCCGACAGATCAACCGGTCATAGCCAGAGCGCCGCTGCCCCACGGATGGACCGCACCGGACCGACCGATGGGTTGTGGCACCCGGATGCTTCGCCGATCTCGGGGAGACACGGTCGGGTCATGTGCCGGAGAAGGGACTCGAACCCTCACGCCCACAGGGCACAGGAACCTAAATCCTGCGTGTCTGCCAGTTCCACCACTCCGGCCCAGCCGCGACGAGTCTAATGGCATGTCGAGCGACTCCTGGTCACCGGCCTCAGCTCCGCGGCAATGGGGCGGCCTGAGGTCGGAACCTCAGCTCACGGTGAGGTCGGGGTCGTCCGCCGGCAAGGTCCGGACCTTACCCGGTCCGCTCTCAGCCGTTTCGAACCGGATGGTCACCCGACCCAGTCCGCTCCCCCAGACCCAGCCGGGGCCGTACACGCGATGAACCACGTCCGCGCCCGGCGTGAAGCCGCGACGCTCCCGCGGCCGGAGCGGATCGACGGCCTCGGTGCGCGTCTCCTCAACCACCGGGGTCGGGAGCTCGACGGCGAAAAGCTCCTCCTGGGCCACCTCGGTCAACCCCGAGACACCCACCCCGAGCAGCCGGACACCCCCACCGGTGTCAAGACCTCCGAGCAAGGAGCGGGCCGTCCGGGCGATCACCTCCCGGTGATCGGTGGCGCCAGCCAGGGTCTGGCTGCGGGTGTGCGCACTGAAATCGGGCAGGCGCACTTTCACCGTCACCGTGCGGGCGAAGAGGTGAGCCCGCCGGAGCCGCTCGGCCACCATCGCGGCGTCCCGCTCGACCACCGCGATCATGTCGGCGGACGCGGTCAGGTCGGTGTCGAAGGTGTCCTCCACACTGATGCTCTTGGTCTCCCGTTCGGCCACCACGGGTCGATCGTCCCGGGCCCAGGCCAGCGCCTCAATCAGTTCACCGGAGGTTCGGCCCAGCTCCCGGATGAGTTCGCCGTGGCTCAGTGCCCGGATGTCGGCGATCGTGCGCACCGCGAGCCGGTCGAGCCGCCCCATGGTGGCTGGCCCCACTCCGGGGATCGCCCGGGCCGGCAGGTCTGCGATCCGGTCGACCTCGGTGCCCGGCAGGATCACCTCGATGCCGTCGGGCTTGGCCATCTCACTGGCCAGTTTCGCGATGAACTTGCTGGTGCCGACCCCCACCGAGGCAGTGAGACCGCCCGTGCGCTCGACAACATCCGCGCGGAGCACGGTGGCCAACGTCCGGACGGCTTCCGGCGTAGACACGTCCTGCTCCCCCGCCGCGAGGTCCACGAAGGCCTCATCCAGGGACAACGGCTCGACCAGCGGAGACAACTCCCGCAGTCGCGCCATCACGATCGCCGAGACGGCGCGGTAGGCGCCGAACCGGCCCGAGAGGAAGGCGGCGTGCGGGCAGAGGCGCCGGGCCTCGTGCATCGGCATCGCCGAGTGGACCCCGAAGCGTCGGGCCTCGTAGGAGGCCGTCGACACCACCCCACGGGGACCGACTCCACCCACGACGACCGGCCTGCCCCGCAGCGACGGCTTGTCCCGCTGTTCCACCGCGGCGAAGAAGGCGTCAAGGTCGAGGTGCAGGACCGACGCCTCACGCCGCACGACCCACCTCCCCTGCCGCGCCCTCGCCCCGCACCGCTGCCGAGCCCACGAAGCACCTCACCCGGACGTCAGGACCTCAGCACGCCTCTCCGGCGGGAGCGGGCGGGCGGCACCGATGCGCTGGTAACCGACGAAATCGAACTGATCGCGGGGCTCGCGCCGCACCTCGCGCCAGTTCGCCGGATCCACCGACGGCAAGGTCACCGACCCTTCCGCGCTGGCGTGCACCTCGGTGAGGTCGAGGTCGGTGAGATAGGGCCACGTCCCGCGGTAGATCATTCCGCCGCCGGCGACGTACACCTCCTGGTCCAGACGTGCCGCCAGCGCGAGGGCGCCGGTGAGGGAGTCGACCGCGCGGGCGTCAGCGCGGCCGTCGGTCGGGAGCGCGACGGCCGCCGGCTCCCGGGTGACGACGATCGTGGTGCGACCCGGCAGCCAGCGACCGATGGCCTCGTGGGTGGCCCGGCCCATGATCATCGGATGCCCGAGGGTGACCCGCTGGTACCGCGCCCAGTCCTCGGCGAACTCGAAGGGCTGTCGGGTGCCGTCGCCAAGCACCCCGTTGCTCGCCACAATGGCAATACCGATGAACCGGGTCACGGGTTCCTCCTGGATCCGGGCCGAGGATCAGACAGCGATCGGCGCCGTGATCGTCGGGTACGGGTCATAGCCGGTGATCGCGATATCGGACAGTTCGAACGCGTCGATCGCGCTGATCTCCGGGTTGAGTTGCAGCCGCGGCAGCGGCCGCGGTGTGCGGGTGAGCTGCTCGGTCGCCTGGTCGAGGTGGTTCAGGTAGAGGTGGGCGTCACCGAAGGTGTGCACGAAGTCACCCGGCTGCAGTCCGACGACCTGGGCAACCATGTGGGTGAGCAGAGCATAACTGGCGATGTTGAACGGCGCGCCCAGGAAGACATCGGCCGAGCGCTGGTACATCTGGCAGCTCAGCCGACCCTCAGCGACGTAGAACTGGAACATCATGTGGCACGGCGGCAACGCCATCGCGTCGATCTGGCCGGGGTTCCAGGCCACCACCACGTGCCGGCGACTGTCGGGATCGCTGCGGAGCTGGTCGAGGACGGCGGCCAGCTGATCGATCCGACGACCGTCCGGAGTCGGCCAGCTACGCCACTGGTAGCCGTAGATCGGGCCGAGGTCACCGTTGGCGTCAGCCCACTCGTCCCAGATGGTGATCCGGTTCTCGTGCAGCCAGCCGACATTCGTGTCGCCGCGCAGGAACCAGAGCAGTTCCCCGAAGATCGAGCGGGTGTGCAGTTTCTTGGTGGTCAGCAGCGGGAATCCCTCGGCCAGGTCGAAGCGCATCTGGTGTCCGAAGACGCTGAGCGTTCCGGTGCCGGTCCGGTCGGACTTCTCCACCCCGGTGTCGAGGATGCGTCGGACGAGATCGTGGTAGGCCCTCATCGCCGTCCCCCGTCGTCGATCTCCTCGATCAGGGTCGCCACCGCCGCAAGCGCGGCTCCGCGGTGACTGCGGGCGTCCTTCTCGTGTGGCTCGAGTTCACCGTTGGTGCGCGACTCCCCCACGACGATGAAGGCGGGGTCGTAGCCGAATCCGTTGCTGCCCCGGGCCCCGAAGGCGAGGCGGCCTTCCATTGTCCCCTCCCGGACGAACTCCCGACCGTCCGGAAGCACCAGGGCCATCGTGCACACGAAGCGGGCGGTGCGTTCGGCCTCAGGCACGTCAGAGACCTGACGCAGGAGCAGGTCGAGATTCTCCGAGTCACTCGCCCCGGGGCCCGACCA
>JBKEBV010000016.1:0-3694 GCA_047973315.1 Propioniciclava sp.
ACCGCTTGGCCAGCCGAATGATGAAGTTGTTAGCCTCGCTCGCCTCTTCGTCGTCCTCGTCGGCCTCCGGCTTGAGCAGGTTGCCGGCGGTGATGAGCAGAATGAGACCGAAGGCGTAGAAGATCCAAGCGAAGCTGTTGATCAGTGCGGCACCAAGGAAGATGAAGGCGGTGCGGAAGATCAGCGAGACGACGATGCCGAACATCAGCACCTTCTGCTGATCGGCCCGGGGCACCTTGAACGATCCCATGATGATGAGGAAGACGAACAAGTTGTCGACGCTGAGGCTGAGCTCGGTGATGTAGCCGGCGTAGTACTCCAGCGCGTAGCTCGGACCCATGGAGGACAGGATCCACACACCGAAGAGCAACGCGATGCTCACATAGACACTCGTCCACGTGGCTGCCTCCCGGATCGTCGGGGTGTGCGCCTTGCGGACGTGGAAGAAGAAGTCGAACAGCAGCAGTCCGACGATGACGGCGACGGTCGCAGCCCAGATGGTTGGGGAGACGTCCATGGAGTCCTTTCCGGATTCGCGACGGGCGTCAGCTCCGGTCGCGGAGGAGCGCGTGCAGGGCCAGTCTATCGCGACCGTGCCGTGAGATCAGGTACCGCGTCGTGGTGCCGTGGGCACCCATGCGCAGGCGATCGGACGATCGTCGCGCCGGTGGGCCGCCTGGGGTGGCGCCAGGGGTATCAGCGGAAGAGGTCGGCGATCAGCGCCGGTGTCAGCGCGTCCAGATCGGGGATCACCGCGGCAACTCGGTCAAGGGTCTCGGGCGCCGGCGGATGGAAGTGGGGCGGCACGGCGACGACTTTCATCCCCGCTGCCAGCGCCGAGAGCAGACCGTTGGTGGAGTCCTCCACCGCGACGCACCTGCTGGGATCGGCACCGAGCTGGCGGCAGGCTTCGAGGAAGCCGTCCGGTGCTGGCTTCCCCCGCGCCACCTCCTCGGTGGAGACGCTCACCGAGATCAGATCGGTGATGCCGAGGCGGCCGATCGCGGTGTCGATCAGTCGACGGGGCGAACTTGAGGCGACCGCCAGCGGGGCGACCTCGGCCATCCGGCGGACGGCGGTGACTGCTCCGGGCAGGATGGCGATGGTGCCGTCGGCGTGCCAGGAGGCCATCACGTCGATGACGCGGTCGGCGATCTCCTGCGGCGTTCCGGCGACACCGACCTCGGAGGTGAGGTGGGCCGACCACTCCTGGGTGCTCATCCCCATCGTCGCCCGGGTCGACTCCTCCGGCCAACGGACCTGATCCTCGCTGGCGATGGTCCGCCGCGCGGTGTCCCAGTGGGCCTCGGAGTCGATGAGGGTCCCGTCAAGGTCGAACACGATCGCGTCAGGCTGCACCATGCAGGCCATCCAACCACGGATGCTCCCCCGGCGGGCTCGGGCCAAGGGTCGGTTCAGTCGGGAAGGCTCCAGTCGACGGGGTCGGCGCCCTGGTCGGCCAGGGCGGCATTCGCCCGGCTGAAGGGACGCGACCCGAAGAACCCCCGGGTGGCCGACATCGGGGACGGATGCGCTGAGGCGATCACCGGCACCGGGCCGAGCCGTGGCGCGAGCGACTGGGCGTCGCGCCCCCACAGGATGGCCACCAGGGGTCCGCCGCGCCGGACGAGGGCGTCGATAGCGGTGTCGGTGACCTCCTCCCAACCCTTGCCGCGGTGGGATGCCGGTGTGCCGGGGCGCACCGTGAGCACCCGGTTGAGCAGCAGGACCCCCCGGTCGAACCAGGCCGAGAGGTCACCGTGCGGCGAGGGGGCGATGCCGAGGTCGGATTCCCGCTCGGCGTAGATGTTCTGCAGTGAGCGGGGCAGTGGGCGCACCTCGCGAGCCACCGCGAAGGACAGGCCCACCGCGTGCCCGGGAGTCGGATAGGGGTCCTGGCCGACGATCAGGACGCGCACCCCTGCCAGCGGGCGGGTGAAGGCGCGCAGGACGTGGGGTCCGGCCGGGAGATACTGACGACCGTCGGCGATCTCGGCCCGCAGGAAATCCCCCATGGCGGTGATGCGGTCAGATACCGGAGCGAGTGCCTCGGCCCAGTCGGCGGCAACGAGATCCGTCAGGGGTTGTGCGGGCATCCCCACAGGCTAGCCCCTTGGCCGGGCGAAGCCTCGGTAGTGGATACGATGAAGGCGTCTGGTTGGACACCGTCTCAGCAGAGGAGCCACCTGTGGCATCAACCTCCCCTTCCGCGGCCACCCCCGACGACCGGGGTCGGCCCTCCCGGTTCGAGGGCGCCGGGATCCCGCTCGATCCCTACGTGCCGGCAGGGCTGACGATCGCGGCGGGCTTCGCCTGGCGCATCCTGCTCGTGGTCGCCCTCGGGTTCGGGATCTTCACCGTCCTCGCCCACTTCTCCCAGTTGTCGGTTCCGGTCGCGATGGCGGTCCTGCTGACGGCGATGTTGTACCCGCTGAGACAGATCATGGTGAACCGGTGGCACTGGAACAACTTCGCCGCCGCCGCCGCGAGCCTGGTGGTGATGTTCCTGGTGGTCGCAGCGCTGCTCACCCTGGTCGGAACCCAGGTGGCGATCCAGTGGCCGTCGCTGGTGCACGAGTTCGTAGCCGGATTCTCCGCTCTGGTCGAATGGGTCGGCTCCCTTCCGCTGGGCATTGACCAGAGTCAGCTCAACACCTGGGTCGACCAGGGCCTGGCCTGGCTCCAGTCCCAGGCGTCGGCGCTGGCCGGTGCCGCCGCGTCGGTGGGGACCGCCTTCGGGCATTTCTTCGCTGGCGTGGGCACCGCCCTGTTCGCCGCATTCTTCTTCGTCGCTCAGGGACGGGGGATCTTCCGCGGGACCGTGCAGGTCATCATCCCGGGTCTGTACCGGCATCGCGTGGATGCCGCTTCCCGGGCGGGATGGGAGTCACTGGTGGCCTACATGCGGGCCGCCATCATCGTCGCCGGCATCGACGCGCTGGGGGTCGCCGGAATCGCCACGCTGCTCGGTGTGCCGCTGGGAATGGCCCTGTTCGCACTCACCTGGATCGTGTGTCTCATCCCGATCGTCGGCGCGATCATCGCTGGAACGGTCGCGGTGTCGCTCGCTCTGGTCTCGGTCGGGTGGGTGGCAGCGGTGCTGATGCTGGTGGGCACCATCCTGGTGATGACGATCGAGAGTCACTTCCTGCAGCCGCTGGTCATGGGCAAGGCGGTGGACATCCACCCGTTGGCGATCCTGCTCGGGATCACCGCCGGCGGGATCGTGAGCGGCATCCTCGGAGCGCTGCTGGCCATTCCGGTCCTCGCCTTCGGGGTGGCGTTCTTCCGTTCGTTGCGCTCGCCTCTCGAGTCGCCGAAGACGACCGAGGACGCCGCCGAACCCGGCGATGAGGCCGACGTGGGTGACCCCGACGATCCCGAACCGGAACCCGAACCGGAGGGGGAGGTGGCCAGCGGCGGCGAGCACCAGGGCTCCTGACCCGTCCCGCTGGTGTGCTGAGAAGCCGTCGGGACCTGATCGACACCGTATCGACCCCAGGTCCGCCGGATCGCCTTCACTCCGTGATGCCTCATGTCAATACCTCCGGATGGGTTGATCGTTGCCTCGGGTGAGGATCTCCGGGGAGGGCGGGTCGTTGCCTCAGGTATTTCCTTCGGATCAGTTGGCCTTGGTGTGGGGCTGGTGGTGGCCCCGGCCCTTGGCTTGGGTTTGGGGTCTCGAGGCGGCTGG
>JBKEBV010000054.1:0-25253 GCA_047973315.1 Propioniciclava sp.
ACCCCCAGTACGCCGGGTCGTCCATCGGGGCAGTGCATGACGCCGTCTTCCGGTGGGGCTTGTCGGCGCTGCCGCACCCCGACCTCCGGCTCACCAGCTCCTTCCCCACCCACCCGGCTTACCTTGACGCCGTCGCCGACGCCATCAAGGCCCACTGGGATCTAGTCGGACCGTTGAACCCCGCCGCAGGCGAGCGACTCATCCTGAGTTACCACGGCATCCCACTCAGCCACGTGCGCGAGGGTGACCCGTATCCGCAGGAGTGCGCCGCCACCACGCAAGGGCTGAAGGAACGCCTCGATCTCGACCCCGACGCCATCTGGGTGACCTTCCAATCCAAGTTCGGTCCGGGCGCCTGGCTGACTCCCGCGACGATCGACACGGTCGGCGAACTCGGCGCTCAACGCACCCCCCGGGTCGATGTGGTGGCCCCCGGTTTCGTGGCCGACTGCCTCGAGACCCTAGAGGAACTCAACAAACTCAACCGGCACACCTTCACCGCTGCCGGCGGGGGCGACTTCTACTACATCGCCTGGGGGAATGACCGTCCCGCGTGGGTCGGAGCCTTGAGCAGTGTCATCAGTGATCAGCTCCAGCTGCAACGCGTCACCTGATCATGGCGCACCCTGTCTCCCGCCCATCGCCGACGGCGTCCCGCTCGGCGCGTCATCGGTTGCCCATCGCGGTGCGGCAGGCCACTCCTCGCCGTCGACTGTGGTCCTCGATCGTGCTGGCATGGATCCAGGCAGCGAGCACCACCGGGTTGTTTGTGCTGGTCGGCATCGCTGTGGACGACGGCCTATTCGGGTGGGCTTGGTGGGTGCAGGCGGTGGCTTTGGCGGTGGTGGCAGCGGCCAGCGCCGGGGTGAGCGCCTGGTTCAGCCCTTGGGCCTCCGCCGATGCGGAGCGCAAACTCCGCCGGACGGTCCTGGCCCACGTCCTCACGGGTGATCCGCTGGATGTCGAGCAGCGGTCGGGGCGGCTGTTGGCCCTGGTGACCGGCTCGATCGAGCGGGTGGCCCACTATCGCTCATCCTTCCTGGGGCCCATGATCGGTTCCCTGACCACCCCGATGCTCGTCCTGGTTCTGATGGCGCTGCTCGTGGACTCACCGACCGCGGGCTGGATCTCCCTGTTCGTGCTGAGCGTCCCTCTGGTGGTGGGCGGTTTTCAACGGGTTGTCAGGCCGATAGGGAGCGCTTGGCGCGAGGCGCAAGCACGTCTTACCGCCGATTTCCTGGAGTCCGTTCAAGGGTTGGGAACCCTCGTGCTCGCGCGAGCCGCCCAGCGGCGGGCTGTCGACCTGGCGGCCGCAGGCGAGGACTACCGCCGCCGCCTGATGAGGCTGCTTGCCGGCAACCAACTCCTCATCTTCGTCCTCGATGCCGCCTTCTCCCTCAGCGTGGTCGTCATGGCCGCCTGGCAGGTGATGAACCGGGTGGGCTCCGGTGAGCTGACCCTCGGGCAGGGCACGGCCATCATGCTGATGACGACCCTCATCGTTGGCCCCGTTGACATCGTGGGACAGTTCTTCTACATCGGCATCGGCGGACGAGCCGCCCAGCGGCAGTTCACGGCGCTGCTGGAGAGCGACCCGCCAGGTGCCGATCCGGCGGGCCGCCAGCATTCGGCAGTCCCGGGAAGTCCCTCGGCCCGGATCCACCGATCTTCGCCTGTTGCGCGACCCCATTCGGGCACCCTGGCTGCGTCGACCCCGCTCACGGTACGCCCGGTAGCGCTTCGCGAGGATCGTCTGGCCATCCCACCCGCCTGGTGCCGCTCACGACGGCGCCCATCGGTGGATCCTGGCTTGGGCGGTATTGCGCTGGAGGACGTGAGCGTGGCCTGGCCCGGTGGTGACCCGGTGCTTGAGTCGTTGTCCCTGCGGGTCGAGCAGGGAGAACGCGTCGCTCTAGTGGGACCGAGTGGGGTGGGTAAGTCCACGGTTGCTGCGTTGGTGCAGGCCTTCCTGGTGCCCACAGCGGGGCGCGTCGTCGTGGACGGGCTCGACACCCAGACTGCTGACCCAGACGAGGTTCGCTCCCGGTTGGCTGTAGTGGACCAGCGGACCTACCTCTTCGCAGGGAGCATCGGCGACAACCTCCGCATCGCCGCGCCAGGGGCCACCGCCGAGGAACTGGCCGACGCGCTGGCTGTCGCCGGTCTGACCGAGGACATTGCGGCGATGCCCGGTGGGCTCGATACCCGGGTAGGCGAGCACGGGTTGACCTTGTCCGGCGGTCAGGCGCAGCGGCTGGCCATCGCCCGGGCGGTGCTGCGTCAAGCTCCGATCTTGATCCTTGACGAACCCACCTCACAGGTCGACCTCGCGGGCGAGGCGGCAATCCTCGCCGCGTTGGAACGCGCAGCCCAGGACCGCACGGTGCTCGTGATTGCGCACCGTCCCGGCGCCATCTTGGCCGCAGATCGGGTGATCCGGCTGGGAATGGCGGTGCCGCTGTCATGACCCCATCCCTTTCGTTCGCCCAGGCCCGTCGACTGTCTGGATGGCTGGCCACCCACACCAGCGACCTGGTGCCGCTGCTGACAGTGTCGGTGGTAGCCAGAGTGACAAACCGGTTGCTCGGCATTGCGCTGCTCGTGCTCCCGGTGATCGCGCTCGGTCGGATCCAGGCCGGAGGCGAGGTCATCGTTGGTCAGCAGGTGGCAATCCTGGTGGTCATCGCTGTGAGCAAGGCACTGCTGCGCTATCTGGAGCACTACACCGGGCACTGGGTGGCCTTCCACGCACTCCAGCGGCTGCGGGTGTTGTTGTTCGAGCGGTTGATCCCCCAGGCCCCAGCAGCCACCACCGGACGCTCCGGCGCGGACCTGACCGATCGAGCAACCCGAGACATCGACCGGATTGAGGTCTTCTTCGCCCACACGTTCCCGCCCGCCGTCTCCGCAGTTGCCGTGCCGACGATCGCCTTGTCGTGGCTCGCGTTGGAGGTGAACGGCTGGATGGCGCTGGGTGCGGCACTGTGGATGGTCGCGATTGTGATATTTGTTCCGGTGCTGTCGGCCCGGGCCTCCTGGAGCACGGCGGACGACGTAGCCAGCGCCCGCGGCGATCTTGCAGCCCAACTCGGCGATGACCTCCAGGGCATCCGAACCTTGCGCTCCTTCAACGCCGTCGACCGTCGCCAAGCCGACATCGAGTCCGCTGATGTCTCCCTGGTCAGGCTTCGGTCAGCTGCCGGACGGGGTGCCGGAGTGCGGGCCGGTGCGGTCTCTGTGCTGCGCGCCGGTTCGCTGCTGGCCCCCGTCCTGATCGGGGTGAACCTGGGTCTCCCACCCAGTGCGCTCGCCATCGCCGCTACCGTCGCTGTGGGCTGCTGGGGCGGGATGCGAGGCCTGGACGATTTCGTCAGCAACCTGGCCGACGCGTTCGCAGCGACCGCCAGGATCCAGTCTGCGGCCGACGCCGCACCGCTGGTGGTCGACCCGTCCGATCCTGCTGCACTCCCCGCCGACAACACGCTGACGACCCACGCAGCGTCGCTGCGTTACCCCGACGCCTCCACCCAGGCGCTCGCCGATGTTGACGCCACCTTCAATGCCGGATCGTGGACCTTCGTCGTCGGGGTGTCCGGGAGTGGAAAGTCAACCCTGGCCTCCCTCCTGGTGCGAGCCTGGGATCCCGACTCCGGCAGCGTGCTCCTCGACGGTGTCAACGTGGCGGGGGCAGCGCTGGACGATCTCAGAAGGCGGGTGGCGTACGTGAGTCAGCGGCCTGTGATGTTCAGCGGGACACTTGCCGACAACCTGCGCCTGGGGAATCCGACGTCCTCCGACGAAGCCTTGTGGCAAGCTCTCACGGCAGTTGACCTCGACGGCTGGGCCGCGTCCGCAGCTGATGGGCTCGACTCCCCCGTGGGCGAGCGAGGGCTGACCGTCTCCGGCGGCCAACTGCAACGGCTGTCCATCGCGCGCTCCCTGGTGGGGCAGCCCACGGTACTGATCCTCGACGAGGCGCTCAGCCAACTGGACGCCGTCACGGCCGACCTGGTGCGCAATCGCCTCCGTGGGACACCGACACCGACCGGAGAACCTCTCACCGTCATCGAGGTCACCCATCGTGCTGACCTGATCCCTGACGACGCATGGGTCTACGTGCTGGACGCCGGACGCGTCACCGAGGCCGGTGTCGCAGGTGAGTTACGCAATCAGGGGGGTGACTTCGCTCGGGTGGCGCTGCGCGCCTGAAGTAGAGCCAGGGGTGGGCAATGGCCGGAGGTGCCAACGGGGCACGCCGCGCATGGATTCCAGATAGGGGGGCTTCTCGTGAATGGTGACCGTCAGGCGCCGCCGCCTGTGGATCGGCCTTGGAGGCGGACAGGCATCACTCGATGGCCCTGGTTTGTTGCCGGGCTGACCATGACTGGTGTCGGCTTGGTGGGTGTGGCGCTCCCCGGGATTCCCTCGCTGGTGCCGCTAGCACTGGCCGCCGCCTGCTTCACTCGGTCCAGTGAGCGGATGGAGCATTGGGTGCTGGGTCTGCCGGGGGTCGGGCAGCAGGTCACCGATCTCCGGTCGGGGCTGGGGATGCCTCGCAAGGCGAAGGTGATCGCCAACGGCATGATGGGGGCGGCCGTCGGAATCTCGGCCTGGGTGGTGGGCGCGGGGTGGTTGCGAATCGTCATCGCGACGTCAGGACTTGTCGGTATCGCCTGCGTCGTCTGGCTCGTCCCCACACGAGAACGTGTGTTGGAACGGATGCAGCGGAGCCAGGCGCGGGGAGGGGCTGACGACGTTCCCTAAGGATGCGCTGATTTTCTGGGTTCCCGTTCAGGCTCGCCGGTTGAGCAGGGCGCGTAGCGTCCGTGTCGAAACCAAAACGCCTTGTCAGAGTGATTTCGACACACCGCTTCGCGGCTGCTCAATCAACGCCGGGATCGTAGGTGGGCATTAATCAGCGCATCCCTAACCCGCAGTTGACCAGGACGCCTGGGCTTCCCATGTTCGGCGGGGCGGGGCCCAGCTGCGGCGCCAACTCAGGCGACGCCGCAGCCGTGGAAGGCAGATCCGCCATTCCCATTGGGAGTGCCGTTCCGCCATTCGGGCTCGGCTCGCCACGGCGCCTCAGGAGGTTGCGCCAGGGCCGGGAGCAGCCGGACGGTGGAGCGACATGGATGGAATTCTATCGAGAATCATTCTCATTAGCAAGTGGATGTCATGACGAAACTCGGCCCCACCAGGGTCAAGCCTGGCGGGGCCGAGATCGGAGACTGGGTCAGGCCGCGAGGTAGGTGGCGCAGTTGGCGGCGCTCCCGTCGGGGCCCGGCCCGACGACCACCGAGTCCGCGCTGCACTCAAGCTCGCTGTTGTGGGCGCAATCGGTGCGGGTGCAGGCACCGATGACGGCGGTCCCGGTGTCCATGCCGCCCTTGGGGGTCAGTGGAGCAAACGTGCCGCAGGCGGAATCTTCGGCGCGAACGGTGATGGCGAAGGCATGACAGCCATCGTGGTTGTAGCCGCAGGTCGTGGCGCTGCAGGACTGCACCAGAGGAAGAGTCATGGTCATGGTTTGCGTCCTTTCTGAAGAATCAACACCACCATTGTGAGTTCAGGACACAGGGGCTTCAAGGGATAATGCGGCATTTTATTGGTGCGATATTCCCGGGCATTTTTGCTCGTTTCGGTTTTCATATATGCGCAGGCTGCGCTGCCGCAAGACCACCCGGACCAGCTGGGGGCGGGCAGCTACGCGGGCCACGGCATCATCGAGGTCAGTGGGGACGGCTTCAGCGCTTCGGCAGCGATCACCAGTCGACGAGGCGTCGTTCTCCGGTGAGTTCACGGATGTCGGTGACGTCCTGGACGGTTTCCAAGGTTCCACGGTAGGTGCCGGCGGCGTCACGCATGGCCAGGTAGCGGATGTGGATGAACTTGCCGTGCAACTGGATCCAGAAGTCGGCCACATCCTGGGTGCCGGCTCGGAAGGCGTCGATGATCTGTTGGACCTTGTGCACGCTGGATGCCGGGTGGCAGTTCTGAACCTTGCGCCCGATCACCCCCGGGCTGCGGGGGAAAAGGCGCTCGCCATCGCTGTAGAACCGGACCTCATCGTTCTCATCGACGAAGTTCAGGTCGATCTTGAGGGCGTCGAGCAGCAGGTTGATCTGCTCGGCGGTCAGGGCGCCGGTGTTGAGGTGCAGCAGCTCGGATCGGGGCGCCGAAGCACTCACGCCCGCCACCCGGTCGAGCGACACGAGGGTGCGTTCACCTCCGGTACCGGGCCAGGCCGCCGGAGGGCCGATGTAGGCGTAGCCGATCTCGGCTTCGCCGCGTCGGGCCTCGACCCATTCGCTGGTGGTGAGGTGCTCCATCGCCACCGGAAAGAGGATCTTTTCCTCTTTGGTGATCATGTCTCCCATGGCCTGCGCCAGCGAGTCGCAGGCGATGAGGGTGTCCTCGACCTCATCGGCGGCCAGATGGTTCTCGGCGAGGGAGAGGTTGCTACGGATGTCGTCGTGGATGCCCCACATCACCTGGGTGGGACCGGTGATGCCGTGCTTCTCCAGGTAAGGGAACAGCTGGTTCTCCTTGCGTAGATAGTGCACCGTGACCGGCCGCAGCCCCTCCAGCGCGGCAGCAACGGCTGCGTTTCCCCGGGCCCAGCCGACGTCGGGTTCGGCGGCCTCCCGGATCGCTGCTACGGCGTCGCTCAAAGCCTGCACGGCACCGGAGATGGCGTCATTCTCCTGCTGAAAGGTGTTGATCGGATGTCCGGCGGGGGTCTGCACCCGGCCGCTGGTGTCCAGACCGGAGCTGAACACCTGCACATGGACATCACACAGCCGTTGCACCTCGTGGACCGGCATCCCCTCGCTGATGAGCTGCTGCTCCATGGTGGCAATCTCGCTGGTCTCCACAGTGCCCAACTGCTCCTCGAACCGTTGCGAGACCTCCTCGAACGGCTCGCCGGCGTGAAGATCGAGGATGAGTTGCTTGAGGTTGGTCAATCGTTCCGGGTCGATCCCCCCGGTGGCAGCGTCGTTGGCGACACCGGGATGAGTTCCGGTCTCGGTCTCCACCGCGGCTGCCAGATCGAGCATCAGTTGGTTCAGCGGCACGTTCGCCATCGCAGCCACTTTTTCCAGGGTGGCGACCCGTGCCATCGTGCGGCGCAACACGGGGTTGCCCAGCTTGGCGAACTCGGGATGGTAACTCACCAGGAAGTCCAGCACGCCGGGGTAGGTCGTGATCAGGGTGTGCACCGTGGTCTTCGGGGTGATGGTCATGGGCGTCCCTTCGGTCGGGTCCATTGGTCGGGGCCATGTGGTCGAGGCTGACGATTATTTCCATCACAAGTGTAGATAAGCTGGACGTACCGCACGCTGATTTCGGAATCTGGTGCACGGCTCAGGGGTCTGCCGCGGCGGGAATCTTCTGCGCGCTGTGGGGGTTGTGGTTAGGGTCAGGGCATCCCAAGAGCGGGTGTTCAACGTGACCGAAGTCTGAGAAGGAGAAACTACATGGCAACGTACTCATTCACCGCGCCCGGCCTCGCCCTGGAGAAAGCGGCCGAGGTGAGGGAGATCCTGCAGGCGCGACTCAACTCCTACAACGACCTGCACCTCACCCTGAAGCACGTGCACTGGAACGTGGTTGGTCCGAGCTTCATCGGAGTTCACGAAATGATCGATCCGGAGGTCGACCAGGTGCGCCTCAATGCCGATGAGGTTGCCGAGCGGATTGCGACCCTGGGTGGCGCGCCGCGCGGCACTGTGGGCGCGATCACCACAACCCGGGCCTGGGATGAGTACCCGCTCGATCGGGCGACGGTGCCGGATCACTTGGCCGCGCTCGACCGTGAGTATGACCGGGTAATCGCACAGAATCGTGAGGCCATCGCCGCAGTGGAGAACCTGGACCTGGTGACTCAAGACATGCTGATCACCCAAACTGGCGCCTTGGAGAAGTTCCAGTGGTTCGTCCGGGCGCACCTGGAGAGCGCCACTGGGACGCTACCCGGCTAACGATTTCTCGCCTGCGTGCGACCCCACCCAGGGCCCATCGGCCACGCCGATCACGCTCACGAGACGCGCGGAAGTGCTGGTGAGCGCTGTTCCGGCGAGGACGTGCCGCGCGGGTTGAGCCGCAGCAAGGGGCCTGCTGCGTTGACCCTCACAGGTGGGGATTCTCTGGGCCGCTTGCGTGAGGCGGCGGACTGAAGGTGACGTTGGTCTGCTCGACCGGGGTGTCGGCTACACCCAGGCGCCGAACTGCGGTCGGTACGAGGAGCGTCCCCGCCAGGATGATGGTCGCGCAGGCCAGGCAGGCGATGGGCCAGCTGCCTGTGTCATAGAGGAATCCTGCTGTCAGAGAGCCCGCGAACGCACCGACAAGGCAGGCAGCCTCGTACAGGCTGAGACCCTTACCAAGGTGGCTGGCACCCACGGCCTCCGCGATGACTGCCTGCTCCACCGGAGTGACCAGCGACCACGCCACTGCTGCCAACACCCACAGCACGGCGATCGTGACCGGGTTTGGCGCGAAGGCGAGTCCGGCGGCGAAGAGTGCACTCGCCACGGATCCGACGATCAGTGCCTTGCGTCGCCCGAACCTGACCACGAAACGGTGGAGGTGGGGTGGAAGAACGCTCATCAGGATCGCGCCCGGGAGGAAGACGTAGGCGACCTCGATGACATCGAGGCTGAAGCCTCGTTGCAGATGCAGGATGAGCAGCAGGCTGATCGCGGCCTCGGCTGTCATCATCATGGCGACGGCGAGCAGCATGGGGCGCAGCCGCGTCCCGACGCGAACGAGGGAGCGTTCGTCGGCCGTCCCCGACTGGTCGGTTGCCGACGCAGACGTGCGATCGGCTGTGAGGACGGTGACGGCGGCAAGGAAGCAACAGGCCGCGATGCTGACGAACACCCACGTATATCCTGCGAAACCAAGCAGGATGATGGCGGGAACCAGGATGATCCATCCGCCCAGTTCCTCGGCAGCGAGGAGCTTGGCGAACACCGAGGAGTCCTCACCGAGGCGCTCACCGATGACCGCCCGGGCGGCGACCCACCAGAAGGCTCCCGCCGCACCGGACAGGAGAGCTGCGGTAAGCGCTAACCCGAGACCGCCGGCGGCGGCATACAGCAGGCAGGCGATCCCGAAGCCAGTCGCTCCTGCACCGGCGACGATGGTTCGGGGCGCCCGGTCCGTCACGACTCCGGCGAGGGGGCGAGCTCCGAAGGCGGCGAGCTGGCTTGCAGCCACCAGGAGGCCCGTCTCCCACGCGGTCAGGCCGAGTACCGCCCCGGCAAACAGCGGCAGCAGGAAGTCGATCACCTGCTCGGCGCCGCTGGTCAGGGTGACGCCGTCGAGCACGCTCTTTTCTCGGGGAGGTGAAGCGGTGGGGGTGGTCATGTTGGCTCCTGGTGGTAGTACGACTGAGTTATCAAAAAGATGGTAACACGGCCGTGTTACTATCAGTCATGCCCAAGCTGATCGACCACGACGAGCGGCGGCACGAGCTGGCCGCGGCAACCTGGCGGGTCATCCTGCATCAGGGGATCGGCAACGTGTCCATCCGCACCGTCGCCGCCGAGGCCGGGGTGTCGACCGGCTCGCTCCGGCATATCTTTCCCAGTAGAACCGACCTGCTGGTCCATGCGATGGGCCTTGTTGATGTTCAGGTCGAACAGCGCATGGTCCGCCATCGTGCCGAACCGGACGCGCGCTCCCTCGCGCTCAAGGTCCTCGCCGAACTGCTCCCCCTCGACGAGGAGCGACGGGCCGAGATGGAGGTCAATATCGCCCTCTTTGCTGAGGCCCCAGCCGACCCGCGCATCGCCGAGGTGCGCGATCGGGCCCATGCCGACGTGCGGGCCGTATGCGTCGGCCTCATCGAACTGCTGCGTGACCGCGGGCGGGTGCGTGCTGACGTCGACGTCGAGGAGGCGGCAACCAGCCTGCACGCCCTGACCGACGGGCTCGCCCTTCACATGATCATCGCGCAGGACCCCACTGTCGGGCAGCGGGCGATCCAGATCCTGCACACCCACCTTGACTCACTCTGAGCAGACCGTCCACATCGGCCATCGGGTCGGGGTGCGCTCCCGTCGTCCGGCGGAGTTCGTCCGCGGGCTGATCCTGGTCACCCTCGGGGAGGCTTCGGCATCGACCACCTCGGGCTCCTGTGACCGACCCGGCGCGGGTCGGTACGATCAACGGAAATGAGACGCACTCTCAATAAGGAGGTTGGGTCGGATGCCTGCTGCACGTCGTTCCCACGTCACGATCCTGTTAGCCGCTGTTTTTCTGGCCTACCTGGCGCAGCAGACCTTGAATCCCGTCATCGCGCCGTTATCGCGGGCGGTAGGTCTGGCTGAGTGGCAGGTGGGTCTGACGATCTCATGTGCTGCGATCATGGTGGTTCTCACCAGCCAGCCGTGGGGGAGGCGGTCACAATCGTGGGGGCGTAAGCCGGTGCTTCTGCTCGCGCTGGGTCTGGCGACCATCGCCTTGACCGTCTTCGCGGCCGTCGCTGCGGCGGGGATGGCGGGTCTTCTAGTCGGGGCGTGGCTTTTTGCGCTGTTTCTCATCTCTCGGGGGATCGGTTTCGGGGCTGCTATCGCGGCCATTCCGCCGACCGCTCAGGCGTTCATTGCTGACATCACCCACGATGAGTCGGCGCGGGTCAAGGGGATGGCTGGGGTGGGCGCCGTTCAGGGTGTGGCGATGCTCGCTGGAGCAGTTCTGGGCGGGGTCTTGTCCATTTTCGGGCTATGGACGCCCATCGTCGTCGTGCCGATCCTGCTGGCCGCCAGCTTTCTGCTGGTGGCCCTGCGGCTACCCCGGGAGGCGCCGGAAAGCCTGGTGGAGCAGCCCTCGCAGGTGCGTCCCACTGATCCGCGGGTGTGGCCGTTTCTGGTGGCCGGTTTCGGCTTGTTCACCTCGCTGGGTTTCGTGCAGATCCTGGCTGGCTTCCTGATTCAGGACCGGCTGGGGCTCGATGACGCGACCACTGGGGCTGTGACGGGGATGGCGCTGCTGGTGGCCGGGCTGGGAATGATCCTGGCTCAGGCAGTGCTGGTACCCAAGAGCGGCTGGGCGCCGGTGACCTTGCTGCGGGTGGGGTCACTGGTTGGTGTGGGGGGCTTCATTCTGTTGATTCCCAACTGGGGAGTGATTGTTCTCTGTGTGGCGATGGGCCTGGTGGGGGTCGGTCTCGGGATTGCTGCTCCCGGGTACACGGCCGGGCCGACGCTGGCCATCAGCCGGGAAGAACAGGGCGGGCTGGCGGGTCTGATCGGCGCCACCAACGGTCTGACCTTCGTGGTGGCGCCGACCGCGAGTACGGCGCTGTATGGAGTGTGGCCGGTCCTTCCGATCCTGGTGTCCACCGCAGTGATGGGGTGTGTGGCGAGCTTCGTGTGGTTCTCTCCGGGTTTCCGCCGCAGTCTTCACGTGGAGAGCGCGCCCGCGCCGAGGTAGGAATCCGTCTCGCTTGGTGGGCCGCCCACCAGGCGCTTCATTTACGTAAGGATATGGTATCCAAAACAAGTAAGGGTGCCCTAACCACTGGATGAGATGCTCCCACATGAGAATCATTCTCAGTTAGGTTAGGATCGAAAGCCCCCCAGGCATCCGCGAGAGAGGGAAACCATGACGACCGCCACCCCCACCAAGCGCAGGACGTTGTCTGGCCGTGACCTGATCAACGCCGGGATCTTCACTGCCATCTACTTCGTCATCATGTTCGGGATGGGCATGATCGGCCTGGCCGGTCCGGCCGGGTCCTTGCTGGGGTACGCCCTGGGCATCCTCGCCAATGGGGTTGTCGTTGCGTTGTATCTGGCGCGCGTTCCCAAGGTGGGTGCCCTCACACTGCTGGCTTTCATCGTCAGCGTGCTCATGACCCTCACCGGTCACCCGTGGTACAGCATTATCGTCACGCCCCTGCTGGGCCTCGTCGCGGACCTGGTCGCCAAGAGCGGGCATTACCGCAACCCGGGGCGCAACACTGTGGCCTATGCCGTCCTGACCTTGTGGTACTTGGTCCCGATGTTGCCGGCAGTGTGGGACAGCGTCGGCTACACCGAGTACGTCACTTCCAGCATGGGGGAGGAGTACGCCGAGGGCTACATGGCCATCTTCAACGGAACCAATCTGATCTTCATCGGCGTCGGCTTCTTCGTCCTGGGGCTGATCGGCGGCTGGTTCGGTCAGCGGATGGTGCGCAAGCACTTCCGCCGGGCTGGGGTGGCATGACCGCCACGACTACCTCGCTGGCCAGTGCCGTCAGTGTCGACACCCAGCGGGCGTCAGCCACTGGGGGGCTGAATGTCTATGTCGCGGTGGGCGGATTGATCGCCATCAACATCGTGTCCTTGTCCCTGCAGCGAATGGACGCAGTCATCGTCGCTGCGGTCGTGGTCGTTGCCGCGCTGTCCACGGTCGGCCGTCCGCGGCTGTGGGCCGGGGCCGCCGCCTATCTGACGGTCACCGCTGCCCTGTTCTGGGCCCCGGTTTTCGCCCAGGGTGGCCTGCTCGGCCTGTTCAACACCCTGGGGTTCTGGCTCTTCCGGTTCGGCGTGGCGCTCCTGGCAGCTGCCTACGTCATCATCACCGTCACCCCAAGCGCGTTCGTCTCCGGCATGTACCGGGCCCGCGTGCCCCGCTTCCTGTCGGTGCCGTTGGCGGTCATGCTTCGTTTTATCCCGCAGGCACGCGTTGAGTTCGTCGCCGTAATCGAGGCCATGACATTGCGCGGCATTCCGATGACGACGTCGGCGTGGTTCCGGCAACCGCTGCGTAGCATCGAGTACCTGGTGGTTCCGCTGCTGGTGTCTTCCTCCCGGCTGGCCGACGACCTGACCGCCTCCGGACTGGTCCGCGGCCTCGGCGGCACCGAGCGGCCGACGCCGATGGTCGAAAACCGCTTTAGCTGGCGCGACTGGGTTGCGGTCCTCGCCATCGCCGCCGTCCTGACTTTCGCCTTCTGGCCGGTCGGGGGAGTGCGATGACCGCCTTGAGCGTGGCAGGTGTTGATTGTGCCTATCTGCGTTCTGAAGATCCCGAACCTGAGGATCTGGCCGAAGCAGTCGTCGCCCTCACTGACATCACTCACGACTTCCCCCGCGGGTCGGCGACACTGATCACAGGTCCTTCAGGATGCGGCAAGAGCACCCTGCTGCGGCTGCTGAACGGGCTGATCCCGCACGTCACTCCTGCCCAGGTCGCTGGCACGGTGACCATTGACGGGCTGGACGCCTTGGCAACTGACTTGACCGAACTGGGCCAGCGAACCGCGACCATCTTCCAGAATCCCCGCAACCAGTTCTTCGCCGCCACGGTGGCCGAGGAACTGGCCTTCGCCCGTCAACAGGCTGGCGAACCGCGTGACCAGATCCTCCAGGCCATCGGGGCTGCCGCAGACCGGATCGGGATCAGCGCCTGGCTGCCCCGCGGACTCCAGTCGATGTCGGGTGGGGAACTGCAACGGGTGGCGTGCGGCACCGCACTGGCCAGCCCGGCGTCGATCTTCCTCTTCGATGAACCGACGTCCAACCTTTCACCCGAGGCCATCGATGAGATCACCGAGATCCTGGCGGTGATGAAGGCCGCCGGGGCCACCTTGGTGATTGCCGAGCACCGGATCTACTACTTGCGCGGTCTGGTGGACACCGTCATCACCATGACCGACGGCACCGTTGAGCGAGTGTGGACGGCAGCGGAGTTCTTCGCGCTCAGCGACGTTGAACGGCGAACCCGCGGGTTACGCACCCTGACCCGGCCTACGCTCGAGCTGGCACCCCGCGCGACGGCGACCGATGAAGGCGCCAGCGGGCTCACCATCCGAGATTTCCGGTTTAGCTACGGCAGCCGCCGCGTCCTCGACATCGACTCCCTGGCGTTCCCGGCGGGCCAGGTATCGGCCATCCTTGGCCCCAATGGGGTGGGTAAGACCACACTGTGCCGGGTGATCGTCGGACTGGCGAGCCCCGAGAAGGGCGGAGTCATCGCTTGGAACGCACGTCGTGCCTCGAAGCGCCAACGGCAGGCCACCTCGTCGCTGGTGATGCAGGATGTCCACCGGCAACTGTTCTCCGGTTCGGTACTCGACGAGGTACGCACCGGGACCAAGAGCCGTGCCGACATCGACGTGCCAGCCCTACTGGATCAGCTCGAGCTAGGCGCGTTGGCCGACCGGCACCCGATGTCGTTGTCCGGCGGTCAGAAGCAACGGCTGGTGATCGCCTCGGTGATCGCCGATGACGCTCGGGTGGTTGTCTTCGACGAGCCGACCTCCGGGGTCGATCATCGACATCTGACCGAGATCGCTGCCCGCATCCGCGATGTCGCCTCCCGTGGAGTTGCCGTCATCGTGGTGTCCCATGACATCGAGTTTGTCAGCGCCTGCGCCGATCGGCTGGTTCACCTTGGCGCCCCCAACAACGCTGGACGATCCCCAGTGAGCGTCACCGAACACCCTCTCGCCCACGAAGGAGCACCATGACCACAGCAACAGAGGACCGGAGCCTCTCGGAGCTCGTCGAGGCTGAAGGCGTCAGTCGCGACGAAGAGCTGAACGCAAAGGCGGCGCTGGCCGACATCATCAGCCCGGTGCGCGGCCTGCTGATGGTGGGCAGGCTGCTTGGCGTGCTGTCCGGAGTGCTCGCCGTGGTTCCGTACGTGGTCCTCGTACAGCTGGGGGCCATTCTGCTTAGTGCCGCCGCAGGGGGTACCCTGCCGGACGCCGGGGCGGTCCACGGGAGCCTCAGCCTGTTGATCGGGTCCTTCATCGCCCGGATCTTCGTGTACTTTGTGGCGCTGCTGTGTACCCATATTGCCGACGTGAAGCTCAACCGGTCAGTGCGGGAGAGGATGATGCGATCCCTCGGGCGGGCCCCGCTGTCCTGGTTCAGTGAGCGCGCCTCCGGCCTGGTGCGCAAAACCCTTCAGGATGACGTCACCGCCCTGCACGTGCTGGTGGCACACAAACCAGTCGACAACGCGGTGGCCATCACCATGCCGATCGCCCTGCTCGTCTACGCCTTTGCGATCAACTGGCGCCTGGGTCTGATCGCGATCGTGGTGCCACTGATCTACATCGTCTTCTACGCGCTGATGATGCGAGGAATGGGCTCGATGATGCTGGAGTTGGACCACAAGTTGGAGAGGTTGTCGGCCACCGCGATCGAGTTCATTGCCGGGATCAACGTCGTCAAGGCCTTCGGCACGGTCGGGAAGGCGCATCGACGTTTCAGTGATCAGGCCAGCGCGACCAGCGGTTTCTACTATGAGTGGGTCAAACCGATGTTGCGCGTCTCCTCGATTGGGGCTGCCATCATCTCGGGCCCGGTGTTGCTGCTGGTGGTCTTCGGGGGCGGTGCTTGGCTGGTGTCGGTGGGGCTGGCCGAACCCGCCCAGGTCGTCGCCATCAGCCTGATCTCGCTGATGCTGCCCGGCGCCATGGATACCCTCGGCAATCAGAGCTGGGGTCAGCAGACGGCGAGCGCCGCCGCTGTCCGGATCAGTGCGCTGATCCACTGCGATCACCTCGAAGCTCCAAGAACCAGCCGCACCACCCCCGAAAACAACACCGTCACCC
The DNA here is from genome assembly GCA_047973315.1 of Propioniciclava sp. Lineage (GTDB taxonomy): Bacteria > Actinomycetota > Actinomycetes > Propionibacteriales > Propionibacteriaceae > Propioniciclava. The sequence goes on from JBKEBV010000054.1 coordinate 15,566, forward strand.
TCGACAAGGTCGGTTTCTCCTACGGCGATGTCCAGGCCCTCGACAACGTGTCCCTCACCTTCGCTGAGGGCACCACGACCGCGTTGGTGGGTCCGTCGGGCTCGGGCAAGAGCACGTTGGCCACTTTGGTGGCACGATTCCATGATCCCGACGTCGGCATGGTCCGCATTGGTGGTGCCGACGTGAGGGATCTGTCCGAGGATGATCTGTACGCTCGGGTCTCGTTCGTGCTGCAGCGCCCTGAACTGCTCGTTGCCGGTGTCGCGGAGAACATCGCCTTGGCACGTCCCGAAGCGACTTTGGATGAGATCCGGCGGGCAGCCCAGGCAGCCCAGATTGATGCAGACATCGAAGCCCTGCCGTTCGGATACGACACGGTGCTCGGGCGCGATACCCAACTATCGGGGGGGCAGGAACAGCGGATCGCGATCGCGCGCGCGGTCCTGGCTGATCGCCCGATCCTGTTGTTGGATGAGGCTACGGCGATGACCGATCCTGACTGTGAAGCTGACATCCAGCGGGCGCTGTCGCGACTGGTCGTGGGCAAGACCGTCATCGTGATTGCGCACCGGCCTGCGTCGATTCGCGGAGTCGACAGCATTGTCGTCCTCGATGGTGGCAAGGTGATCGCCCAGGGTACCCATGAAGAACTCGCCGAACAGCCCCACTATCAGGCGATCTGGCGCGCCACCACCGACACCGTGAAGGAGCAAGCATGAGTACCACTGACGCCGCACAGGTGGTGGGTAGGACCAAGAGCACCGGGTCGCTGGTCAACATCGTGACCCAGTACCGACGGCTACTCACCGACTCCGGGCGCGCTGATCTGCGCTGGATTGTGATGCTGTCGGTCATCGGCGGAATCCTCGAAGGACTGGCCCTGCTGTGTGTGTTGGTGGGGACAGCCGCACTGGCCACCGGCGAGGCAGCGTTCGGGCTGAGCCTCGGCGGCTGGATTGCTGTGCTCGCCGTCCTGGCTGTGGTGGGCTTCGTTGGCGCGTATTTCCTGGCCACTGTCAGTTATCGGACGGCCATCGATGTGATGCGTACGTGTCATCAGATCATTGGCGACAAGATCGCTCGGCTTCCATTGGGCTGGTTCGGGATGGCCGAGGCGGGCCGATATTCACGCGCCATGACCGCCGGCATGATGCAACTCGGCCAGGGTCTGGCACACATGTTGTGGGCCCTGGTCAGCAACTCGGCCACGGTGGTGACCTTGTTGCTTGGTCTGTGGCTCTGGCAGCCAGGGCTCGGCCTGGTGCTGACGGTGGCGGTGCCGGTCTACGCCGTCATCGTGTGGGGCATGGGTCGACTCGGGCACCATTTCAAGCAGAAGAGTGAACCGGTCAAGAACGAACTGTCACAGCGGATCGTCGAGTTCGCCAGCACCCAGGGCGCGCTCCGTTCGGCGGGCCGTGCCGGGGACCCGCCCTACCTCGCAGCCGCGATCAAAGCCGAAGAGAAGTCCTCAATGCGGATGCTGCTCATCGAGTCCGGGCTGCTCCTGGTGGCGGGCATGGCGAGCCAGTTCATCGTGGTCGCTATGATCGTCGTCGCTGGGAACATGGCCGTGGCCGGATCGCTGGGGGCATTGGAGACCATCGCTGTCATCGGAGTATCACTACGACTCGTGACCACACTGTCGGGTGTCGGGGAGATGATGGTCGGACTACAAGACCAGACCCCCACCCTGGAGGCCATCGCTGAAGTGCTCGATGCTCCGACCCTGCCCGAACCCACAGACTCTGCTGAGGTGGGCGAGGCCAGCGTTTCCTTGAACGAGGTGACGTTCGGCTACGACCCGGACCGGCCTGTGCTGGGCGGCATCAGCTTCACGATGCGCCCGAACACTCTGACGGCGCTGGTCGGACCATCCGGATCAGGCAAGACCACCATCGCCCGACTGATCAGCCGTTTCTACGACGTCGACTCCGGCGGTGTGATGCTCGGCGGCCACGATGTACGCGACCTCAGCACTGCCGATCTGATGGGCCAATTGTCGATGGTTTTCCAGGACGTCTATCTCTTCGACGACACCTTGGCTGCCAACGTGCGCGTCGGCCGTCCCGACGCCACCGAGGCCGAGGTACATCGGGCCGCTGACATCGCTGGCGTCACCGAGATTGTGGACCGGCTCCCGGACGGTTGGGCTACCCGCGTCGGGGAGGGTGGCGGGCGCCTGTCGGGTGGTGAACGGCAACGGGTGTCCATTGCGCGGGCGCTGCTCAAGCAGGCGCCGATCGTGCTGGTCGACGAGGCGACCTCCGCCTTGGACGCCGAGAACGAGGCGAACATCCAGAACGCCCTGGAACGGCTGCGCGAGACGTCCACGGTCCTGGTCATCGCCCACAAGCTGAGCACCATTCGCAATGCCGACCAAATCGTGGTCCTGGACGCTGACGGGCAGGTGGCCCAAGTGGGCACTCACGCCGAGTTAGTCGACGCCGACGGGATCTACCTGAGCTTCTGGCGGCAGCGAGAAGAGGCCACGGGGTGGGCGTTGCTGTGAGTCGGGCATGTGCGTGGCGCTGGCACGGTGCCGGCCTCGCGCCTAGGATCGCATCTTGCTGATCGGCCCGCCTGGGCCGGTATCGGCAGCCGACGCTTGCGACCCGACTGCGCCCGGTAGCTCAGGCGATGGAGGCCTGATAGATGGCCTGGATAGAGGCGTCCAGGGTGTGGTCGAACTCCTCGGGGCTCTGTTGTGCACTGAGACCGTCGAGCAGTGCCCGGCTGAAGCTGGCGATGAGCCCAGGGTTACGGGCGAGACGCTGGTTTGCATCGTCACGGCTGTACCCTCCGGACAGGGCGACCACGCGCGCGACCCGTGGATGCGCGATGAGGTCGGAGTAGAAGCCGTCCACGGATGGAATAGTGAGCTTCAAGGCGATTTGTTGATCACCGAGGCCGTCGAGACGTTCCCAGATAGCCTGCTTGAGAAGCGACTCGGCCTCGGCTTTGTCGGGGGCCTGGATGCTGACCTCCGGTTCGAGGATCGGCAGAAGTCCGGCGGCGAGGACGTGATGACCGACCTCGAATTGCTGATCGACGATGCGGTTGATCGCGTCAGGGTTGGCGGCGTGGACGACCGAGCGCTCCTTGGTCCCGAAGACCCCTGCGGCAGCGGCCCGAGCCAGGGTATCGGCGAGAGCGGGGATGTCGCGCATGAGTTGGACCCCGTCGGCTTCGTCCTGCAGTCCCTTGTCGATCTTGAGGAACGGAATGATCCCCTTGGTCGCCCACAGGTACTCGGTGACCGGTTGACCGTCGAGGCGGCGGTCGAGAGTTCCCTCGAACAGGATCGCGGCGAGAATCCGGTCGTTGGTGAAGACCGGACTCGTGATGATCCGGGAACGGGCCTGATGGATCAGGTCGAACATCTCGGCGTCATTGGTGTACTGCGACTCATCGATCCCATACGCGAGGAGTGCCTTGGGGGTACTGCCTCCACTCTGATCGAGGGCGGCGATAAACCCAGGGCTGTTCTGAAATCGGTCGAGTTGTTGAGGATTGGTCATCGGCTCTCTTTCTGCTGGTCTGTCAGCGGGTGTCCCCACCATGCTAGATGAGAAACGTTCTCAAAGGGGCTGCTCGCTCCATTGTGATCACCACCATCGTGGATCGTGTTATCAGGGGCGCAGGGGGGATAGTTGTTTCGACAGCGGTGGATCTCACCTACCACGTGGCTGACGGTACTTCTCTCGGCCAGGTGGTGACGACCCAGTTCATCGCACAGGAGGTCGTTCGTAGCGCGGTGTCCACCATGGGGCTCATTGCTGCCGTCCCGATCACCACCGGCCTGGCTGCGGTTACCCTAACGCGATTCCGAGAACCACCCGGCACGATGATGCCGATGACGGTGAGCAGTCCTCACCCGGACGCGTAGCCCCTGAGTCAGGTTAGGCTTCGTCGCATGAGGACAACCCCATCCTTGACGATAGCCGTCTCGGCTCCGTCTGGCCCGATGGTCTCCCGCCCGCGTACCTCCTCGAGCACGACGTCCCACTGTGCAGGGTCCAGGGCCAACTCGGTGATCTCTTGGTCGGGTGTCAGCAAGATGCTCGCGTGCCTTTCGAGCTCAGGATCATTGTTGTCGTCGGTGCCATGGTGACGCACTGCCCATGGCGGCACGTCCTCGATGGACTCGATCACGTGGGAGACGACTAAGAGATGCCCGCCTGGCCTGACCTGGTCAGCGGCGCGGCGCAAGATCGCGGTGCGAGGCAATTCGACGGTGGAGTGGAAGAACGAGGCCGTCACCAAATCAAAGGTCTGCTCACTGGCCCAGGTCGACAGGTCACGTGCGACCCAGGTGATCTTGTCTCCCACACCTCTCATATCGGCTCCTTCGGCCCCTCGCGAGATGGCCGTTGCCGAGATGTCGACGGCGACCACCTGCCAACCCTGCTCGGCCAACCAGACAGCATCGCCGCCCTCCCCGCACCCGAGGTCAAGGGCAACACCGGCGGGAAGCCCCTGAACAACGTCAGCCAGGGTCTGATTGACTCGGCCGGACCAGCGCCGTGGGTTTTCGGAGTACTGGGTTTCCCAGTACTCGGCGGGTGCGGTGGGCTCGCTCATCATGCTCCTTTGGTGGTTCATGCTCGAACCCCAAGCCTACAAATGACAACAGTTCTCATCAAAGGGGCGCTTGAGGGGCGCTGCTGCCTCCTCGCGCGCCTTCCGGCGGTGAGCGTGACCCTATGCTTCAGGCCTTGCTCGTTTCGCTGCTGGCTGGCCTGGCGACGTCGATCGGTGGGCTGTTCGTCATTACGCGGCGTGAGTTGGCTCGACCCTGGCTGGCTGTTGCCTTGGCGTTCTCTTCCGGGGCGATGCTGATGGTCAGCTTTATGGAGATCTTGCCGCTGGCCATCGATGGGCTCCTCGACCGTTATTCGGAGGGCGTCGCCCTGAGCGTGGCCTACCTCTCGTTCTTCGTTGGCATCGCTGTGGTGATGGTGATCGACCGACTATTGCCCAGCCAGCTGAATCCCACCTGCATCGTCCCTTCTCTGGCGTGCCTTCATGTGGGCGGTGCCGGTCACCTTACTCAATAGCCCTTGTCGGGGGGCGAACGTCCAGGCAAGGAAGAACGCGGCGGTGAGTACCAAGACGATAGTTCCTCCGGTGGGCAGGTCCCAGGACCAGGACAGGTACAGCCCCACGACGGCGCTCAGCGCTCCGATGGCCGGTGCCAGCAGCATCATCACCCCCAGTCGGTCGGTCAGGAAACGTGCGGTGGCAGCAGGGGTGACGAGGAGCGCTAAGACCAGGATGTTTCCGATGGTCTGCACACTGATGACAACGGCAAGCGTGACCAGGACGTAGAGCATGAGGTCAAGCCAGAACACCCGCAAACCGAGGGCTCGGGCAGATTCGCGATCTAGGGAGACGGTGACGAGTTCCTTGTGGAAGAGTAGGAGAACCAACAGAACTGCCACCCCGGTGAGGCTGACGACGTACAGATCGCTGTCGGGGATGCCGGTGATGGAGCCGAACAGGAACTGTTGTAGTGACCCGGCGTAGCCAGGCGCCTGGGAGATGATGACTAGTCCGAGGGCGAAGGCTGCTACGAAGAGGATCCCGATGATGGAGTCTTCCTTGAGGCGACGGTTCTGCGAGAAGACAGCGACGAGAACTGCTGTGATGATCCCCGCGAGGGAACCGCCCAGCACGAGATTCCCGGAAACGACGAATGCGATCGCTAGCCCAGGGAATACCGCGTGGGCAACGGCATCCCCGATGAATGCCATCCCTCGCAGCACGACATGGCAGCCGACCACTCCGCAGACAACCGACGACATCAATGCCACAGCTAATGCCCTGGGGAGGAACGCGAGGTCCGGATTGGTCAGATCAGTCAGGAAGTCGAGCGGGCTCACAGGTGGCTCCCTGTCGAGATGGGGTCACGCCGGACGGCCTGCAGCATGCGTACCAAGGCCGAGTCTCTCCCGACGCCGAAGGTGTCGGCCCAACGGTTAGGTTCGGCGACCAGCCCTTGCGGGGTGTCCACGGCGATCAGGGTTCGGTTCAGCAAGGCGATACGGTCCGCGGTGTCGATGGCATTGATGAGGTCATGGGTCGTCATCAACACTGCGCGTCCCTCGTGGGCGAGCTGGGAGAACAGACCGCCTAGGAGTTCCTGTGTGGGCATGTCTAGACCGGTAAAGGGCTCGTCCAGCAGCAGGACGGTGGGGCGGAGAGCGAGGGCGCGGGCGACCAGTACGCGTTGGCGTTGGCCGCCGGAGAGCTGGCCGATGGGGCGATCGGCAAGGTTGGCCATCTGGACGCGGTCGAGTGCATCGGCAACCGCACGCCACTGAGTGGCCCCGGCCCGGCGCAGGAGCCCGAGTTGCCCGGTCAGGCCGGTGGCTACCGTGCGAGCCACGCTGATGGGGAAGTCCCACGCGAACTCGTGCCGCTGCGGCACATATCCGATCGCCCCCCGTCGCCTGCCCGCTGCCCTCCCGTTGACATGGATCCGTCCAGCAGCCGTTCGCTCCAGGCCCAGGATCGCTCGGAGCAGGGTTGTCTTTCCAGCTCCGTTGGGACCGATCAGCGCCACCAACTCGCCACGGTCAATCACCAGGTTGACTGAGTGGAGCACGCGCATCCCACCCAGATCGACAGCAACCTCCTTGATCGCAAGCGCCGACTGCTCACTCACGGGGTGACCCGTCGGAGGAGTCGGTGTGCTTGGCCCGTGCGGAAAGAACGCGTTGTTTCGCGCGCTGACTTCGCACCGCCATCACGGTCAACCAGATGGTGAGCGCAAGGGCGCCCAGCAGGGCAGCACCCAGCAGGATCGGGGACGGGCCGCTGCTAGCTGGGTCGCTGGTGTTGCCACCAGCAGAATCCGGCCCGGCCGATGGCGGCGTTGAACTTGCTTGTGAGCCAGATGTGTCGTCCTGCGAGGTAGCCGACAGGCCATCTGCAGGGGAGGTTGCGCTGCCGACGGCGAGGAGCAACTGCTGAGTGTCGGACACGGTTGATCCGTCGAGCAAGGTTGCCTCGGCGGTGATTTCAAGCAGATAGATGCCGGGTTCGGTGAAGACCCAGTTCGCATGGGTGTGGGTGTTCACATCGACCCAGAGGGGTTGCCGTTCGACGATGCTGGACTCCCAGAGGATCTCGGGTTCGCCAAAGGAGCCTGATTGGAGGTAGACCGTGACCCGCCCGGGTCCCTGGAACCCGTCCAGCGAGAGGGTAATGCCCCGGTCGATGGTCTCCATGACCTCAGGATCTTGGGTATTCCAACCGAGCCAGACGACGTCGGTGTTCTGTGTCTGTGGGATGACATAGACCTCGGCTCCGGGTTCTGCGCCGAGGAACTCATAGGCTGGATCGTCAGGCACTGTCAGCTTGGCCGCGTCGAGGACATGAAACACGGTTTCTTGCGGGTAGCGCCAGACGCTGGGGGCGCTGCTGTCGGACCGGGCGGCATCGTCATGGATCATGAACCGCCAGGTGCCGTCGTCCTCATACTTGGGGCCAAGGTCGATGTGTCCGGTCTCTATGACATGCTCGCCGTGCACGATCGGGCGGTCGTCGAGGGTTTGGGCCAGGTCCGGCTCGGTCTCAGCGATGGCTGTGCCTGGGATGCACAGCCACATCAGCGCGAGAGTGGCAGCCAGCGTGCTCCGGAGCAGTCGGCGGTCCCGGCGATGTACCCGGTGGTGCGTGGCGATCCTCATCAGGGAAGGGTCCTTTCCTGGTTGTGTGTTGAGTTAGGGAGCCTCAGAGAGGCAGGCGCGCAACGAGTCAGCGTTGAAGCGCATCATGTCGACGTAGGTGGTGACGTGTTCGTCGAAGGTGTCGCCGTAGATCGTGCAGACGCGGATGCCCATTTCATCGGCGACCTGGGTGAGTGTCGCGGCCCGTGCCTTCAGGTTCGGTTCGAGAAATACAGCCGGAATGTCCAGGGTTCGGAGGGTCTCGGTGAGCTTCTTGCGATCCGAGAGCGATTCCTCCGCTGACGGATTGGGGGTGACGAACCCGGCGACGGACAGGTCATAGGCATGGGCGAGGTAACCGAAGGCGTCGTGGGTCGTCACCAAGTGGCGGGTGGGGGGCGGGATTTGTGCGATGGTGTCGCGTACATAGTCGTCGGTGTCGGCCAGTTGCTTCAGATAGGCGGCGGCGTTCGCTGCGTAATCACGGGCGTTGGCGGGATCGGCCTCAATGAGGGTGTCGCGGATGAGTTGAACATAGGCCATGGCATTTCCCACGTCCTGCCATAGGTGGGGGTCGATCTCCCCATGAACATGCTTACCAAGGACCGCTTGGGGGAGTTGGTAGATCTGCTGGCCGGCTCGACCGAGGAAACTGTATTGGTGTCCAGCCGGTATTTCGTCTAGAGCCTTCGCGGGAACATCGATGACCACCTGATCGGCAGGGTAGGAGCGCTGGGTCTGCTCCCCGCCACCTTCTGGGTCATAGCGAACCTCCAGCCGACTGTGGTCGACATTGACGGTAACGTCGGCATGCCCTTCGTTGAGGATCACAGGATCCGACATCCCGGCCTCTTGGGAGACATCGGATGGGTTGACGCCGACCGCGAAGGTGTAGGTTGCTTCGCCAAGCTGGACCGGCTTGGCAGTTTCCTCGGTCTTGAGCTCAGCGCGGAGGGTGAGCGTGTAGTGGCCAGGTGCGGTGAAGGCCCAGGACAAGTGGGTGTGAGCACCTGCGGGAAGCGTCATGGTGTCGGTCCGAAAGCCAGTGGCGGCATCGAAGCCATCGGATGAGTCGAAGTACACGTCGGTGTCTCCGAATGTTCCGGTCAGGTACGCGAACACGTTTCCGGGTCCGGTGGCGGCGGTTGCCGAGAGAAGCACTTGCGACGTGCGGGTCGCACCGTATTGCTGCCCAGTGCCGTGGGCGCGCAGACCGAGCCAGACAGTGTCGAGATTGACATCCTCTACGAGCGGAATGATCTCTGCTGCGTACTTGACCGACTCCTCGGCCAGCGAAACGCTGATGGCCTCGTCAGTGAGATTTGCGTCGAGAGTCTTGATGACCGATTGCTCCTCCAGCATCGCGTAATTGGAGAAGGCCACATCGGCGTACACGACGTTGCGCGCGTCGCGCAGGGTCGGCTCGTAGGTGTGCGGGTCGGCGTTGTCTGGGACAATCGAGACGACGTCAACCCGCTCGCCGCCCACCCGGTGGACAAGATCACGCAGGATTCCGGTCGTTGTCACCACCTGGAGCCGATTGGCCTGTGCCGTCAGCGTGGGCTTCGCGGTGCACCCTGTGAACAACAGTGCAGCGGACATCGTGAGCGTCAACAACCGGTGCGTCGGTCGCACAAGCTGTCCAAGGACATCCCAGCCGACCGAGGTTGACGCCTTCATATGAATATGATAATCATTCTCATATAACGGTGTCCAAACGCCCCTGTCCCTCCGACGTGAAAAGTGAAGACTGGCTGATGTCATCTGTCCACGCCCCCGTCCGACCACGTTCCTCGTTTAGCGTCCGTCGAGCGCTCGCAATCATCGGCGCCGCGTGCGTTCTGTTCTCGTCTGTGACGGGACTTGCTGCGGCGCAGGCCGCTGGGGACCAGGTGTTGGATCGGCAGCATACGGATGCGGTGAGTGTGCGTTATGAGGACAGCAGTCTGGTGTTGAAGACGCGAGCTGATCTTGATTCGGGGTCCGGTCAGGTGCTTGATCCTGACGACGTG